>NZ_JACCAS010000001.1:3477358-3793482 GCF_013409255.1 Paraburkholderia bryophila
GTCGAGGCGGCGACGTCGGGCAATTCGCGCTTCTTCCTCGGCACGGATAGCGCGCCGCATCCGAAGGGTTTGAAGGAGCACGCGTGCGGCTGCGCGGGTTGCTATACGGCACTGCACGCGCTCGAGCTTTATACGGAAGCATTCGACAACGCCGGTGCTCTGGATAAGCTCGAAGGCTTTGCGAGCTTCTTCGGTGCGGACTTCTACGGCCTGCCGCGCAGCGCGGAGCAGGTCACGCTGCGTCGCGAGGAGTGGACGCTGCCGGCGGAGTTGCCGGTCGGCGATACGCCGGTGGTGCCGCTGCGTGGCGGCGAGTCGATTGGTTGGCGCCTGGTCTGAGCTTGCCGGCGTTGAGTTCCATGCCGGTGAGCGAGGTTCAGCGCCCGGGCTTCGCCGGGATCGACTGGTCGATGCCGTGGTTCGCGCAGTTTGCCGGGCGCGGCGAGCGTTGGCAGCAGGCCGCGCTAACGAGCTACGCGGCGTTGCTCACCGAAATGAACGCCGACGCGGCCTTGATGGGACAAACCACGGGGCGCGGCGAGCGCCTCGCGTTCATCGCGCAAGACGACCTGCCGCCCGGCGCGGCGTACGAGGCGCATATCTCGGCGACCGGCTGCGTGCCGACGCGCCACAATCTGCACGACTTCTTCAACGCGTCGATGTGGTTTGCGTTTCCGCGGATCAAGGCGGCGCTGAACGCACGGCAGTCGGCGGCCATCGACGTGTTGGGCGTCGGCCCGACCCGCGGCGGCGTGCGCGATACGCTGACTTTGTTCGACGAGAACGCGTTGCTGTTTGCATGCGCCGATCCGGTGTTGAGCGACGCGCTGCGTAGCTTCGACTGGCAGACGCTGCTGGTCGGCGGGCGTGACGCGTGGGGCGCTAGTTGCGAAGTGCGCTGCTTCGGCCATGCGTTGTTGGAAAAACTGATCGTGCCGTTCAAGGCCTGCACCGGGCACGCGTGGATCGTCGACGTGCCGCCCGAGTATTTCGCCTGGGACGCCATCGCGCGAAACGCATGGCTGGACGCATCGGTTGGCGCGGCGTTGATGAACACCGAAGCGTTGACGAGCCGCATGTTCGCGCCGCTCCCCGTGCTGGGCATTCCGGGCTGGTGGTCTGAAAATGAGGCACCCGCGTTCTATGACGACGCCTCAGTATTTCGCTCCGGACGACGAACCCGCTAATCCAAATGTGCGGCGCGACTTGGCGCGGTAACAGGCGTCGAAAATGTGCGGCGACGCCGCGAAAGCGCGCCCATGCGGCCTTGTCCACCTGGCTATTTCAACCGCCGATGCAGGGCATTCGCCTCACAGGTGTTAAAATCCCGCCCAGCAAAGCAGGCTAGGCAGTCGCGGCCTCTGCGGCTTCGGCCAAAGAGGGCGAGGAAAGTCCGGACTCCACAGGGCAGGGTGATGGCTAACGGCCATCCGTGGTGACACGCGGAACAGGGCAACAGAAAGCAAACCGCCGATGGCCCGGCGCAAGCCGGGATCAGGTAAGGGTGAAACGGTGCGGTAAGAGCGCACCGCGGCTGCTGCAAGGCAGACCGGCACGGTAACCTCCACCCGGAGCAATTCCAAGTAGGCAGGCTAGCATCTTCGAGATGCAGGGCGGTGCCCCCGTCACGTCTGCGGGTAGGAAGCTTGAGCGCGTCAGTAATGGCGCGCCTAGAGGAATGACTGCTACGCGCGCGGCGTTTTCGGACGTGGCGCGTGCACAGAATCCGGCTTATCGGCTTGCTTTGCCACCCAAACAAAAAATGCCGGCGTCCGTCAGGACGTCGGCATTTTCTTTTGCGGCGCGGGTTTTATCCGCTCGCCGATTCGGCGGTCAGCGCGCAGTGTGTGCTTGCTCCTGCTGCACTGCTACGCCGCAGCGCCGAGTTCGCGCTCAACCCGCGACGATGTCGAACGAGTGTGTGAGTTCAGCGGTCTTCGCGATCATGATCGACGCCGAGCAGTATTTATCGTGCGACAGATTGATCGCGCGCTCCACTGTGGCCGGGTTCAGGTTCTTGCCGGTCACGGTGAAGTGAAAATGGACCTTGGTGAAGACCTTCGGGTCCTCGCTGGCGCGCTCCGCCTTCAGCGTCACCGAGCAGCCGGCGATTTCCTGGCGGCTTTTCTTTAGGATCATCACGACGTCGTACGCCGTGCAGCCGCCCGTGCCGAGCAGCACCATTTCCATCGGACGCGGCGCCAGATTGCGGCCGCCGCCTTCCGGCGCGCCGTCCATGGCCACCAGATGGCCGCTGCCCGTCTCGGCCGCGAACGCCATGCCGTCTTGCCCCATCCAGCTTACTTTGCATTCCATGCTGTGCTCCACCGCGCTGCGCAATATCGAGACGGCATTGTAGCCCGGGGTTTGCGGATTCGCCCGAGGCGACTTCGGCTGGAACTTATGCCTAATGACGGCTTGCGTGTTGCGCTGCCGCATGTTCAGCCGATTCGGGAATGCCCTGATCGTTTTAGGGGTTTTACTCTAGCCGATGTCTGTTCGGAACGACGTGCCGGAGCAGGATTATCGTTGATTTATAACGAAATTATGCGAGTCCCGTTGTCGCGATTCAATTGTCACACTGTGAAATCGCGTTTCACAATGCAAATGTTCTTGCGTCGCACAAGGGTGCCTCATATAATCGTTTCCATCGGTTGCAGCAGTTGTGCAACCTCCGCTGTCTCCTCCACCTCCTCCTTTGGTGGATTAAACCCGAACCGCTCGTTCGGGTTTTTTTTCGCCCGTATGTCTACTCGTCGTTGCCCCGGCTCTTACACCGGATAAGACGCCAAAGCGCATCAAGTCAAGCCGGTCTGGCCCGCAAATCGGCGGACATTTCCGGCAAACTCCCGCACGTTTTGACTTGCGGGAGGAAATTCCATTATAATTCAAGGCTTTTCCGCATCCGCGCCCGCGGAGGAAGAACTAGGGAGAGCCTGCACGCGCCTCGATGCGCACACTACAAGCAGGAAAAAACACATTGGGCGCAGCATTTTTTTTGGATCGATCATGAAGACGTTTTCCGCAAAAGCCCATGAGGTTACGCGTGAATGGTACGTGATTGACGCGACGGATAAGGTTCTCGGGCGTGTCGCCAGCGAAGTGGCACTCCGTCTTCGCGGCAAGCACAAGCCTGAATTCACTCCGCACGTCGACACCGGTGATTTCATCATCGTTATCAACACGGGCAAGTTGAGAGTCACGGGCAACAAGGCTACTGACAAGAAGTACTATCGCCACTCGGGTTACCCGGGCGGTATTTATGAAACGACGTTCAGCAAGATGCAGGAACGCTTCCCGGGCCGTGCGCTCGAGAAAGCGGTCAAGGGCATGCTGCCGAAGGGTCCGCTCGGCTACGCGATGATCAAGAAGCTGAAGGTCTACGCCGAAGCAACGCATCCGCATTCGGCGCAACAGCCGAAAGCGCTCGAGATCTAAGGGGAGCCCACATGATCGGTAACTGGAATTACGGCACGGGCCGCCGCAAGAGCGCCGTCGCACGCGTCTTCATCAAGGCTGGCACGGGCGCTATCATTGTGAACGGCAAGCCTATCGCCGATTACTTCTCGCGCGAAACGTCGCTGATGATCGTGCGTCAGCCGCTGGAACTCACGAACCACGGCGTCACGTTCGACATCAAAGTCAACGTGAACGGTGGCGGTGAAACGGGTCAAGCCGGTGCGGTTCGCCACGGCATCACCCGCGCGCTGATGGACTACGACGCAACGCTGAAGCCGGAACTGTCGAAGGCTGGCTTCGTGACGCGTGACGCTCGTGAAGTCGAACGTAAGAAGGTCGGCTTCCACAAGGCACGTCGCCGGAAGCAATTCTCGAAGCGTTAATCGTTTCGAGTGCGAGCCGGCTCTCGGGCTGGTACGCTGCAAAAGCCGCCAACGCTTTCGCGAAGGCGGCTTTTTTTATGGCTTCGCCGTTTGGTGGTTTCTCCGTTTGGTCGCGCCGCGGCTCCGTCGCGCCGTCTGGTCGCGGCAAATTAGGCCGCCGTGCTGCGGCGGTTTGCGCCGTTCGAGCCTGGTGGCGACGCCAAGCCGCGCTACCGTTTGATTCCGCGGGAAGAACCCATTGATTCTGTGGGGTTAAGCACGATATTGAGATCAGCCGCTACAATAGCGGCTAGAAGCTTTTTGGAGAGTCCGAATGAACGCAGTCACCGAAACACCCGTGACCGAAATGCCCGCCCCCTTCGTTTTTACCGACGCAGCGGCTGACAAGGTCAAGCAACTGATCGAAGAAGAAGGCAATGCGGAGCTGAAATTGCGCGTGTTCGTGCAAGGCGGCGGCTGCTCGGGCTTTCAGTACGGTTTTACGTTTGACGAAGCCGTCAACGAAGACGACACCGTCATGAACAAGAGCGGCGTCCAGCTGCTGATCGATTCGATGAGCTACCAGTATCTGGTTGGCGCTGAGATCGACTACAAGGACGACATCAACGGCGCGCAGTTTGTCATCAAGAACCCGAATGCGTCGACCACCTGTGGTTGCGGCTCGTCGTTCTCGGTTTGATGGCTGCTGTCTGAGCGAGAGTTGTACGAACAAAAAACGGGGCCTCGGCCGTAATGCCGTTCAGTTAAGCAACTGAACGGCATTTTTATTGGGTGCGCAGATGGGTTGTAAACAGGGCGTGTCGATGTTAGCTTTCACGCCATGCTGGCCGATGATCTGCGCTTCCTTGTTGAGTCACAGCCGCCGCTCGAATGGGGACGGCTGGGCCAGCATCTGCCGTATGAATGGATCGAGTATGCCGTGCAGGCCACCGGCAGCGCCAGCGTGCGCCGGCGTCGGTTACCCGCGCAGCAGGTCGTCTGGCTGGTGATTGCGCTAGCGCTGTACCGGCACCAGTCGATCAGCGAAGTCGTCGATGAACTGGACCTTGCGCTGCCTGCCCCGGATGCGTCATTTGTCAGCAAGAGCGCCGTCGCCCAGGCGCGACAGCGCATCGGGGCCGCACCACTGGCCTGGCTGTTTCACGAATCGGCCAGAAACTGGGTCGCGCAGGATCAGGCGCGGTACCTCTTCAAGGGATTCTCACTGTTCGCGATGGATGGCACCACGCTGCGCACCGCCGACAGTGCCGCCAACCGCAGACATTTCGGCGCCTCGGCCGCCGCTCATGGCCGGATTGGCAGCTATCCCCAACTGCGTGCAGTAACCCTCACCGCACTGGCCACGCATCTGGTACGTGATGCAGTGTTCGGCCCTTACGATATCAACGAGATGATCTGGGCGCGCGAACTCATCGATCGTGTGCCGGCTGATTCCATCACCGTATTCGATAAAGGCTTCCTGTCGGCCCAGCTGCTGTGCAATCTTGTTTCAGGTGGCCAGAACCGGCATTACATCATCCCGGCCAAATCCAATTTGCGCTGGGAGGTCGTGAGCGGGTGCGACGGGGACCAGATCGTGCGCATGCGCGTGTCGCCGCAGGCCCGTGCGAAATGCCCGGATCTGCCCGAATTCTGGCAAGCGCGCGCCGTGCTTGCCGTCGATGCAAAGGGGCGGCAACGAACACTGCTGACGTCCCTGACCGATCGAAGGCGTTTCCGGGGCGCCGATATTGTGTCGTGCTACGAGCGTAGCTGGCAGATCGAGACCAGTTACCATGAACTGAAACAGTCGATGCTAGGCATGGACCTGACTCTGCGTAGTCAGACCGTGGAAGGTGTCTACCAGGAGTTCTGGGGGGCGTTGATCGCCTATAACCTGATCCGCCTGGAGATGGCCAAAGCGGCGATCGACGCCGGGCACTCACCCGAAGAAATCAGCTTCATCCGCGCGTTCCACACCATTCAGTACGAAATGACGTGGGCCGCCGTGACGCGCTCGTACGGCAAACTGCCCACGCTGCTCAAGCGCCTGCGTGAACGGCTCAAGCAACTTCCCAACGAGAAACGGCCCGGACGCAGATGCGTTCGGGCCGTCAAATCCAGACCGTTTCGTTACACAGTTCGAGTTCTCAAAAGAGACCTTAACTGAACGGCATTAGGCCCTAAGCCCCGTTTTTTGTTATCTACGCATGCGCGTGTGCTACGACGCCGCGCCGATACACGGCCTCGTTCAGCGCGGGTAGATCGCACCCAGCACGCGTTCCGCAGCCGCACCGGTAACCGCAGGCAGATTGCCCGGCAGCCGCGCCAGGCAGCGCATAGCCAGCCACGCGAAGGCCAGCGGCTCAACCTGGCTCGGCGGTACGCCGAGCGCGTCGGTAGTCATCACCGGGACGCCGCTGACGCCGCTGTCCTCCAACGCCTGCTGCAACGCCTTCAGAATCTCCGGATTGCGCGCACCGCCGCCACACACATAGACCGCCCTGGCATCCGACGCATGCCGCTCGATTTCGCGCGCCACGGTCACCGCAGTGAGTGCGACGAGCGTCGCTTGCACGTCAGCCGGGGCAAGCGAGGCGAACGGCTGGAGTTTCGCATCGAGCCATTCGGGGTTGAACAGGTCGCGTCCGGTGCTTTTGGGCGGTTGCTGCGGGAAGAACGGCTCGTCCAGCAACGCGTTCAGCAGCGTCCGATCCACCTGGCCGCCGGCCGCGAAGTGGCCGTTCTCGTCGAAAGGCTTGCCGAGATGACGCTGCGCCCATTCGTCGAGCAACGCGTTCGCCGGCCCGCAGTCGAAGCCGCGCACGCCGCCCGTCGCGTTGAGAATCGTGATGTTGCTGATCCCGCCAAGATTGCAGACCACCCGCGTTTCGTTCTTCGCGCCGAACACCGTGGCGTGAAACGCCGGCACCAGCGGCGCGCCCTGGCCGCCGGCTGCGACGTCGCGACTGCGGAAGTCGGCAATCACGTCGATATGCATCATTTCTGCGAGCAGCGCCGGGTTGTTGATCTGCCGCGTATAGCCCTTTTCCGGCCGATGCCGCACCGTCTGCCCGTGCACCCCGATCGCGCGCACTTCCGCAGCGGACACGCGGCTTTCGCGCAGCAGTTCGTGGCAGCACACCGTGTAGCGGGTGGCGAGCGCGTTGGCGGCCAGCGCTTCGCGTTCGATCTCGTTGTCGCCGGGCTGTTGCAGCGCGAACAACGCGTCGCGCAGGCCGGCCGCGAAGCCGACGAACGCCTCGGCCAGCACCACGGGCGCCTTGCCCTCGGCAAATCTCACGGCCACGCCGTCCACGCCGTCCATGCTCGTGCCGGACATCAATCCAAGGTAGACGCCGTCTGCGGTGTCTTGCGCCACGTTGCTGCTCCTGTCGAGGTTCGTTGCGATTGGTTGTAGCAGATTATCCAGCCAAGCGCGCTCGAATATAACGCTCCGTGACGCCAACAGCCGGGCCTGCCGCGCGGAAATTGTGCAGAAATCGTACCCCGCCGGGTCGCTTGCGACGGCGTCAGTGGGCGCGGCGGCGCGCATCTATGGGACAATCTCTTTTTTTCGCGACTTCAAGTTTCCAGCATGAGCACCGAGTCCACCAAGCCTACCCCCGCTGCCGTCCTTCCGCTCACCGACGAAGTCCGTCACGCGCTCGCCGTCACCAAACGCGGCGTCGACGAACTGCTGATCGAAGACGAATTCGCGCAAAAGCTCGCAAAGAGCGCCGCGACCGGCAAGCCGCTGCGTATCAAGCTCGGGCTCGATCCGACCGCGCCGGACATCCACATCGGCCATACGGTCGTGTTGAACAAGATGCGCCAGTTGCAGGATCTCGGCCACACGGTGATTTTTCTGATCGGCGATTTCACGTCGCTGATCGGCGATCCGTCGGGCCGCAACGCCACGCGTCCGCCGCTCACGCGCGAACAGATCGAATCGAACGCAAAGACGTATTTCGAACAGGCCGCGCTGGTGCTCGACCGCGACAAGACCGAGATCCGCTACAACAGCGAATGGTCGATGCCGCTCGGCGCCGACGGCATGATCAAGCTCGCGTCGCGCTACACGGTGGCGCGGATTCTCGAGCGCGAAGATTTCACCAAGCGCTTCCAGGGCGGCGTGCCGATCTCGGTCCACGAGCTCCTGTATCCGCTGATGCAAGGCTACGACTCGGTCGCGCTGAACGCCGACCTCGAGCTCGGCGGCACCGACCAGAAGTTCAACCTGCTGGTGGGCCGTGAGTTGCAGAAGCAGTACGGCCAGGAACAGCAGTGCATTTTGACCATGCCGCTGCTCGAAGGGCTCGACGGCGTCGAAAAGATGTCGAAGTCGAAGAACAACTACATCGGCATCAGCGAAAAGCCGACAGACATGTTCGGCAAGCTGATGAGCATCTCCGACGTGATGATGTGGCGTTACTTCGAACTGCTGTCGTTCCGCCCAATGGACGAGATCGCCGGCTTCAGGAAAGAGATCGAAGCGGGCCGCAATCCGCGCGATTTCAAGGTGATGCTCGGTCAGGAGATCGTCGCGCGTTTCCACTCGCAAGCGGACGCCGAGCGTGCGCTCGAGGACTTCAACCATCGCGCGAAGGGCGGCGTGCCGGACGATATCCCGGCTGTGACGCTCGCGGGCGCGCCGCTCGCCATCGGCCAGTTGCTCAAGCAGGCGAACCTGGTGCCGTCGACCAGCGAAGCGCTGCGCAACATCGAGCAGGGCGGCGTGAAGATCGACGGCGCGACCGTTTCCGACAAGGGGCTGAAAGTCGAAGCGGGCGAGTACACCGTGCAGGTCGGCAAGCGCCGTTTTGCACGCGTCACGCTGACGGCCTGATCGCGCGCGATCGGGGATAACTCAGCGATGACACGAACGCCGCTGCAACGAGAGTCAAAGCCGGAGTCGCGCCGATGATCGCGCTAATCCAACGCGTGCGGCGCGCGGAAGTACGCGTGGCCGACCACGTGACCGGCGCGATCGAAGCGGGCCTGCTCGCGCTCGTGTGCGCCGAACGCGGCGACACCGAGGCGGCCGCCGACCGGCTGCTCGCCAAGGTGCTCGGCTACCGCGTGTTCAGCGACGCCGCTGGCAAGATGAATCTCTCCGTGCAGAATCTGGACGGCGCCGGGCGCGCTGGCGGCTTGCTGCTCGTGTCGCAGTTCACGCTGGCCGCAGATACCAATAGCGGCCTGCGTCCCAGCTTCACGCCGGCTGCACCGCCGGACGAGGGCCGGCGCCTGTTCGATTACTTTGTTGCCGCCGCGCGCGGCAAGCATCCGATCGTCGAGACCGGCGAATTCGGCGCCGATATGCAGGTGTCGCTCGTCAACGACGGGCCGGTCACGTTCTGGCTTCAGACCAACGCCTGAGCGATCGGTTGTTTGGGGCACACAGTCAACACGGCGGCGCGCTTGCGTTCGCCTCTCCCTCCAGCCGCTTTTTGCGACAATAGCGGTTCGGCATAACCGGCGAATGGCGCCCACTTTCATTCCATGACCACGCAGATTCTGTTCATCCGGCACGGCGAGACCGATTGGAACCGCATCAAGCGCATTCAAGGTCACATCGACATTCCACTGGCTACGACCGGTCTGGCCCAGGCGCAACGTCTCGCGCACCGCATGGCCGACGAGGCGAAGCAGGGCGCGCGGCTCGACGCGATCTATTCGAGCGACCTGCAGCGCGCGCAGCAAACCGCACAGCCGATCGCCGACGCGCTCGGCCTGCCCCTGCAGCTTCGCGAAGGTCTGCGCGAGCGTTCGTACGGCGCGTTCCAGGGCCATGACAGCGACGAGATCGCGCTGCGTTTCCCCGACGAATACGCGCACTGGCAAACTCGCGACGCCGGCTTTGCACCGCCGGACGGCGAGTCGCAACGCACGCTTTACCACCGCGTATTGCATGCGATCGAACCGCTGGTCGCCGCGCATCCAGGCGGACGGATTGCGTGTGTCGCGCATGGCGGCGTGCTGGATTGCGTGCGCCGTTTCGCCTGCGATTTGCCGCTCGACGCGCCGCGCAATTACGCGTTGCTTAACACGAGCGTGAACGTGGTGGATTTCGATAGCGGCCGCGCGACAATCGTGTCGTGGGCGGACGTGTCGCATCTCGACGCGCCGAGTTCGGACGACACCTTCAAGAAGGTGCCGGAGCCGGGCCGTTAAGCGCTGAGGCGCAACGAGGGTCGCGCCGCGAGTTGATGCCTTGGCTCAGGTTGCAGCCGAATTCCAGATACCCGGCAACGCGCTCGACGAATCCGGCGCGGCCAGCCCGAAATGCCGGTAGGTGAGCAGCGTGGCGACGCGGCCGCGCGGCGTGCGCTGCAGGAAACCTTGCTGAATCAGATACGGTTCGAGCACGTCTTCGATCGTGTCGCGCTCTTCACCGATAGCCGCCGCCAGATTGTCGACGCCAACCGGGCCGCCGTCGAACTTGTGCAGGATCGCTTCGAGCAGCTTGCGGTCCATCAGGTCGAAGCCGACCGCGTCGACGTCGAGCATTTTCAGCGCGGCGTCGGCCACTTGCGCGGTAATGTTGCCGTCGGCTTTCACCTCGGCGAAGTCACGCACGCGACGCAGCAGGCGGTTCGCGATCCGAGGCGTACCGCGTGCGCGCTTGGCGATTTCGATTGCGCCGTCAGGATGAATCTGCGCGTTCAGCAGCGACGCCGAACGCGTAACGATGCGAGCCAGTTCCTCGGCGTTATAAAACTCGAGTCGCGCGACGATCCCGAAACGGTCGCGCAGCGGATTGGTCAGCATGCCCGCCCGGGTGGTCGCGCCGACCAGCGTGAACGGCTGCAGGTCCAGCTTCACGCTACGCGCGGCCGGCCCTTCGCCGATCATGATGTCGATCTGATAATCCTCCAGCGCCGGGTACAGAATTTCTTCGACAACCGGCGAGAGCCGGTGGATTTCGTCGATGAAGAGAACGTCGTTGGCTTCGAGATTGGTGAGCAGCGCGGCGAGATCGCCGGCGCGTTCGAGCACCGGCCCGGACGTTTGCCGCAGATTGACGCCCATTTCTCGCGCGATGATGTGCGCGAGCGTGGTCTTGCCGAGGCCCGGCGGCCCGAATATCAGCACGTGGTCGAGCGATTCGGAACGGCGCTTGGCGGCCTCGATGAAGATTTCCAGCTGGCCGCGCACTTTTTCCTGCCCGACATATTCGTCGAGCTGGCGCGGACGCAACGCGCGCTCGAACGCTTCTTCGTTCGACGAGACGGGCGTGGGCGCGATGATGCGCTCGGCGGCAAGTTTGTCGGTTTCGATCATCTGGCCATTGTACCGCGCTGGCCTCGTTGCGAAACCCGGCCGAACGGCCAGGGTGCGCTAAGCCCATGGCCTGTGCGAAGCTGTACCGGTCGCATGCAAGAAGGCCTGCGTCCGAGCGCAGTGTCAGCCCTTGGACAACGCTTTCAGTGCGAGCTTGATGCCCTCGGAAACGCCGGTGCCGGCCGGCACGTTCTTGACGGCCGCCAACGCTTCTTTTTCGGAGTAACCCAAGGCGAGCAGTGCGTTCAGGATATCGGAGGCGTGGTCGGGTGCCGACGCCGCGCCCGCCATCGCGCCGAGGTCGGCGCCGAGCTTGCCCTTCAGTTCGAGCAGCAGGCGCTCGGCCGTTTTCTTGCCGATGCCCGGCACGCGTGTGAGGCGAGCCGCGTCCTGCATCGTCACGGTCTGCGCCAGTTCGTGCACGCTCATGCCGGATAGCACCGCGAGCGCCATGCGTGCGCCGATGCCGGAAATCTTCAGCAGTTCGCGGAAGGTGACGCGTTCTTCGGTGGTGCCGAAGCCATACAGCAGATGCGCGTCTTCGCGCACGATCATCTGCGTGAGCAGCACGACGCGTTCGCCGGTCGAGGGCAGGTTGTAGAACGTGCTCATCGGCACGTCGACTTCATAGCCGACGCCGTTGCAGTCGACGAGCAGATGCGGCGGGTTTTTTTCCAGCAGAACGCCGGCAATGCGACCGATCATGGCGGATTCGATTTCGAGAGAAAGGGCGAGTGTAGCGCAGCGGGTGGGGCGCGCGCGATGCTGTCAGAACAAGCGCACGTGGCGCCAATCACTATTAGCAACCGTCTGCGACGCTAACCCACCAGCCGCCCGCGTCTCACGCGCAAACCCTTCTTCGCGAGCGCCGGTGCAATACCGCCCAGCGTACTCAGCGTCGCACCGCTGTGCGCATGACAGATTGCCATACCGAGTGCGTCGGCGGCGTCGGTGCCGGGCACGCCCGAGAGGTTCAGCAGCCGCACCACCATCTGCTGCATCTGCTCCTTGGTCGCGCGGCCGTAGCCCACCACCGCCTGCTTCAATTGCAACGCGGTGTATTCGGCCACCGGCACGCCGCCCGCGACCAGTCCGCAGATCGCCGCACCGCGTGCCTGGCCGAGCAGCAGCGTGGACTGTGGGTTGACGTTGACGAACACTTTTTCGATCGCCGACTGATCCGGCGAGTGCTGGCGAATCAGCGTCGAGATGCCTTCGAAAATGGTGCCCAGACGCGAGGGCAGATCGGCGTCGGCGGTTTTGATGACGCCGCTCGCGACGTAGCTGAGCGTATGGCCGCTTTGATCGATCACGCCGAAGCCGGTCACGCGCAAGCCGGGGTCGATGCCGAGAATTCTCATGAGGTGCCGCAAATGCCGTAAAAACCAGGTGCTTGCGATACTACAACACGCGCACCGCGTGACGGCCGGCAGGCGTCGAGATCGGCGGAATAAAAACGGCAACGTGTGCAGTTCAGCGGCAAGGACGCAATCGCATCCGCGGAGACAAAAGAAAACGGCCCGGCGGGAAACCCCGCCGGGCCGTTTCACTGAACTTGTTGAGCTAGTCATCCAATGCGAGCTGCCAAACCACGAGCCTACCAGGCCGCCACCGCCCGCATCAGACCAGCCAAAAAATCAATGCCGGAAGTGACGCACACCGGTCAACACCATCGCGATGTTGTGCTCATCCGCCGCGCCGACCACTTCGTCATCGCGCATCGAGCCGCCCGGTTGAATCACGCAGGTCGCGCCTGCCGCCACCACCACATCCAGACCGTCGCGGAACGGGAAGAATGCGTCCGATGCCACCGCCGAACCCGTCAGCGTCAAACCGGCGTTCTGCGCCTTGATGCTGGCGATACGCGCCGAGTCCACACGGCTCATCTGGCCGGCGCCGACGCCCAGCGTCATGCCGTTGCCGCAGAACACGATCGCGTTCGACTTCACGTACTTCGCCACGCGCCATGCGAACAGCAGGTCGTCCATTTCCTTCGGCGTCGGGTGACGCTTCGTGACCACGCGCAATTCGTGCGGCTGCACGTTCTTCGAGTCGAGCGATTGCACCAGCAGACCGCCGCCCACGCGCTTCAGATCGAATGCGTTGTGGCCGTCGCCCAAAGCGATTTCCAGCAGACGCACGTTCTGCTTCGCGGTGAACACCTGGCGCGCTGCCGCGCTGAACGACGGCGCGATCAGCACTTCGACGAACTGCTTGGCCACCGCTTGCGCCGCCGCTTCATCCACTTCGCGGTTGAACGCGATGATGCCGCCGAATGCCGACGTCGGATCAGTTTGCAGCGCCTTCGCGTACGCTTCGTGCGCATCCGCGCCGATCGCCACGCCGCACGGGTTCGCGTGCTTGACGATCACGCAGGCCGGCACGTCGAAAGTCTTCACGCATTCCCACGCTGCGTCGGAATCCGCGATGTTGTTGTACGACAGTTCCTTGCCCTGCAACTGGCTGTAGTTCGCCAATGCGCCGGCCGGCACCGACAGATCGCGGTAGAACGCCGCGCTCTGGTGCGGGTTTTCGCCGTAGCGCAGGTCCTGCACCTTGTTGAACGCCAGGTTGAACGTAGCCGGGTACGTGTTGCGCGACGCGTGTTGCAGTTCGTCGGTCAGGCTGGTCAGGTAGTTCGTGATCGCGCCGTCGTACTGAGCGGTGTGCGCGAATACCTTGGTGGCGAGGCGGAAATTCGTCTTGTACGACACCGCGTTGCTGTTCGCGCGCATTTCGTCGAGCACGACCGCGTAGTCGGTCGGATCGACCACCACCGTCACGTCGCGGTGATTCTTCGCCGCCGAACGCAGCATGGTCGGGCCGCCAATGTCGATGTTCTCGATCGCGTCTTCCAGCGAGCACTCTTCTTTCGACACGGTCTGCACGAACGGGTACAGATTCACGACCAGCAGGTCGATGGTCGGAATGTCGTGCTTCTCAAGCGCGGCCATGTGTTCCGGCAGATCGCGGCGCGCCAGAATGCCGCCGTGTACCTTCGGATGCAGCGTTTTCACGCGCCCATCGAGCATTTCCGGGAAGCCTGTGTAATCGGCAACTTCGGTGACGGGCAGACCTGCGTCCGCGAGCAATTTCGCGGTGCCGCCGGTCGACAGGAGCTTGACGCCGAGGTCGGACAGCGACTTGGCGAAGTCGACGATGCCGGACTTGTCGGAAACGGAGATGAGCGCTTGCTTGATCATGATGAAGACGAAAAGCCGAAGGGAAACGTGGCAGGGCGCGAGAAAACTACAACGAACTACAACAAACCGTGCTGTTGCAGCTTCTTGCGCAGCGTATTGCGGTTAATGCCGAGATACTCGGCGGCCAGTGACTGATTGCCGCCGGCCTGCTCGAGCACCACTTCGAGCAAGGGTTTTTCTACGCACGAAATAACCATGTCGTAGACGTCGTGCGGATTGGAGCCGTCGAGATCCTGGAAATACATCCCCAGGCTGTCGCGGACAGATTGTTCGATATTGTTCTTGCTCATGCTGCTAGTCGGTCGGTTGGGTCCGGCTCGCCGTTCTCGTTGAGCGTTTCGTCGACATAGACAAGGCGGTCGGAGATCGCCTTTTGTGCGTCGAAGAACTCGTTGACGGCGAGGAGTTGTTCGCGCGTGGTGTCCAGCGTATTCATGCGATGCCGGAACACGTTGGCGCCAGAAAGGCCGCGAGTGTACCAGCCGATGTGCTTACGCGCAGTGCGCACGCCGGTAAATTCCCCGTAGAACGCGTAGTGATCTTCGAGATGCTCGTTCATCACCTGCTGGATTTCGTCGATGCGCGGCGGCGGCAGCAACTCGCCCGTTTTCAGGAAATGTTCGATCTCGCGAAACAGCCACGGGCGCCCCTGCGCGGCGCGGCCGATCATGATCGCGTCGGCGCCGGTGGCGGCGAGCACCTCGCGCGCCTTGTGCGGCGACGTAATGTCGCCGTTCGCGACCACCGGAATGCGCACGGCGGCTTTGACGGCGGCGATGGTCTCGTATTCGGCGTCGCCGTGATAGAGATCGGCGCGGGTGCGGCCGTGCACGGTCAGCATGGCAATGCCGGCGTTTTCGGCCAGGTGCGCGACGCTCAGCGCGTTTTTATTGTCGCGATTCCAGCCGGTGCGGATCTTCAGCGTGACGGGCACCGCGTCGGGCCCGATGCCCACCGCGCCGACCACCGCCTCGACGATGCGCTGCACCAGCGGCTCGTTCTGCAACAGCGCCGAGCCGGCCGCGACATTGCAGACCTTCTTGGCCGGACAGCCCATATTGATGTCGATGATCTGCGCGCCGTTCGCGACGTTGTAGCGCGCGGCCTCGGCCATCATGACCGGATCGGCGCCGGCGATCTGCACGGAGATCGGCTCGACCTCGCCGGTATGGTTGGCGCGCCGCATGGTTTTCTCGCTTTTCCACAACTGCGCGTTCGAGGCGACCATTTCCGACACCGCATAGCCCGCGCCCAGCCGTTTGCACAGTTGCCGGAACGGCCGGTCGGTCACGCCCGCCATGGGAGCGACGAACAGGTTATTACGCAGATTGTGGGAGCCGAGAGTGGGCATAGCGTGGACGCGCGGCGCGCCCGATTGCGCAATTTCTGTCAATCGGAGCGTTCGCGAAATGCGAGAGAAAACCACCATTTTAGCGTTAACAGATAGCCGGCACCCGACATGCGCGTGTCGTAACCCATTAAATCTTCTATGAAAGTGGTCCGATTCATAGAACCGGCATCTCACATACGGTGCGCGCCGCGCCGCGTAAAAAGGCCGCTAGGCGCGAGCGGGCGGCGCGCCTAGCGACGCTGTCCGAAGATCATTTGACGCGCCAGTGCGGTTTTCACCGGCGGCACGAATTCGAGCGCGGTAAGCGCAAGGCCGCGCACGATCGCGAGCGGCGCGAAGTCGACGGTGAACAGGCGCGCGAGCGTGTCGGTCGCGCCGATCGTGAGGCGCCGGTCGAGCGCGCGGCGTTGGGCGAAGGTGGCGAGCGCGAGCGGCGTGGGGCCTTCCGCGGACAACGCGTCGGCGAGCGAATGCGCGTCGCGCAGGCCGAGGTTCAGCCCCTGGCCGGCCACCGGATGCAGTGTTTGCGCCGCATTGCCGATCGCGACGACGCGGCCCTGAACGAGCGTCTCGACCGCGTTCAGGCCCAACGGGAACGACGCGCGGCCTTTGATCTGCGTGAAGCGGCCCATGCGGTCGCCGAATGCCGCGCCGAGTTCGCGCAGGAAGTCGGCGTCCGGGAGTTGCGTGCGGCGTGCGGCTTCTTCCGGCGCGCAGCACCAGACCAGCGCGTAGTCTGCGCCGCGCACGCCGCCCATGGGCAGCAAAGCGATCGGACCTTGCGACGTGAAGCGCTCCCAGGCCACATGCGGTTGCGGCGAGGAGACGGTCACCGTGCCGACCAGCGCGGTTTGTCCGTAGTCGCGCGACGCACTGTCCTCGCCGGTTCGTTTGCCGGACTTCTGATCGCCGAACAACCCGCCTTCGGCATTCACCAGAATTCGCGTGCGCAACGACCGCGCGACACCCGCCGTTTCGATCGGCAGCGTCACGCCGTCATGCTCCTGGGTCGGCGCGGCGGCCGAGGTCGAGCGGAACCAGTGCACCGGGCTCGCATGCACCGCTTCGGCGAGGCCATGCACGATCGACCCGTAACGCAGCACATACCCCAGCGCCGGCAAGCCGTGCTCGGCGTGATCGATCAGCGTGCGGCCGAAGTGCCCGCGCTGCGACACATGAATGCGCTGGATCGCGGTGGCGTCGGCGGGCCAGCGCAGCGGTTCCAGAATCATCCGGCTGCCGTGCGAGACGGCGATCGCGCGCGGATCGGCGATCGAATCTTCCGGCTCGCGCGCGTCGACCAGCGCGATCTTCAGCGCCTGGGTCGCGCTGCGGCGCGCCAGCCAGCCGGCCAGCGCCAGCCCGACCGGACCGGCGCCGACGATCGTCACGTCGAAGTCGTACGGATGAGCGGCCGAGGCGGGCTTCAGAATCACCGTCGACGGGGAAACATCGTTCATTGCGGATTACTTCCTTGTTTCGTGGGCCGCGCGGGCTTCCTGCATCAGCGCCTCGATCTCGTCGGCGGCGACCGGCACGTCGCGCGTGATCAACTCGCAGCCGGTCGGCGTGACGATCGCGTCGTCCTCGATACGGATGCCGATATTCCAGTAGCGCTCGGGCACGCCCTCTGTCGGGCGGATGTACAGGCCGGGCTCGATGGTCAGCGTCATCGACGCCTGCAAGGTGCGCCACGGCAACACGCCCGCTTCGTCGCGCGGCGCGCCGCGTTCGCGGTAGTCGCCGACGTCGTGCACGTCCATGCCGAGCCAGTGGCCGGTGCGGTGCATATAGAAGGGCGCGTAGGCGCGTTCGGCGATCACGTCGTCGACCGAAGCGAACTTCGCGCGGTCGATGATGCCGGTGTCGAGCAAGCCCTGCGACAGCACGCGCACGGCCGCCTGATGAGGAGCGTCGAAGGTGGCGCCGGCGCGGGTGGCGTCGACGGCGGCCTGCTGCGCGGCCAGCACGATGTCATACAGCTCGCGCTGCGCCGGCGTGAAGCGGCCGCTGGCGGGGAACGTACGGGTGATGTCGGACGCGTAGCCGTCGAGTTCGCAGGCCGCGTCGATCAGGATCAGGTCGCCGTCCTGCGCCACGCCGTTGCCGGCCGGGTAGTGCAGCACGCAGGCATTGGCGCCCGCCGCGACGATCGATGTATAAGCCGGCGCCTGCGCGCCGAATTTGCGGAACGTGTAGAGCAGTTCGGCTTCGAGTTCGTACTCGCGGATGCCCGGATGGCACGCGGCCATTGCGCGGCGATGCGCCTGCGCCGAAATCTGCCCGGCGCGCCGCATGACGGCGAGTTCGTGGTCGTCTTTGACGAGCCGCATGTCGTCGAGCAGCGGGATCAGATCGCCGGCGGCGGTCGGCGTCGCGACGCCGCTGCGGCCCTGTGCGCGTACCGTATCGAGCCAGCCGCGCACCTGTTCGTCCAGTTGCGCCGAGCTGCCGAGCGCGTAGTGCAGCGACGGCTTGTCGGCGAGCAGCCGCGGCAGTTGCACGTCGACGTCGCCGATCGCGAATGCGGCGTCGAAACCGAACGCCGCGCGCGCGCCGTCGGGGCCGAAGCGGAAACCTTCCCACGTTTCGCGCTCGACGTTCTTCTCGCGGCAGAACAGGATCGACGCCGGTTCGCCGGACGCGGCGCTGGCGTCGAGCACCAGCAGCGCCTCCGGTTCGGTGAAGCCGGTCAGGTAGTAGAAGTAGCTGTCGTGCCGGTACGGATAATCGGCGTCGCGGTTGCGCAGCGCTTCCGGCGCGGTGGGGACGATGGCGACGCCGCCGCCCGTCGCGCGCAGCGCGGCGAGGACGCGCTCGCGGCGCGTTCGGTAGACGTCGATGGCGAGGGTGGGTTCGGTCGGCTGGTTCATCGTGCGATTGTAGCGCCCAATGCAAGGACTTATTTTGCGCAGATACTGGTCGCAGCGACGCCGCGCCGCTGTTGCAATCCATCCACAGCGAGTCTGCATGCGGCTTGCGAAGAGACGCCGGTACACTCGCGAAGGCCGCCCAGCACTTATACTTTCGCCGGATTCAGACAAAGGCAGATGGTAATGATGAAACTCATCGGTTCGCTCGGTAGCCCGTATGTGCGTAAAGCGCGGATCGTGCTGGCCGACAAGAAGATCGACTACGAACTGGTGCCCGAGAACGTCTGGGCGCCCGACACCACGATTCACACCTTCAATCCGCTCGGCAAAGTGCCGTGCCTCGTGATGGAAGACGGCGAAGCGGTGTTCGACTCGCGGGTGATCTGCGAATACGTGGATACGCTGTCGCCGGTCGGCAAGCTGATTCCACAGTCCGGCCGTGAACGCGTGGAAGTGCGCTGCTGGGAAGCGCTCGCCGACGGCATTCTCGACGCGGCGGTGCTGATTCGCCTCGAAAGCACGCAGCGCGCGCCGGAGTTGCGCGTGGACGCGTGGGTCGCGCGCCAGCAACGCAAGATCGACGAAGCGCTGATCGCGATGTCGCAGGGTCTGGGCAGCAAGACGTGGTGCGCGGGCAATCACTACACGCTCGCCGATATCGCAATGGGATGCGCATTGGGTTATCTGGATTTCCGCATGCCCGAATTGAACTGGCGCGAACCGTATCCGAATCTGGATAAGCATTTCCAGAAGCTCTCGCTGCGTCAGTCGTTTATCGATACGGTGCCGGCGAATTGAGTTGGCCCTGGAAGATTGAGTATTGCAAAATGCTGTCAATCAAGCTTCCAAAATAATGAATTAAAGCTTACGTTTGTGGTAAAAATGCGCCTGCCCGTCAGGCGCATTTTTTTTGTCTGTCGCGTGGCGCAATGGTTTATGCGGTTTATGCAATCAACATATCCGGTGAATTGGGCGGTGAATTGCAGCCATTGCGAATCGGCGCCGTATGAGAGAACGCGCCGCTCAAATCAAACAACTTCGCACAGAGACTTCCACCATGAAACCTTATCGCTTTGTCATTGCCGCTTCCGCCTGCGCATTGTTTGCGGCCTGCTCGAATGTCGGCAATGTCGATCCGTCCGCGTTGATCAAGTCCGGCCAGATGGCCACCCAGGCCGCCACGCTGAGCGACGCCGACGTGCGCGCGTTGACCGACAAGTCCTGCGCGCAACTGGACGGCGAAAACAAGATCGCCGCCGCGAACAGCAAGTACCAGAAGCGCCTGAACAAGATTGCCACGCAACTGGGCGACAACATCAACGGCACGCCGGTCAACTACAAGGTGTACATGACCAAAGATGTCAACGCATGGGCCATGGCCAACGGTTGCGTGCGCGTTTACAGCGGCTTGATGGACATGATGAACGACAACGAAGTGCGCGGCGTGGTCGGCCACGAAATGGGTCACGTGGCGCTCGGCCACACGAAGAAGGCGATGCAGGTGGCTTATGCGACGTCGGCGGTGCGCGGCGCGGCGAGCTCGGCGGGTGGCCTGGCGGGATCGCTGTCCGGCTCGCAACTGGGCGACTTCTCCGAGAAGCTGATTAACGCGCAATTCTCGCAAACCCAGGAAAGCGCCGCCGACGATTATTCGTTCGATTTGCAGAAAAAGAAGAAGCTGGATCCGTCCGGACTGGTGACGGCATTCAACAAGCTCGCGCAACTGGATGGCGGTAAATCGAGTATGTTCAGCTCGCATCCGTCGTCGCCGGAGCGTGCGCAGCATATTCAGCAGCGGATCGCTTCGAATCAGTAAAACGGTGGGTGAATGAAAAACGCGCGCTCTGGAATGCCAGCAGCGCGCGTTTTTGTTTCCGGCGGTTATTTCTTTTGCGGCGATTAATCGGATCGCATGGGTTTTAGCTTCGACACCCGGTGAGAAATAAGGAGGCGGTTGGCCGCCGCCCGCGCTTATTCCTTGCCGCTACGGCGTTTTACGACGTTTTACGGCGTCGGGTAATGCCCGGCCCAAACGCAAAACCAAACGCCAGCAGCAGCAACGATACCGCCAGCACCGTGTTATTGCCGCTCGTCACATACGGCGTGCTGCCGGACGTGCCTTGCACCGTCACGTCGAGCGAGCCGATCGTAAACGGCTTGAGGCGGCCGAGCACTTTGCCGTTCGCATCGATCGCGGCGGTCATGCCGGTGTTGGTGGCGCGCAGCATCGGCCGGCCGGTTTCCAGCGAACGCATGCGCGCGATCTGCAGATGCTGGTCCAGCGCGATCGTGTCGCCGAACCAGGCGAGATTGGTCGAGTTGACCAGCACGCCGGCCGGCGTGTCGCTTTCGCGAATGCTGCGGGCAATCTCTTCACCGAAGATGTCTTCGTAGCAGATGTCGACCGAGACCGGCTGGTTGTGCACCATGAACGGTTTCTGTACCGGCGCGCCGCGGAAGAAATCGCCGAGCGGAATGTTCATCAGATTGACGAACCAGCGGAAGCCCCACGGCACGAACTCGCCGAACGGCACGAGGTGGTGCTTGTCGTAGCGGTACACGTCGCGGGAACCGGGTGTGACGCCGAACAGGCTGTTCGTGTAGTCGATCAACTGGCCTTCCGGCGTGACCGTGCCGCCGAGTGCGCCGAACAGGATGGCGCTGCCGGTCGAGTCTGAAAAACGGCGCACCGCCGACGCGAACGGCGCCGGTAATTGCTGGATGAAAACCGGAATCGCCGTTTCTGGCGTGACGATCAGATCGGCCGGTTTCGACGTGATCATTTGCTGGTACATGTCGATCGCGGCGCGCATGCCGGATTCTTCGAACTTCATCTCCTGTTTGACGTTGCCTTGCAGGAGACGCACGGTCAGCGGCGCGTTGGCGGGGACGGTCCATTGCGCGAGCGGCAGCAGCAGGCCGGCTGCAATCAGCGCGAGCGCGAAGACGCTGGGCAGTGCGGCGCGGACGCCACCGGGTTTGCCCTTCACCTGGCCACTGTCAGCCGGGGCGCGGCTATTGCCACTGACACCGTTGCCGCCCGCAGCAGTCCCACTCGCCTGGCGCAAAGCCGTCAGTTGCATCAGCGCCTGCACGATCAGCGCGGCCACCAGCGCCAGCACCCAGCCCACGCCATACACGCCCGCCACGGGCGCAAAGCCGGCGAACGGACCGTCCACCTGCGCATAACCGCTCGCGAGCCACGGAAAGCCGGTGAACACCGTGCCGCGCAGCCATTCACCGATCGCCCACGCGCTCGCGAACGCCAGCGCACCATGCCAGGTCGGCGAGAACGGCGTGCGATCGTCCGCCGCGCCGTTGCGCGCATGACCGGCGCAGAACGACCACAGCGCGGCGGCGAACGCCGGATAAATCGCCAGATACAACGAAAACAGCACGACCGCGGCGCCGGCGAGCGGCGCGCTCATGCCGCCGTAGAAATGCATGCTGACGTACAGCCACCACACGCCGCTGACGAAGTTGCCGAAGCCGAACGCGCCGCCCGTGAGGGCCGCGCTTTTCCAGCCGGTGCTGCGCGTGAGCCACGCGAAGTAAAACGCGAAGATCGCGAGTTCGAGCCAGCCGCCATGCGGCGTCGGCGCGAATGAAAGCGTATTGGCTGCGCCGGCGACGGCGGCAACGAGGTAATGCCAGCGGGGCAGCGCGCGGCCGCGGACAGCTTGAGCGGCAGAAGCGCTCACGCCGCGGCGCGAACGGGAAGTTATCGGGTCGGCCATTGTTGCGCGGTCGGCGTGAGGTGTTGAGGAAGCGAAGAAAGCGAGCCCGTGAGGGCTAAGCTCAGGTCTGCACGTGCTGCGCTTCGCGCTCGCGCTGGCCGGCCAGCGGATCGCGGCGCACCAGCAGCATGTGGATCTGGCGGGCGTCGCCGCGCAGAATCTCGAAGATCAGGTCGTCGAGGCGAACCTTCTCGCCGCGATGCGGCACGCGGCCGAAATGATGCGTGACGAGTCCGCCGATCGTATCGACTTCGTCGTCCGGGTAATGCGTGCCGAAGGCTTCGTTGAACTGCTCGATCTCGGTCAGCGCGCGCACGCGGAAACGTCCGTCCGGCGACGCGATGATGTTGCCGCTTTCCTCGTCGAAGTCATATTCGTCTTCGATATCGCCGACGATCTGTTCCAGCACGTCTTCGATCGTGATCAGGCCGGCCACGCCGCCGTATTCGTCGACCACCACCGCGAGGTGATTGCGATTCACTCGGAAGTCGTGCAGCAGCACGTTCAGGCGCTTCGATTCGGGAATGAACACGGCGGGGCGCAGCATGCCGCGCACGTCGAACTCTTCCTCGGCGTAGTAGCGCAGCAGGTCTTTCGCCAGCAGCACGCCGATGATGTTGTCGCGGTTGCCCTCGAACACCGGATAGCGCGAGTGCGCCTTTTCCAGCACGTAGGGGATGAATTCGGCGGGACTGTCCGCGATGTTGATCGCGTCCATTTGGGCGCGCGGCACCATGATGTCGCGGGCGCTCAGTTCGGAGACCTGGAAGACCCCTTCGATCATCGACAGCGAGTCGGCGTCGATCAGGTTGCGCTCGTGCGCGTCCTGCAGGATTTCAAGAAGTTCTGCGCGCGAGTCGGGCTCGGGCGAGATGAAGTCGGTAAAACGCTCGAGGAGTGAGCGCTTTTCTTGCGGTTTGTCGAGTTGGCGTCGACTGGGATACGTGTCGTTCATGGTAGTGCGCCCGGCGAGTCTGGGCGCGCTGTTGCAGAGCATTAAGGATACACCAGGCACATGGCAGGACCGTGTCCCGCCGGGCCGGGCGAAGAGTGAAGCAGGGGTGAGGCGCGGTAAACGCACTGCGCCGCAAGGGCGCCAGTGGGTCAATCCTAACTGATTACGCGAACAACGGCGTTTTGAAGCAAAAAAGTACACGTGATGGCCGACATGCGCGACGCCATGGCGGCCGTTGCTAACGGATTGATGATCTGCGGCAGGGCACTCGCGCCGACTATGCCCGCCGGCCGGCAGCGTCCTGGCGATCGGCATCGAGGCCGGCTTCGCGGCTCTCTTCGCGGCAGCGTTCCAGCAGCGCTTCGAGCGCGCGATCCGGCATGCCGCTTTCGCGCAAGGCGTCGACAGTGCGGCTGACGTAATCGAGCGTGGTGCCGTAGCGTCCGCACGCGCAGCCGAACACGGTTTTGACGACGTCGTCGCGCAGTTTGCCGGTGTAGCTCGCCACGTCGCGGCGCATCACGAACGCCAGCGCGTCGACGCGCCGGCCGTCGGCGAGTATGCACGGCAGCCACGCCGGGCGGTACGAGCCCATGGCCATTTCGCGGCGCCACAAGGCTTCCAGATGCGGCATCGCGCCGTCGGCGGCGACGCGAAACGCGATGCCGGTGCACGAGCCGCCGCGATCGAGCGCGAGCACGAGGCCCGGTTGCTCGGGCGTGCCGCGATTCACACGCGACCACAAATACAGTCCACGGTGATAGCCGTGCACTTTCGAGCGGCTGGCTTCGGCGGTGGGCAGGCCGGGATTCCAGATCAGCGAGCCATAGCCGAAGAGCCAGAGATCGCTCTTCCGGTCCCAGTCGCGCAGTGTGCAGTCGAGCGACGCGCGCAATTCCTCGTCCGTCAGCAGCCTCGATTCGCCGAGCGCCGGCGGGTAGTCCGGGCAGGGTGTGCGGGTCGCGGCTTCGGGGGCGGAGGTACTCACGGCGTGCTTTCGGCGAGATTAAGTGGGGTGGTTACAGGTAGGGATCGGGAAAGCCGAGTTTGCCGAGAATCTCGGTTTCGATCGCTTCCATTTCCTCGGCTTCTTCTTCGACTTCGTGGTCGTAACCCTGCGCGTGCAGCGTGCCGTGCACCAGCAGATGTGCATAGTGCGTGAGCAGCGGCTTGCCCTGTTCGGCGGCTTCTTTTTCCACCACCGGGCAGCACAGGATCAGGTCGCCCGTGACCGGATCGTCTTCCGTCTCGGCATAGGCGAAGGTCAGCACATTGGTCGAGTAATCTTTGCCGCGATAGGTGCGGTTCAGCGTGCGGCCTTCTTCGGCGTCGACGAAGCGCACCGTCAGCTCGCCGTCCGCGAACAGCGCCGCCTTGATCCAGCCGGCCACCGTGGCGCGTGGCAGCAGCGCCTTGTGTTCCGGCCAGGTCTTGGCAGCGGGGAATTGCAGATTCAACGTCAGTTTCGGGGCGCGGCTCATGCTGATTGGATGTATTGCGGTTTTTGCAGCGGTGTAAAAGAACAACGCAGATCAGCGCGGATCAGCGTGAATCGGCCGGACCGGCGGTTTTCTGCGCATGCGCATCGTACGCCTCCACAATCCGCGCGACCAGCGGATGCCGCACCACGTCCGCGCTGGTAAAGCGCGTGAGCGCAATGCCGCGCACGTCCGAGAGCACCTGCTGCGCTTCGTTCAGCCCGCTCTTGTGGCCGCGCGGCAAATCGACCTGAGTCGTGTCGCCGGTCACCACCGCTTTCGAGCCGAAGCCGATCCGCGTGAGGAACATCTTCATCTGTTCGGGCGTGGTGTTCTGCGCCTCGTCGAGGATGATGAACGCGTGGTTCAGCGTGCGGCCGCGCATGTAGGCGAGCGGCGCGATTTCGATCATCTGCCGCTCGAACATCTTGGCGGTTTTGTCGAAGCCGAGCAGGTCGTACAGCGCGTCGTACAACGGCCGCAGATACGGGTCGACCTTCTGCGCCAGATCGCCCGGCAGGAAGCCCAGACGCTCGCCCGCTTCCACGGCCGGCCGCGTCAGCACGATGCGTTTGACCTGATCGCGTTCGAGCGCGTCCACCGCGCAGGCCACCGCGAGGTAGGTCTTGCCCGTGCCGGCCGGACCGATGCCGAAGGTGACGTCGTGGGCGATGATCTGCTTCAGATACTCGCGCTGCGCCGGCGTGCGGCCGCGCAGATCGGCGCGCCGCGTGTACAGCTTCGGGCCGAGTTCTTCGAGGTCGTCTTCGGCGGTGTCGGCGGGCTGGTCGAACGGATGGTCGGGATTGCCCGGGAAACGCGCATCGACCGCTTCGTCGCCGTTCGTGCCGCTACCGTTGCCGTTCGGCCGATGCCGCGCCGGATGTCGCACCTCGATGAGCGCGAGCTGGATGTCGTCGATCGACAGCGGCGCGCGCGCCTTCTCGTAGAAGTTTTCGAGCGCGGTGAGCGCGAGTTTCGCGCCGCGCCCGCGAATCGTGATGCGATGGGCTCGGCGTTGCAGCGTCACGTCGAGCGCCTGCTCGATCTGCCGCAGGTTTTCGTCGAGCGGTCCGCAGAGGTTGGCGAGCCGCGCGTTGTCGTCGCGCGGTGCGGTGAATTCCAGATGCTGCTGAGTGGTCTTCAAGGCGGTGGTTCGATCCTGTCGGTTTCGATACGCGGAGTGGGCGGCGCGGTTCGCGCTGCGGGTTACGTTACTGTCGCTCAGTGGGTCGTGGCGGGCGCGTCGTCATGCACCAGCACCAGCTCGCCACGCAGCGAATGGGGGTACGCATGGACGATTTTCACGTCCACCATCTGGCCGATCAGCCGCGCGTGCGACGCGATCGGCGCCGGGAAATTCACCACCCGGTTGTTCTCGGTGCGGCCCGCGAGTTCGTTCGGGTCCTTGCGCGCCGGGCGCTCGACCAGAATGCGCTCGATCTTGCCGACCATCGAATCGCTGATGCGCTGCACGTTTTCTTCGATCGTAGCCTGCAGATGTTGCAGGCGTTTGAGCTTCACTTCGCGCGGCGTGTCGTCGTGCAGATTCGCGGCCGGCGTGCCCGGACGCGGGCTGTAGATGAACGAGAAGCTGGTGTCGTACTGCATCTCGTGCACGAGCGTCATCATCTTGTCGAAGTCTTCCTCGGTCTCGCCGGGGAAGCCGACGATCATGTCGGTGGACAGCGACAGGTCAGGGCGAATCGCGCGCAGCTTGCGAATCACCGACTTGTATTCGAGCACCGTGTAGCCGCGCTTCATGGCCATCAGAATGCGGTCGGAGCCGTGCTGCACCGGCAGATGCAGATGGCTGACGAGCTTCGGCACCTTCGCGTAGGCGTCGATCAGGCGCTGCGTGAATTCCTTCGGATGCGACGTGGTGTAGCGAATCCGTTCGATGCCCGGAATATCGGCGACGTATTCGATCAGTTGAGCGAAGTCGGCGATTTCGGTCGAGCCGAGCGTGATGCCGGCACGGTACGCGTTCACATTCTGGCCGAGCAGCGTGACTTCACGCACGCCCTGGTCGGCGAGGCCGGCGATTTCGGTCAGCACGTCGTCGAGCGGGCGCGACACTTCTTCGCCGCGCGTGTACGGCACGACGCAGTAGCTGCAGTACTTGCTGCAGCCTTCCATGATCGACACGAACGCGCTCGGACCGTCCACGCGTGCCGGCGGCAGGTGATCGAACTTTTCGATTTCCGGGAACGAGATGTCGACTTGCGGGCGGCCAGTTTCACGGCGCTTGTCGATCATTTGCGGCAGACGGTGCAGCGTTTGCGGACCGAACACCAGATCCACGTACGGCGCGCGCGCCACGATCGAGGCACCTTCCTGGCTTGCCACACAACCGCCCACGCCGATGATCAGATTCGGGTTCGCTTCTTTCAATTCGCGCACGCGGCCGAGTTCGGAGAAGACCTTCTCCTGCGCTTTTTCGCGCACCGAACAGGTGTTGAACAGAATCACGTCGGCGTCTTCCGGCGTGTCGGTCTTGACGAGTCCTTCAGCCGCGCCGAGTACGTCGACCATTTTGTCGGAGTCGTACTCGTTCATCTGGCAGCCATACGTCTTTACATAAACTTTCTTGGTCATCGAATTTCGCCGGTCGCAGTGGTTAACCTGGGGGCGTCTTTTAAAAGGTGGAGTGGGGGCGAAACATGCAGGCAAGGTGCTGCGTAACTCAATATTATAGCCCTTCAACGGCCGGGCTTTCCGCGCCCGCGTTGCCGCGCGGCCGCTCCGGCGGCAAGCCCAGCAGGCTTTCCAGTTCGCCCGAAACCTGCGCGAAGCGCTCGCTCAGGAAATCCAGCAACACGCGCACGCGCGGCGCCATGAAGCGGTTGCGGTGGTAAAGCGCGTGCAGCGGCGCGTCGGGATAGCGCCAGTCGGGCAGCAGCACTTTCAGGCCGTCGGCGCGCAGATCCGCTTCCACATCCCACATCGACTTGATCACGATGCCGTAGCCGCGCAGCGCCCATTCGCGGGCGACCGCGCCGTCGTTGGTCTCGCGGGCGGTTTCGAACGGCACCGTGTAGTGCTGCGTTTCGTCGCCGCGCGTGAAGCGCCACTCGTTCGCGAGGCCGGTCGCGGTGCCCAGCACGATGCAATCGAAATTGGCGAGATCGAGCGGATCTTTCGGCTCGCCCTTGCGCGCGATGTAATCCGGCGACGCGCACAGCACGCGCCGGTTCGGCGCCAGCTTGCGGGCCACCAGCGAACTGTCTTGCGGTACGCCGAAGCGGATCGCCAGATCGATGTCTTCCTGTACCAGATTCGACAGCGAGTCCGACAGCGTCAGCGCGAACGTTACCTCCGGGTAAAGCGCGTTGAACTCGTCGAGCCAGTGCATTAGCAGATTGCGGCCGAAATCCGACGTCGCGGAAATGCGCACCTTGCCGCGCACCACGCCCTGACCCGCTTGCAGCGCGGCTTCGGCGTCGTCGAGTGATTGCAGCGCCTGGCGGCAGCAGTTCAGGTAGAGGCGGCCTTCATCGGTCAGCCGGAGCTGGCGGGTGGTGCGCTCGAATAAACGCGCTTTCAGCCCGGCTTCCAGTTTGGCGAGGCGCGCGCTCGCGGCGGCCGGCGTCAAACCCATCTTGCGGCCCGCCGCCGACAGGCTGCCCTGCTGCGCCGCTTCGACGAAGAGGCGGATGTCACCAAGGTTATCCATCGCGTGGCTTTCAAAAATAATTTGATAATGCTTCAAATGCTACGCCAATTATCAAACCGTCGCTCAGCGCCGACAATCCACTCCTCGAAAACCCTAATGCCTTGCGCTGAGGCGCCCACGCCATGCAACTCGATCACGCAACGATCGTTACCGCCGACCTCGACACCGCCCGACGTTTTTTCGTCGATGTCGTGGGGCTGGTCGACGGCGCGCGTCCGCCGTTTTCGATCGATGGTTACTGGCTGTACGCGAACGCCAGCCGGCCGGTGATCCATCTGATCGACGCGACGGTGCCTGCCGTGACGGGCCGAGCGGCACCGCGTATCGACCACATTGCGTTCCGGCTGGAGAACGCCGCCGAGTGGCAGGCGCTGCTCGGGCGTCTGCACGCCACCGGCGTGGAGTACCAAAGCGCGCAGGTGCCGCAGATGGGACCGCAACCCGCCGAAGTGCAGCTCTTCGTGGCGCTCGCGCCGGGCGTCGTCATCGAATTCGTGACGGCGCTGCAGCACGCTCAATCTTGATTCATGGAGGTTTAAAAAATGCCCATTCCATTACTTGCGCTAGCCATTAGCGCCTTCGCGATCGGTACGACCGAATTCGTCATCATGGGCTTACTGCCCGACGTCGCGCGCGATCTGTCCGTGTCGATTCCGTCGGCGGGTTTGCTGGTGAGCGGCTATGCGCTCGGCGTCGCAGTCGGTGCGCCGCTGCTGGCGGTCGTCACCAGCAAGATGCCGCGCAAGCTCGCGTTGCAACTGCTGATGGGCGTGTTCATCGTCGGCAATACGCTGTGCGCGATCGCGTCCAGCTATTCCGTGCTGATGATCGCGCGGGTCGTGACTTCGTTCGCGCACGGCTCGTTCTTCGGGATCGGCGCAGTGGTGGCGGCGTCGCTGGTGTCGGCTGAAAAGCGGGCCAGCGCGATCGCGCTGATGTTCACCGGCTTGACGCTCGCCAATGTGCTCGGCGTGCCGTTCGGCACCTTCGTCGGTCAGGAATTCGGCTGGCGCGCGGCGTTCTGGATTGTTAGCGTGTTCGGCGTGCTGTCGCTGGCAGGTGTGTCGCTGCTGGTGCCGAATCGTCATGACGCCGGTCCGGTCGGTCTCGGTCATGAAGTGCGCGTGCTGAAGGACCCGCAAGTCTGGACCGCGCTCGCGACGACCGTGCTTGGCTTCGGCGGCGTGTTCGTGGTGTTCACCTATATCGCGCCGATTCTCGAGCAGGTGAGCGGTTTCTCGCCGCGCGGCGTGACGTTGATTCTGGTGCTGTTCGGCGTGGGGCTCACGATCGGCAACACGGTGGGCGGCAAGCTCGCGGACCGCGCGCTGATGCCTTCGCTGATGGGCATTCTGGTCGCGCTGGCGGTGGTGATGGCGATTTTCGCGCGCACCAGCCATTCGCAGGTGGCGGCGGCGATCACGATCTTCGTGTGGGGTATCGCGGCGTTCGCGACGGTGCCGCCGTTGCAGATGCGGGTGGTCGAGAAGGCGGCCGCGGCGCCGAATCTGGCGTCGACGTTGAATATCGGCGCGTTCAATGTGGGCAATGCGGGCGGAGCGTGGCTGGGTGGATTGGTGATCAACCACGGGCATTCGCTGGATACGTTGCCGTGGGTCGCGGCGGCGGTCAGTGTGGTGGCTTTGTTGTTGACCTGGTTTGCCGCGCGGATGGATGCGCCGGGTTCGGCGGTGGCGCAGCGGGCTTAAAAACTGGCGCGGCGGCGCATATGAAAAATTCGCACAAGCTTTGCGAGAATCGTCCTCCGCAATGCTGATAACAGTGTGAAGATAACTTCGTTGGGCGTGGCCAATCGCGATGCTATCTTGCTTCCACTAACTGCTTGCCCGCCGTCCGGCGGCGCTCCTGGAGGCAATCATGCATTCCCCGCTTGCGCTGGTTCGCGATCCCGCGGCTGACACCGCAGCGTCGCCGCGTGCCGCCGAACCTTTCGATGCACTCGAACATCTCGTCGGCGTGAATCTCGCCCGTTTGCGCGCCGAGCGGCAACTATCGCTCGACGCGTTGGCCCGCGCTTCCGGCGTCTCGCGCGCCATGCTCGCGCAGATCGAATCGGCGCGCAGCGTGCCGTCGATCAAAGTGCTGTGCAAGGTCGCCGCCGCGTTGAAAGTATCGGTCGCCGCGTTTCTGCGACGCCATGCGACCAACGGCTTCGAACACTTGCCGGCCGAGCGCTCGTCGCGGCTCGTCAGTGCCAACGGTCGCTATTCGGCGCGACCGCTTTATCCCGACGCCGAGCCGACCGTCGCCGAGTTTCACGAGTTGCGTATCGCGGCGTTGCATACCGAAGCCGGCACGCGCCGCGCGCCGGGCACGACGGTGAATCTCGTGGTCAGTGAAGGCACGCTCGAAGTCAGCGTGCACGACCAGCGTCAATTGCTCGCCACGGGCGACGCGATCGTGTTCGACGCCGACCAGCCGCACAGCCTGCGCAATCCGGGCGACACCGAAGCGCGCGCGTTTCGCGTGACGTTGAAGGCTGAAACGCCGCCGCGTTGGGACGTGCCGCCGTCGCACGAGACGGTGCGCGAAACGACGACGCACGCCGCCGCGCGCGACACGACACATGAAGCACACGAAGCGCATGAACCGGCCCGCGAGGCCGCGCCAGTTTGACGTAGGTCCAGAACGGACGCGCTCCACACCGACCAGGTAGCGTTCTCCATCCGTTCAGTAGGGGTTGCGCTGCAGACCCGGCGTGACTGCTGTATGCTTTGCCAGCCGGTCGTTTCCGGCAATCAGTGCGTCTTCAGGGCGGGGTGAAATTCCCCACCGGCGGTATGCCGGCAGCGCGAAAGCGTGAGCCGGTGAGCCCGCGAGCGCCCGCATCGCGCGGTCTTTCGAGTCGGAAAGATCGCAGCGGGGTCAGCAGATCTGGTGAGAAGCCAGAGCCGACGGTCATAGTCCGGATGGAAGAAGATGTGCAGATAGTCATGTTCGTTTCCGTGACGCCGCTCGCAATTTTGAGCGGTGCGCGAGCGTCGCTTTGCGCGGCGTTCAACGGCGCGTCTTTGTCTGTTTGCAATGCCCTGAAACGTTTTTCGCCCAACTTTTGCGATGAGCGTTTCAATCATGACCTTTGCTACTTTTCCTGTTCCGTCGACGATTGCGGATGACGCTTTCCTCGATCTCCCGCTGCTCGCCACCGAACCCGTTCCGCCGCGTATCGCCGCCGCGTTGCAAGCCATGCGCGATGGCCGCGCCGTGGTTCTGCAAGACGACCACGACCGTGAGAACGAAGCCGATCTGATCGTCTCGGCCGAGCGTCTTTCCGTCGAAACCATGGCGTTGCTGATCCGCGAATGCAGCGGCATCGTCTGCCTGTGCCTGCCCGACGAGAAGATCCGCGCGCTCGAATTGCCGCCCATGGCGGTCAACAACGAAAGCCGTCACGGCACCGCGTTCACGGTCTCGATTGAAGCGCGCGACGGTGTGACGACCGGCGTGTCCGCACTCGACCGCGTGACGACGATTCGCGCCGCGATCGCGGATAACGCGAAACCTGCCGACATCGTGCGTCCGGGTCACGTGTTCCCGTTGCGCGCGATGCCCGGCGGCGTGCTGGCGCGTCGCGGTCACACCGAAGGCACGGTGGACCTGGCGGTTCTCGCGGGTCTGAAACCGGCCGGCGTGCTGTGCGAACTGATGAACGCCGACGGCACGATGACGCGTGGCGCCGAGGTGGAGCGCTTCGCCGCGCAACACAATCTGCCGATGCTGACGATCGCCGAACTGGTGGAGTTTCGTCAGGCGCTGGCGCAGGCACGCGAGTGCGTGGCTGACGAGGCGTGATGAGGTGACGTCGCGCGGCGCATGATCACCTGATCACGTGCGTCGCGAGTGGAAATGCAAAAAGGCTGGCTCTCATCGAGAGCCAGCCTTTTTTTCTAAGCAACGGCCAAGCGCCTACGACTGCTGGTCGCCGAACTCACCGCGCACGCCGGCTTCCACCAGCGCGGGTAACTCATCCATGTGCTTCATGATGCGCGTCATGCCCATCTTGCGGAGCGCGTCCGCGTAACCGTCCGGAATATGGCTTGCGCCGACGAACGCGATCGTCTTCATGCCCGCCGCGCGCGCGGCGTTCAAACCCGCGACACTGTCCTCTACCACGACGCAGCGTGAAGGTTCCACGCCCAGCGTTTGCGCGGCGAACAGATAGACGTCGGGATAAGGCTTGGGCCGTGCCACTTGTTCGGCACTGAAAATCCGCTCGCCGAAAATCTGCTGTAAACCCGCGCGCCGCACCGACGCATGCACGCGCGCCATGCGGCTGTTCGACACGACGGCCGCCGGCAAGCTGACGCGCTGCAAGGCCTCGCGTACGCCATTGATCGGACCGAGCGACGCCGCGAGTTCGAGCTCGACGCTGTGTTCGACGGTGTTCAGGAAATTCGCGGGCAACGCGATGTCGAAGGACTTCTCGATACCTTCGAGAAAGCGCGACATCTGCTGGCCAAACGCCGTTTTGACGACGGGTTCGAAGTCGAGGCCGGGGAAGGTCGCGTTGAGCGTGGCGAGCATCACGCGGTCGGCGATGATTTCGCTGTCGACGAGTACGCCGTCGCAGTCACAGATGAGGTGGTCGATCATGCTTGGGAACGGAAAGCGGAACGCGCATTGGCAAGACAGTTGCAAGCTCGTGCGCGCAGATTGAAAGCATCATGATACGTGCTTTGGCGTCGTCTGCGCGACGCCGCTCTCATTCCGCTGTCGCCGGGACGGCCCTCGGAGGACCATCGTCCCGGCTTGAACCCGCTGTGCCGCGAGCTTAGTGCATGGCGTGCAGGAACATGTACAGCGCCGTGGCAGCCGCGCCGCCCAGCAGCGGACCGCAGACCGGAATCCACGCATAGCTCCAGTCGCTGCTGCGCTTGCCCGGAATCGGCAGCAGCGCGTGCATCAGACGCGGCGACAGATCGCGCGCCGGGCTCATTGCGTAACCCGTCGGGCCGCCGAGCGAGATGCCGATGCCGAGCACCAGCAGGCCGACCGGCAGCGCGTCGAGCGCGCCCAGGCCGACTTGCGGCGACGCCAGATACAGCACGCCGAGAATCAGCACGAAGGTGGCGATCATTTCGGTGAGCAGGTTATGCGGCACGCTGCGAATCGCCGGCGCGGTGCAGAACACGCCGAGCTTCACGTCGGCATCGGCTTCCTTCTCGAAGTGCTGACGATAGGCGATCCACACGAGCAGCGCGCCCGCCATCCCGCCGAGCATCTGCGCGGCCACGTAGCCGGGCACCTTGGCCCACGCGAATTTGCCGGCCAGCGCGAGGCTGATCGTCACGACCGGATTCAGGTGAGCGCCGCTGAACGATGCGGTGACGTAGACCGCGATGAACACGGCCATCGCCCAGCCCATCACGATCACGATCAGGTCCGCGCCCTTGCCCTTGGTGCGCGCGAGCAGCACGTTGGCGACCGCGCCGTTGCCGAGCAGCACCAGAAGCGCGGTACCGATGAATTCCGCTATGTAAGGAGACATGATTGGGTATCCGAAATATAGTTGTTAGGGAAGCCGCTGGATCAGCGGCTTCGTTATGTCGAAAGTTTGTCTGGTGAGGGGTAACGCTACGCTCAGGGCGTATCGGCCCACGCCTTCGCGGCGCGGATCGCGCGCTGCCAGCCGTCGAGGTTGGACTTGACCTCGGCGTGCGGCAATGCGGGCGTGAAGCGGCGGTCGAGCGCCCACTGGCTTTGCAGCTCGTCCACGTCTTTCCAGTAGCCGACCGCGAGACCGGCCAGATACGCCGCGCCGAGCGCGGTCGTTTCCGACACCTTCGGGCGCACCGCATCGACGCCGAGAATGTCTGCCTGGAACTGCATCAGCAGATTGTTCGCGCAAGCGCCACCGTCCACGCGCAACTCGCCGATGCGAATGCCGGAGTCGGCTTCCATCGCCTTCAGCACGTCGAGCGACTGGTAGGCGATCGAATCGAGCGCGGCGCGGGCAATGTGCGCCGAGGTCGTGCCGCGCGTCACGCCGAACAGCGTGCCGCGAGCGCGGGCGTTCCAGTGCGGCGCGCCGAGGCCGGCAAACGCGGGCACGAGATACACGCCGTCGGTGTGCGGCACGCTGCGCGCCAGCGTTTCGATTTCAGCCGCGTTCTTGATGATGCCGAGGCCGTCGCGCAGCCATTGCACCACCGCGCCGCCGATAAAGATGCTGCCTTCCAGCGCGTAGTTGATCTTGTCGCCGATCTGCCAGGCGATCGTCGTGACGAGGTTGTTCTTCGATTCGATCGGCTTTTCGCCGGTGTTCATCACGAGGAAGCAGCCCGTGCCGTAGGTGTTCTTCACCATGCCCGACTGCGTGCACATCTGGCCGAAGAGGGCAGCGTGCTGATCGCCGGCGATGCCCGCGAGCGGAATCTTCGAAGCGAATACGGTGGTCTTGGTCGGGCCGTACACTTCCGACGAAGGACGCACTTCCGGCAGCATGCTGCGCGGAATGTCGAGCGCTTCGAGCAGTTCGTTGTCCCACTGCAGCGTGTGGATGTTGAACAGCATGGTGCGCGACGCGTTGGTCACGTCGGTGACGTGCAGGCCGCCCTTGGTGAAATTCCACACCAGCCAGCTATCCACGGTGCCGAACGCGAGGCGGCCCTGTTTGGCCTTTTCGCGTGCGCCTTCCACGTTGTCGAGAATCCAGCGGATCTTGGTTGCCGAGAAATACGAGTCGATCGGCAGGCCGGTTTTCGCGCGGACTTTTTCTTCGAGACCTTGCTCCTTGAGCTGGTCGCAGAAATCGGCGGTGCGGCGGTCTTGCCAGACGATCGCGTTATAGATCGGGTGGCCGGTTTCGCGATCCCACACGATGGTGGTTTCGCGCTGATTGGTGATGCCGATCGCCGCGATCGACGTGCCGTTCATGCCGGCGCGCGTGACGGCTTCGGCGGCAACACCGGCCTGGGTCGACCAGATTTCCTGCGGGTCGTGTTCGACCCAACCCGGACGCGGATAGATTTGCTGGAATTCTTTCTGCGCCGTCGACACGACATTGCCGAGCCGGTCGAACAGCATGGCACGCGAGCTCGTGGTGCCCTGGTCGAGGGCGAGAATGTACTGATCCTGCATTGTCTCTTCTCCATGCGTTTTATGAATCGCCGGACTGTTGAACGGCGACGGGAACGGCTTGTTGTTTTAAGCGGGCTGCAACAGCAACAGATGTGGTGGTGCGTCCCGGCTTGCTTCGGCCGAGGGGTAAAAGGAATTCGGTTTGCCGCGAGCAGCGAAGGCGCTGCTCGCTGATGTGCCTGACTACGCGCTCTGTCGGAACGGTTCGCGGGCGAACCATGCGTCGATTTCTTGCGTGATCGAATCGAGCGTGCCCGGTTCGACGTGCAGGCCGAGTTTCGAACGGCGCCACAGCACGTCTTGAGCGCTGCGCGCCCATTCGGTGTCGCGCAGGTAAGTCAGTTCGGCTTCGTAGAGACCTGGCGCGAAGGCGCGGCCGAGGTCTGCAATCGAGTGTGCATTGCCGATCACGTGCTTGACGCGCGTGCCGTACGCACGGGCCAAACGGTGCGCGAGGTCGGCCGGCAGCCAGGCGTGCTGCTGCTTGAATTCAGTCAGGAAGCGCTCGAAGTTCGCGTTCGGGATGTCGCCGCCGGGCAGCGGCGCGCCCGCCGTCCACGACGCCGCGCTCTTGTGCAGCGCGTGCGTGAGTTTGTCGACGGCTTCTTCCGCGAGCTTGCGGAAGGTGGTGATCTTGCCGCCGAACACCGACAGCAGCGGTGCTTCGCCTGCGGGCGAATCGAGTTCGAGCGAGTAGTCGCGCGTGACCGCCGACGGATTGTCCGCGCCTTCTTCCTCGAGCAGCGGACGCACGCCCGAGTAGGTCCAGCGCACGTCGGCCGGCGAGATCTTCTGCTTGAAGTAGCGGTTGATCGAGTCGCACAGGTACTGCGTTTCGTCGGGCGTGATCGCCACTTGCGACGGGTCGCCGCGGTATTCGATATCGGTCGTGCCGATCAGCGTGTAGTCATGTTCGTACGGAATCGCGAAGATGATGCGCTTGTCCGGATTCTGGAAGATGTATGCGTGATCGTGGTCGAACAGGCGCCGCGTGACGATGTGGCTGCCTTTCACGAGGCGCACGCTGTGCGACGCTTCGCGGCCCAGTGCGCCATGCAACAGTTCGCCGACCCACGGGCCCGCGGCGTTCGCGATCGAGGCAGCGCGCACGTCGAGAATCGTGCCGTCCGCGCGCTTCAGTTGCGCGCGCCACTCGCCGCCGGCGCGCACCGCGCTGACCAGCCGCGTGCGGGTGAGAATCTTCGCGCCGCGCTCTTCGGCGTCCAGCGCGTTCAGCACGACGAGGCGCGCGTCGTTGACCCAGCCGTCCGAATACACGAAACCGCGCTTGATCGAATCGACCAGCGGCGCGCCCGCCGGATGGTTGCGCATCACGATGCCGCGCGAGCCCGGCAGCATTTCGCGTTTCGCGAGGTGGTCGTACAGGAACAGGCCGGCGCGGATCATCCACGCCGGGCGCAGGTCGGGCATGTGCGGCATCACGAAGCGCAGCGGCCACATGATGTGCGGCGCCGCGCGCAGCAGCGTTTCACGCTCCTGCAGCGCTTTGCGCACCAGGCCGAACTCGCGGTATTCGAGGTAGCGCAGGCCGCCGTGAATCAGCTTGGTGCTGGCCGACGAAGTATGCGCCGCCAGATCGTCCTGTTCGCAGAGCAACACCGACAGGCCGCGGCCCGCCGCATCGCGAGCGATGCCTGCGCCGTTGATCCCGCCGCCCACGACGAGCAAATCGTATCTCGAGCCTTGCGTCACCTGCTGTGTCCCCTGCGTCTGTTTGCGTAAAGCGGTTAGGAAAAGCTATCGAACCGATAGTGTTCGTTTTCGAACTTTAATGAACATATTCGAAAAAGTAAAGTTCGCTTGTCTTAGGGGAACCTCTAACCCGGTGGCTGAGGTGGTGGCGCAACACGCGGCCACGGACGATACTCTCGGCAGCAGCCATTTCGAGGTGAATTCATGCGTGGACTTTTGATGATCGGCGCCGCCGTATTGCTCGCGGGATGCGTCAGCTCGCCGAGCCTGAGCGGCACGATGGGCGCACCGTCATTCGTGTCGTTGCAGCAGATGTGCAGCGCCCAGACGGTCGACTACGGCAAAGACGCGCAAAGCGTTTACGACGCGTTGTTCGATGCTTATGTGGCGAACCGCCACGGCAAACTGTCGAAAGATGATTTTTGCGGATTTCAGGCGTCTATCGCTCAGCGCTTTGCGAGCCAGGGTTTGAGTACGGATCCGCAAGTGCGCAATCAGTGGGTGGCGTTTTTCATCGACCAGCGGGCCAAGGCGTTGAGCTGGCGCGCGGCGACCGATCCGACTTTGCGGAACGGTTGAGGCAGGCGCGCTGCGGGGCAGGTTGGGGTGTTGGCCGGTCGCTTGAGCGGTTGGCGTGGGTTGGTGCTTAAGACCGGCTGTGCGGCGGCTGTGGCTACGGCTACGGCTACGGCTGGGCGCCGCGCCACAACATCCCACGAAGCTGAGCGAGCACAGCTTCCCGAGTCGGTGCCGTATGACCGGGCGGTTGCTGCGCCTCGGGCAACGGCAACTGATTGGCGAGCGCGAGCATCGTGAATCCGTGCAGACTCGCCCAATATGCATAGCCGATCAACTGCGGATCGCCTTTCAGAAGCCCCGCGTCGACCAGCCGTTCGAAATGCCTGGACAGCATTTCCTGTGCACGCAGCGCCGCAGCGGCGAGATCCGGATAGCCGCCTTCCGGCTGATTCACATCGAACATCAAACGATACGCGTGCGGCTCGTCGAGGGCGAACGCGACGTAGGCGTCGCTCACCGCCAGACGATTGTCTCCGGACGCATTCTCCGCGGCGGCTTCGAGGTGCGCCGCGAAACGATTGAACGCGGCGGCGCGGACCATCGCCAGAATGTCGTCCTTGTCGCGGAAGTAGCGGTACGGCGTCATCGCGCTACAGCCTAGCTCCTTCGCTAGTTCACGCATCGTCACGCCTTGCGCGCCGCGCGTGGCGAACGCGTTTTCGGCTACGCTGCGCATTGCTTCGCGGAATTGCTGGATGTCGTCGGCGGAAAGGGTTTTGGGCATGCGCGAGGGGTGGAAGTCCGTCGCGTCAATTTACTGTGTAAATGCGTCGCGCACAACAAAAGCGGGCGTTCGGATGAACGTCCGCTTTCATTCAAAGTAATAAGGCAAGCCCGCCGTCCTACCGACGCTACGAAAAACGTTTGATAGCCCGCAATGCGCTGTCGCCGATTTCAGTCACGCGCCATTGTTCGTTGCCCGATGCGAGCCGTTCGAGTTGCACTAATTGGCGTTCAAGCAGGGCGTCGAGTTCTTCTCGCTCCATGTCGACTTGATGGGGAGCGTCCTTGACGAGCAACAACGTGGCGAATTCATGCGGACTTAGCATCGTTCTCTCCATGTCAAGCAAACGCGGACGGCCTTGTCGGCAACTGGCCAGGTGCCAGTGAAGTCCGCTAGAGGATCAGGCGGGAAGTACGGTTCACACGACAGATTCACGCGGCCGCCGCTACGCAAATTGCGCAACGGACGCCGGGGAACTGGAGTGTAGTCAACCGCACGTTAAACACCAAAGGGACCCCAGTAAATTTTCCCTTTGACAATCCGATGCCGTCGAGGCGGTTTGGAGCCTCGGCTAAAAGCTTGATTTCACTCGAAGTTTCGCGTGCGGTGCAGCATGGCGGAAAACGCCTGGGCGGGATGGGTGGAGCAGGGGGAAATTGGGCGCGACGCGGCGGCAAGTTGCCTTCGGCTGGGAGGCGGCGCTACCGCGACTCAGCGCCAACCCACCCACCGCACCTAACGCCACTCACTCGGCGATATACACCTGGCAATTCGCCGCGATAAGCGTCTCGGCCATTTCCGCAGGCGGCGCGGCGTCCGTAAAGAGCGCGTCGATCTGATCCAGATGCCCTTGACGAACCAGCGCCGGGCGGCCGAATTTGGAGTTGTCGGCGGCGAGAAACACGGTGCGCGCATGCTCGATGATCGCTTCGGCCACACGCACTTCGCGGGTATCGAAATCGCGCAACGTGCCGTCCGTTTCGATCGCCGACGTGCCGATAATCGCGAAATCCACCTTGAACTGGCGGATGAAATCGATCGCCAGTTCGCCCACGATCCCTTTGTCCCACGGCCGCACGATCCCGCCCGTGACCAGCACCTCGCAATCCGGATAGCCGCTCATCATGCTGGCGACGTTCAGATTGTTGGTGATCACGCGCAGGCCGCGATGCCGGTTCAGCGCGCGGGCGACTTCTTCGGTCGTCGTGCCGAGGTTGATAAACAGCGACGCCTGATCGGGAATGTGAGTGGCCACTAACGCCGCGATGCGCCGTTTCTCTTCGTGGAACATGCGCTGACGCGCGGTGTACGAGACGTTTTCGGAACTGGTCGGCAGACTCGCGCCGCCGTGATAACGGCGCAGCAGATTCATGTCGGCGAGCCAGTTGACGTCGCGGCGGATCGTCTGCGGCGTTACGTCGAAGTGGGCCGCGAGGTCGTCCACGGTTACGAAGCCGTCGCGTTGCACCCACTCCAGCAGTTCCTGTTGCCGGGCATTGAGAGTCAGGCGGGGGTCTCGGGTCATGTGTCTCGGTTCGTGGGTTTTTTGTCGGCGCCGGCCGCCACCGACGCTGCAAGCTAGTCTGGAGGGCGGCCGAAGCGTGAACGGGGATAGGGCTATTGTAAGACCATCGCTGGGGTTGTCTGCCAGGTCGTGCGACATCCATAAGATACCGGACGACTGACCCTCGATCTATTCAGGTCGTTTACGCATTTATTCATTTGATAAATGAATTTGTTTTTTGGGCCAGATCGCGCTGCAATCCGAGGTTCTGCGCTGCCTGTATGTGATCCGCATTTGACCTGCATTTGATCCGTAGTTGATTCAATTCCCCTTGGTTGCCGGCCGCTGTCACGAGCCGGGACCGCGCTTTCGAGAGTGTTCGACATGACTGGCTTCAACTGGCAAAACCCTTACCCGACGCCGCGTCTGCCCGTATTCGCGCGCAACATCGTTTCGACTTCGCATCCGCTCGCCGCGCAGGCAGGGCTGCGCATGCTGTGGAAAGGCGGCAATGCCGTCGACGCGGCGATCGCGGCCGCGGCCGCCATCACGGTGGTCGAGCCGGTGTCGTGCGGCCTCGGCGGCGATGCGTTCGCGCTGGTGTGGGACGGCAAGAAGCTGCATGGTCTGAACGCGTCGGGCGTGTCGCCGGCGGCGTGGAACGTCGACTACTTCAAGCGCAAGTACGGCGAGGAAAACGGTCTGGCGCAACAACCCAAGCGTGGCTGGGACGCGGTGACGGTGCCCGGCGTGATCGCCGGCTGGGAAGCGCTGCATCAGAAGTTCGGCTCGCTGCCGTTCGCCGACCTGATGGAACCGGCGATCGAAATCGCCGAGCGCGGCCACGCGGTGGCGAGCATCGTCGCCTATAAATGGGCGGCCGCCGTGCCGGAGTTGAAGGATCTGCCGGGCTTCGCACAAACCTTCATGCCGCGCGGCCGCGCGCCGGAAGTGAGCGAACTGGTGCGCTTTCCCGGTCACGCGAAGACGCTGCGCAAGCTCGCCGAGCAAGGCCCGCGCGCGTACTACGAAGGCGAGATCGCCGAACAGATCGCCGCGTTCGCCCGCGAAGGCGGCGCCGCGCTGACGCTCGACGACCTGCGCAACTACCGCGCGGATTGGGTCGAGCCGATCGGCAAGGAATATCGCGGCCACACCGTGCATGAGATTCCGCCGAACGGCCAGGGTATTGCGGCGTTGATCGCGCTGGGCATCCTCGAAAAATTCGACGTGAAGGAGATGACGGTCGACAACGTCGAGTCGCAGCACTTGCAGATCGAAGCGATGAAGCTGGCGTTCGCCGACGTGTACCGCTACGTCGCCGATCCGCGCTCCATGGACGTCACGCCCGAGCAGATGCTCGACGACGCGTACCTCACGTCGCGCGCGAAGCTGATCGATCACAAGCGCGCCACGCAGTTCGATTTCGGCATGCCGAAGGCGGGCGGCACGATCTATATGTCGGTGGCGGACGAGCGCGGCATGATGGTCAGCTTCATCCAGTCGAACTACATGGGCTTCGGCTCGGGCATCGTGGTGCCGGACAGCGGCATCGCGATGCAGAACCGCGGCTGCGGTTTTTCGATGGATCCGAAATCGCCGAACGTGGTGGAAGGCGGCAAGCGGCCGTTCCACACGATCATTCCGTCATTCCTCACGCAGCAGGTGGACGGCCGGCAGGAAGCGGTGATGAGCTTCGGCGTGATGGGCGGCGACATGCAGCCGCAAGGCCATCTGCAATCCATCGTACGGATGCTCGACTACGGCCAGCAGCCGCAGGCCGCGTGCGACGCGCCGCGCTGGAAGGTCAACCGCGACTTCACGATCGACATCGAATCGACACTCGATCCGCGCACCGCCGAGGCGTTGCAGAAGCTGGGCCACACGATCAAGTCGGTCGACGATCCGTATATGGATTTCGGCTCTGGCCAGTACATCTGGAAGCTCGATCGCAACGAACCGGAGCGCGGTTATGTGGCGGCGAGCGATAGCCGTCGCGACGGCCTGGCGGCCGGGTTCTGATTCCGTCACACAGGCGAGGCGGTGCGGTTCAGGAGCTTCAGGACGCCGCGCTGCTTCGCGTTTGACTCACGGGTAGTACCGGAGACGACGCGCGTTCGTGCGGGGCTTCGGTGCGGTTGTGGGGTATGCATTAGGCATGGTCAGTGGCGCTTCAGGCCCATCACGGTTCAGACCGGTATCAGACAAGGTAGAGACATCATGCACACCCCCGCGTCGCCTTCGGCGGCAGTTTCCCCTCATGCCGCGCCCGCACCGCTTTCCAAAGCCATGGTGCGACGGATCGTGTTTTCGTCGTCGGTGGGCAATGCGCTCGAGTGGTTCGACTTTCTGGTCTACGGCTACTTCGCGACCATCATCGCCAAACAGTTTTTCCCGATGCAGGACGAGTGGCTGTCGACGCTGCTCGCCATCGCCACCTTCGGCATCTCGTTCCTGATGCGGCCGCTGGGCGCCGTCGTGCTCGGCACGTACGGCGACCGCAAGGGCCGCAAGGCGGCGCTGACGCTCGCCATCGCGCTGATGATGGTCGGCACCTTCACGATGGCCGTGATGCCGCCGTATGCGTCGATCGGCCTGGCGGCGCCGGTGCTGATCCTGCTCGCGCGGCTCGTGCAAGGTTTCGCGGTGGGCGGCGAGTTCGGCAGCGCGACGGCTTTCATGGTCGAACACAGCGCGTCGCGTCGCGGCTATTACGCGAGCTGGCAGTTCGCGAGCCAGGGGCTCGCGGCGATCACGGCCGCGGCGTTCGGCTCGCTGCTGACCGCGTGGATGCCGCCCGAGCAACTCAACAGCTGGGGCTGGCGTCTGCCGTTCATGTTCGGCTTGCTGGTCGGGCCGGTGGGCTATTACATCCGCTCACACCTCGACGAAACGCCGGAGTTCCTCGCGCTGCACAAAGCACGTGAAGCTCGCGAGGCAGCCGGCCTTCGCCCCTTCGCGAACGAGGAAGAAGCGAAGGGTGCCTCGTTCTCCAGCCAGTGGGTCAATCTGCTGCTCGCGGTGGGCATCGTCGCGCAATCCACGGTGGGCGTGTACGTGCTGCAGTTGTACATGCCGATGTACGCGGTCAAGCAGTTGCACATGCCGGCGGCGGCGTCGTTCGGCGTGGTGGTGCTCAACGGCGGCTTGCAGTTTCTGTTGTCGCCGGTCATGGGCGCACTGTCGGATCGCATCGGCCGGATTCGCATCATGCTGACGACGTCGGTGTTGATGGGCGCGCTGATCTATCCGATGTTCGCCTTGCTGCAGTCGCATCCCACCATCGGCTGGTTGCTGCTGCTGCAAGGCACGGCCGGCATATTCAAAGCCGCTTACTCTGGACCGATGCCCGCGTTGATGTCCGAGATCTTCCCGACGCAAGTGCGCTCGACCGGTCTTTCCATTGGTTACAGCATCGGCGTGACGATTTTCGGCGGCTTTGCGCCGACGATCGTCGAGACTTTCATTCACGTGACCGGCGACAAACTCGCGCCAAGTTATTACGTGCTGATCGCCGCGGTGTTGTCGGGGTTGTCGCTGGTGGTCGTGGCGTTTCGCATGCGCCGGGTGCGCTTGATGCAGGGCATTCAACCGGCCTGAGCGTATCGATCCGCGCCTTCGTTCAATCCGTCGCGGGCCGCTTCGAAGCCACGCGAAGTACCTTCTCCCAAAGCAAAAGCCAGTTCATCGAGCTGGCTTTTTTGCTTCATGCACGCTGAGTTTTTGTCAGACCGAAGAGTTCGACTACCCGCGAATTGGAACTGTAACGACCCGGCATGGTCTGTGCTGGGTTATCTGCAGAGTTGCGAAACACCGGCTAAGATGCAAGATACAAGGGGTTAACTCTAATTCAAAGTGCTGTATCCGACACGGCGGACCGCCTTGGCGAGAGCCAGGCGGTTGCGGGCATGCTTCACGAGTCGATACAGCTTTCGGAGCAAGACTAGATGCACACAGAGCTGAACCACGTCATGCCCTGGCGGATCGAGGATATCGATCTCACCCGCATTGACCGGCAGAAGGCGGTTGCCAATGAAGATCTGCTGCTGCTGTTGTGCGCCGCTTCGTTTATCGAAAGCGGCACCGATCTTTATACAAGCAATCTGAGTACTTTTTTTGACGGCGATCCGGAAGTGTCGGCCTGGCTCAACAACGAGTGGGAGCCGGAGGAAATGCAGCATGGCCGCGCGCTCAAAACCTACATTGCTTATGTGTGGCCCGAGTTCGACTGGGACAAGGCGTTTAGCCAGTTCATGGAAGAGTACTCGCTAACCTGTTCGGTGGAGGACTTCGAAAAGACTCGCGCACTCGAAATGGTGGCGCGCTGCGTCGTGGAAACCGGTACGGCCACGTTGTATCGTGCCATCGGCGAATGCTCGGACGAGCCGGTGCTCAAAGAGATTACGGACAACATCCGTATCGACGAAGTCCGTCACTACAAGCACTTTTTCAGGTTCTTCAAAAAGTACAACAAGATCGAAGGCAATGGCCGTCTCGCTGTGCTCGGCGCGTTGATGCGCCGCGTGATGGAGATGAAGAACGAAGACTCGGAGATCGCGTTGCGCCATGTGTTCGCGGTGCGGTATCCGGAGCGCGTGCATGACTCGGCGTACAACCGCGAACGCGCGGCACGGATCAATTCGCTGGTGCGGCGTAATCTGTCGGCCGACATGTGCGTGAAGATGCTGCTCAAGCCGCTCGATCTGCCGGCGCGCATTCAGCCTGGCGTGCATTACCCGCTGGCGAAGATCACGCATTATGTTTTCTTCCGCTGATCGCCTGATCGCCTGATCGCCTGATCGCCTAACCGCCTGATCGACGTAAAAATTGACGATGCAAATGGCCCGCTGATGCGGGCCATTTGCTTTTCGAGGCATGATGCGGACTTAGCTATTTCTCGTCATCGGACCCACACGACCATGAGCGATTCCCCCGCACCCGAACGTCCGCTCGAACAAAACGTGTTCGATGAATGGCCCGACGCCGTGCGCGCGTTGTTCGACGGTTCGTCGCTGGCGAGCAAGATGGGCTTCACCGCGTCGCTGTTGAGCGTCGATGCGAGCGGCCATATCCGCAGCTCGCTGCTCGGCGTCGGCGAGTTGTATGCGCCCGATTCGCGCACGCTGTGCATCGCGTTGTGGCCGCAAGCAAGGGCGACGCGCGCGATCGCGCAAAACGGGCGCGCGGCGCTGAGCTTTGTTTGCGATGAGGCGTTCTATCAGGTGCAGTTGCGCGTCAAGCCATTAGCGAGCGTGGCAGGCGACGATAGCGGGCTGGTCTATCTGATCGGTTCGATCGATACAGCAGAGGCGCAGAGCGTGCGTTATGCGCGTCTGACGAGCGGCATTACGTTCGAACTGGCAGGGGAGAGGGAGACGGTGCTCGATCGATGGGAACGGCAGATCGAGCACCTGAAGCAAGCGGCGGCTGGGGCCAGCCGCCTTGACGCTTAACGCTTACCGGCCGCGCTGACCGCTGCGCGGCGGCTGGCCGCCACGCGGCGCATCGTTACGCTGCTTCGTGCCACCCAGCAACGCGCCCGGATTGCCGCCTTGCGGCTTGTTGCCCTGGGGCTTGCGCGGCGCATGCTGCGCGCCGCTGCCTTCATGCGCGACTGCGCGCGGACGGTCGTCCTGACGCTGACCGTCGCGGCGCGGCTGGCCGCCGTTGCCGGCCGGCTTCGCGCCTTGCGGCTTCGGCTGTTGCTGACCACCGGCCGGGCGTTGACCCGAGCGTTGCGCCGGCTTCGCGGCGCCCGCGCCATCGCGCTTCGGCGCGCCTTGACCCTGACGCGGCGAACGTCCGCCGCCGCCACCGCCACCTTGGCCACGACGCAGAATCGGCTCCGGCTTTGCAGTCGGATCCGGCTCGAAACCGGCGATCACTTCCTGCGGCACCTGACGCTTGATCAGCTTCTCGATGTCCTTCAGCAATTGCAGTTCGTCGACGCACACCAGCGAAATCGCTTCGCCCGTCGCGCCCGCGCGGCCCGTACGACCGATGCGGTGCACGTAGTCTTCCGGCACGTTCGGCAGATCGAAGTTGACCACGTGCGGCAGTTGATCGATATCGATACCGCGTGCGGCGATGTCGGTTGCCACCAGCACTTGCAGCGTGTTGTCCTTGAACTCGGCCAGCGCGCGCGTGCGCGCCGACTGGCTCTTGTTGCCGTGAATCGCGAGCGAGTTGATGCCGTCCTTGGTCAACTGTTCGGCCAGACGATTCGCACCGTGCTTGGTGCGCGTGAACACCAGCACCTGGAACCAGTTGTGTTGCTGGATCAGATGCGTGAGCAATTCGCGCTTCTTGTCGCGATCCACCGGGTGAATCTTTTGCGCGACGCTTTCCGCCGTGGTGTTACGGCGCGCCACTTCGATCAGCGCCGGCGAGTCGAGCAGGTTGTCGGCGAGCGTCTTGATTTCGTCCGAGAACGTAGCCGAAAACAGCAGGTTCTGACGCTTGGGCGGCAGCTTCGCGAGCACGCGCTTGATGTCGTGGATGAAGCCCATGTCGAGCATCCGGTCGGCTTCGTCGAGCACGAGAATCTCGAGATGCGACAGGTCGATAGTCTTCTGCTGCATGTGATCGAGCAGACGGCCCGGCGTCGCGACGACGATGTCCACGCCGCTGCGCAGCGCGCCGATTTGCGGATTGATGCCGACGCCGCCGAACATCACGGTCGACTTCAGCTTCAGATACTTGCCATACGCGCGCACGCTTTCTTCGACCTGGGCGGCGAGCTCACGCGTCGGCGTGAGGATCAGCGCGCGCACGGCGCGCTTGCCGGAGGCCGTCGTCGCGCCGGGCATGCTGTTCAGACGCTGCAGGATCGGCAGCGTGAAGCCGGCGGTCTTGCCGGTGCCGGTCTGCGCGCCGGCCAGCAGATCGCCGCCGTTGAGCACGGCCGGAATAGCCTGGGTCTGGATCGGAGTCGGGGTGGTGTAGCCGAGTTCGTGTACAGCGCGGACCAGCGGTTCGGACAAGCCGAGGGAATCAAAAGACATAAAAGTTCTTTGCAATGCAGTTTCGCGAACGGCCAATAGGGGGCCCAAACAGGCGTCAACGCGGCATCGACACACCCGCATGGCGTGTTCGAGGCCCCGAGCCCAGTTCCGGTCGCAGAGAAATCGGCGGCACGCGGGACACGCATGCCGAATGCTTCAACGCGCTATCAAGACACGTTGACTGGCCTTAAGTTGCATTTCGCCGCCGTGGCGTGTTACGCGACGTAGCGCGCAACACTGACGAATTGACACAGACTGCCCGCCAGTACGAACAGGTGCCAGATACCATGTCCGTGCCGGATGCGCTCGTCGTTGATGAAGAAGTAGATGCCGGCGCTATAGATGATCCCGCCGGCCACGAGCCAGGCGGTACCCGCTGCTGGTAAAGCTTGCACCAGCGGGCGGACGGCAACGAGCGCGAGCCATCCCATCAACACATACAGCACCATCGAAACGCTGCGGGTGCGTCGCCCGAGCGTCAGTTCCTGCACGATGCCGAGAGCGGCAAGCCCCCAGCTTACGCCGAATAACGACCAGCCCCACGGCCCACGCAACGTGACAAGCGTGAACGGCGTGTAGCTGCCGGCGATCAGCAGGTAGATCGCCGAATGGTCGCATTTCTGCAGAACCGCTTTGACACGCGGGTTGCGCACGCTGTGGTAAAGCGTCGAGATAGCATACAGCACGATCAGCATCGCACCGTACACACTGAAGCTGACCACCTTGTACGCGTCGCCGTCGAGCGCGCCCATCGTGACGAGCGTAGCCAGCCCCGCCACCGACAGCACGGCGCCGACGAGGTGGGTAATGCTGTTGAAACGCTCACCGACATGCACGGCTCTTTCCTCCTGCGCGGTTTCATCGGACTAAAAGTGCCCACATGATACCGGTCCTGAAAAAACGAAGGGCGCGGCCGCGTTTTCCGCAGGCCGCGCCCAGGGTGTGACGAACGCTGCTTAGTCGAGCGGCGCCGAACGCAGATCGGACACTTGCTGCGGCGACACCGCCGTGCCGTGGTTGCCCCACGACATACGAATGTACGTCACGACAGCGGCCACTTCCGTGTTCGACAGGGCCTGCGCGAACGGCGGCATGCCGTACGGATGCGGGTTGCCGTCCGTGCTCGGCGGGTAACCGCCGTTCAGCACCATACGGATCGGGTTGACCGCCGAAGGCATCTGGATCGACTGGTTATTCGCGAGCGGCGGGAACGCGTGCGGCATACCGAGGCCGTTTTCCGCGTGACACTTCGCGCAGTTGTCAGCGTAGATCTTCTGACCTTGCTTCAACAGTTCGCCGCCGAACTTTTCCGACGTTTCGAGCTGCAACGCTTCCGGCGCTTCGCTCTTCTGCGGAATCGTCTTCAGGTACGTGGCCATCGCGTTGATGTCCGCGTCCGACATGTACTGCAGGCTGTTGTGAACCACTTCGGCCATCGGACCGAACACCGCGCCGCGGCTCGATACGCCGGTCTTCAGCAGATCGGCGATGTCTTTGGTTTCCCAGTCGCCGAGGCCGGCTTCCTTGTTCGACGTCAGCGACGGCGCGTACCAGTTCTGCAGCGGGATCAGGCCGCCGGCAAACGCCGCCGAGCTGACCGGGCCGCCCATCGCGTTGATCGACGTGTGGCACATGCCGCAATGGCCGAGGCCTTCGATCAGGTAAGCGCCGCGATTCCATTCGACCGACTTGGTCGGATCCGCCTTGTACTCGCCTTCACGGAAGAACAGCGTGCGCCAGCCGATCAGCATGTTGCGCTGGTTGAACGGGAATTTCAGTTCGTGCGGACGGCTCGCCACGTTGACCGGCGTGACCGAACGCAGATACGCGTAGATCGCGTCCGAGTCGGCGCGCGTGACCTTCGTGTAGCTGGTGAACGGGAAGCCCGGATACAGCAGGCTGCCGTCTTTCGACCGGCCGGTGTGCATGGCGCGATAGAAGTCGTCTTGCGTCCACTTGCCGATGCCGTATTGGTCGTCGGGCGTGATGTTCGGCGTGAACATCGTGCCGAACGGCGTGGCCATGGGCAGGCCGCCGGCGAATTGCTTGCCGCCGCGCACCGTGTGGCAGGCGATACAGTCGCCGGCGCGGGCGAGGTACTCGCCCTTCTTGATCAACGCGGCCTGGTCGGCGGGCGTTGCGGCCATGGCGGAACCGTTGTGCAGGTTGTCGCCACCCGACCACAGGACGGGAACGAGCGCGGCAGCGGCTACGACGATGACTGCCGAGAGGGCGAACAAAGACTTGCGTTTCATTTAGTGTCTCTCCCGGTGCCTTATTGCGGTTCGCTGCCGCAGGCAAGCGGAGTCTTCATCGAGCGGGCCGGAGCCGGCACGGGGTTTTGTGGAGCCTTCTGCGTGGCGAGCCACGAAGCGACGGCGTTCACATCTTCGTCGGTGAGGCGCGTGGCGATGGTGTGCATGCAATCAGGCGCGATCGCGTGACGCGAACCCGAGCGCCAGGCGCCGAGCTGCGCGCTGATGTAATCGGCGTGCAAGCCAACCAGACCCGGTATAGCCGGTTCCATACCGGTCAAGCCCTTGCCGTGGCAGGCCGCGCAAGCCGGAATCTGTTTCGTGGTGTCGCCATTCAGCACGATCTGCTGGCCGCGCGCGAGCGTGGTTTGCGACACCGTCGGCTTGGCCGGCACCGGATACGGCGGACGCTGTTGCGAGAAGTAAGTGGCGATCTGATGAAGGTAGTCGTCGGAGAGATACGTGACGAGGTAGTTCATGGGCGGGTACTTGCGGCGCCCTTCGCGGAAATTCTGGAGCTGGTTGTACAGATAGTCGGCCGGCTTGCCCGCGAGACGGGGGAAGTAGTCGTTGTCCGTACCCTGGCCGTGGGTGCCGTGACACGCCGTGCACCCTTGCACGCGCGCTTCCATCGTGTCGGGGGCCTTCGGTTGAGTCTGCGCTTTCGCAGCGCTATAGACACCCGCGGAGCCGATCAGCAGAAGGGCGAGCAACGGGCGGAAAAGGCGTCTTGAAGACACGCGTAACTCCATCAATATCGGGGACCTGACCGAACTTCGAGCGGCTCGGTGTGAACGGCAGCCGGCGCTGCGGCGACGCAGCATTCTATCATCGAAGGCTGATGCTGACTATTTGGCACATTAGAGAAGGTTCCGTGTGTCACCGCGATGCGACAGTTTGACGCTGGCATCTGTTTCGTGCTGCTTGCCAGCCATTCGACGTCTGAAGCTCGCGGCCAGGCGCTGGGATTGCGTCCGTCGCGCCGCTGAATACAAACCAGGTTGAACCGACGCGCGCACGAGCCATCGAAGCGTACACTTCCGGGCTCGCCGGCATCTGTCCGGCCCGGACGTGCCCGGTTCGACGTCCACCGTTTTCCTGATCATCCGCTATCGGCCCTACATGAAGCTATTCAAATTTTCCCGTACGACGCCGCGTGCGTTGGCGCTCGGCGTCGCGGCGCTGCTGGTTGCGTCCACTGCGTCGACCGCGTTCGCGCATGCGCATCTGGTGTCGAGCGAGCCGGCGGCGAACGCCGCGGTCGCCGCGCCCGCCGAAGTGACGATCCATTTCACCGAGCCGCTCGAGCCCGCGTTCAGCCGGATCGAGCTGGCCGACGCAAGCGGCAAGGCCGCGCTGCCGGCGGCATCGGCCACCTCGCTGGTCGATAAGGACGACGCCAAGGTCATGCACCTGCCGCTGCCGCCGTTGAGCGCGGGCCGCTACGCGGTGCATTGGACGGCGGTGGCCACGGACGGCCATCGGACCCAGGGCAATTTCGCGTTCATCGTCCAATGAGCTTCGACGGATTGTGGATCGGGCAGGTCGCCATGGCCGCGCTCATGAATGTCGCGTTTGCGTTTGCCGTCGGTTCGGCGTTGCTCGGCGCGTGGCTCGCCAAAGACGCGCAGACCAAGATCTCGCCGGCCCGCCCGGCCTGGTTGCGCGCGCAACGGTCGATGCTGACCGCCACCGTGGTGCTGGTGCTCGCCGACCTCGGCTGGCTGCTGTATCAGGCGGCGTCGATGAGCGGCGTCGCGTTGCCGGCGGCCATCGGCGTGGTGCCGACCGTGCTGACGCAAACCCACGTCGGCTATGGCTGGAGCGTGGCCTTCGCGGGTGCGCTGGTGTTGCTCGGCACGGCCATGACCAGTCATACCGGGATGTTGCGCAATGCGCTGCTGTGGCTCGCGGTGATCGCGGTCGCGGCCGGCAAGGCGTCGCTCGGTCATGCGGCCGATGCCGGCGTGGCGTCGGCGGCGATCGGCATGCAGACCCTGCACGTGCTGGTGACCAGCGTGTGGGGCGGACTCGCGATGGCGGCCGGGCTCTCGGTGCTGCCCGCGCTCGGCACGTCGACCGCGCGCGGCATGCTGATCCGCACGGCGACGCAGGTGTCGAACGTGTCGGTGGTGGCGGTCGGGCTGGTGCTGCTGTCGGGTATCTTCAACGCGGTGCGCGGGTCGGGCGGTTCGTTCGAAGCGATCGAACTGAGCACGTGGGGCCATGTGCTAATGCTCAAGCTCGCGCTGGTCGGGATGGCGCTCGTGCTCGGCGGCCTCAACCGCTTCTCGGCGTTGCCGCGCCTGCGCCGCACGGCGTCGACCATGGACGCGCATACCTTCGTCAACGTGCTCTATCTGGAAGCGCTGGCGATGATCGGCGTGTTCGTCGCGGCGGCCGCGCTGTCGCATAGCGTGCCGGCGTTCGCGGCGCTGGGTTGAGCGGTGCGGGTGAGTCGGGCTGGCTGAGCTGGCGCGGCCCAAGCGCACCTGTTCGGGCAAGCACGGCAAGCGCCCGCGTCTAGCGTCACGCAGCGAGCGTGTCCGTCATGCGCCACTTCTGCAACACCCATCCGCCAGACAAAACAGATCAAGCAGACCGATCAAGCAGATAAAAAAGCGCCGCACAGCAAAAGCGTGCGGCGCAATACACACGGTCGCCTGGCGGTGGCCAGCACATCCGTTACTGCTCTTTAAGCGGCGAGCGCATGGCTCGCCCGCTCGAGGGTCTCCTCCGGAAACATCTCCTGCTGTAGTTCCCCCGCGTCGCTGAACCACTGGCAGATCAGCCAGTTGCCCGGTGCGAACAGCACCGGCCCGTTCCAGATGGCTGTCATCGGACGCCCGCCCGACTTCAGCCTCAGTACCTCGCCCGCGCGATATGCGGGTGTCGCGCGTCGCCTTGTCAATCGCATGGTGGGTTCCCGTCGAATGAATCCGCTTACTCGAAGCCGAGCCGGTGGCCGAGGATCGGCGCGCAGAACAGCGCGATCGCGCAGCCGGCGGCCTTGCCTTCGAGTTCGGCGCCCGCGGTGCGCGAGCCGTACAGATGCGTCAGCAGATCGAAAAGCTGCGGCAGGCAATAGATCACGGCCGCGCTGATGAAGCATTTCTCGATCACCGAGATGCGCCAGCCGCGTTCGAATGCGAGCGCCGCGCCGATAATGCGCAGCACGCCGAACATGACCAGTGCGCCGACGGCGGCCTGTTCGCGGATCAGATAGTCAGGAAGGAATTCGCCCATGATGGTCCCCGATGCATGTGGTGTTTGCATGCATTTGAGCAAGGACCGGGCCATGTGTATGTCTGATGCCGAACAATCGGCTGGCAAGCCTTGATGGCTAAGGCTTTGCGCGGAAGCAGCAGGGGCGTTGAAAGAGCCCGCAAACGCCTGTTCGAGCCCGTTTGGTCCCGGAGTGTTACGTTACTGCGCCGGCCCGCGCGTCACGTCACCGTAACGCGTGGTCAAGCGGCTTTAACGAAGCTTTAACGAATCCGCTCGATCTTCCCCACGAGGAACAGATACGACAGCGCGCCGACCACGCCGACAGCGCTCATGAACACCAGTGCCGGTTTGAAATCGTTGTTCCTGACGATAAAGCCGATCACCACCGGCACGCAGATCGACGACAGATTGCCCATCAGGTTGAACATGCCGCCGGTGAGGCCGAGCAACTCCTTCTTCGCCATCGACGACACCAGCACCCACGTGATCGACGAAAAGCCGCTGCCGAAGAACGCGATCGCCATGAACAGGATCACCATTGCGGGCGTCTCGACATAGTTCGCGCCGACGATCGCGGTCGAGAGCAGCAGCCCCGTCACGATCGGCGCCTTACGCGCGACGGTGACCGACACGCCGCGCCGGATCATCCAGTCCGACAGCAGCCCCGAGGCCAGAATGCCGACGAACGCGGCGAGGAACGGCACGGCCGCCATGAAGCCGGCCTTCAGGAAGTCCATGTGCCGGTATTTGACGAGGTAAGTGGGGAACCAGGTGAGGAAGAACCACAGCGTCGAGGTCACCGCAATCTGCCCGATATACACGCCCCACAGCTTGCGGTTGCCGAGCACGGTACGCCAGTCGGCGGCGCCGTAGCGGGCGCGGCGCGGATGCGCCGAGCCGCGTTCGGATCGACCCAGATCGACGAGTCCGCCGCCCGCGCGGATCGTCTCGAGTTCGGCTTCGTTGATGTCGGTTGCTTCCGACGGTTCACGATACGACGCGTACCAAATCAGTCCCCACAGCACGCCGATCGCGCCGGTCAGAAAGAACACGCCCTGCCAGCCGAAATGCTGCTGCGTGAGGACGAGCGCCGGCGTCAGGAACGCGAGGCCGACATACTGCCCCGATGTATAGCTGGCGATCGCGCGGGCCCGTTCGTTGTCGGGAAACCAGGTGGTGACGACGCGGTTGAGCGTCGGATAGGCCGGCGCCTCCAGCGCGCCGAGCAGCACACGCAGCGACAGCAGCACGGCGAACGCGCTGGCGAAACCTTGCAGGATCGTTGCGAGCGACCACAGGCCGATAATAAGCGCCAGCAGCAGGCGCGGCCGCGTGCGGTCCACCAGCATACCGCCCGGAATCTGCAGCAGCGCGTACGACCAGCCGAACGCGGAAAAAACCAGCCCCATTTGCGCCGGATCGAGTTGCAGATCCTGGGCGATCGCGGTGGCGGCGATCGACAGATTGCTGCGATCGAGATACGTGATGACCACGGTGATGAACAGCATCGCGAGGAGGCGGTGACGCTTGCCGGTTGCTCGCGACTGGATGTGGGTTGTCTCCACTGAGGGTGTCCTCGGGTTAGTTTTTTATCGCATACCGAAAGCGCAAAGCAAAACGCCGCCCTCGGGCGGCGTTGATTGACGCATTTACCACTCGGCGACGCTGCCGTCCTCATGGCGCCACACCGGATTGCGCCAGCGGTGGCCGACCTTCGCCATCTCGCGCACCTTCTCTTCGTTGACCTCGATGCCCAGACCCGGGCCTTGCGGAATCGATACGAAGCCGTCTTCGTACTTGAAGACTTCCGGATTCTTGATGTAGTCGAGCAGGTCGTTGCCCTGGTTGTAGTGAATCCCCAGGCTTTGTTCCTGGATGAACGCGTTGTAGCTCACCGCGTCGATCTGCAGGCAGGTGGCCAGCGCGATCGGGCCGAGCGGGCAATGCAGCGCGAGCGCGACGTCGTACGCTTCGGCCATCGACGCGATCTTGCGGCACTCGGTAATCCCGCCCGCGTGCGACGCGTCCGGCTGAATGATGTCGACGTAGCCGCCCGACAGAATGTGCTTGAAGTCCCAGCGCGAATACAGGCGCTCGCCGAGCGCGATCGGCGTGTTGGTCTGATTGACGATGTCGCGCAGCGCCTCGGCGTTTTCCGACAGTACCGGCTCTTCGATGAAGAGCAGCTTGTACGGGTCGAGTTCTTTCGCTAGGACCTTCGCCATCGGCTTGTGCACGCGGCCGTGGAAGTCCACGCCGATGCCGATGTTCGGCCCGACCGCCTCGCGCACCGCCGCGACGTTGTTGATCACGCCCTGCACCTTGTCGAAGGTGTCGATGATCTGCAGCTCTTCCGAGCCGTTCATCTTGACCGCCTTGAAGCCGCGTTCGACCACGGCGCGCGCGTTATTCGCGACGTCGCTCGGACGGTCGCCGCCGATCCACGAATACACCTTGATCTTGTCGCGCACCTGGCCGCCGAGCAGCGCATGAATCGGCACGCCGTGATGCTTGCCCTTGATGTCCCACAGCGCCTGGTCGACGCCGGCAATCGCGCTCATGGTGATCGGGCCGCCGCGATAGAAGCCCGCACGGTACATGACCTGCCAGTGGTCTTCGATCAGCAGCGGGTCTTTGCCGATCAGATAGTCGGCGAGTTCTTCCACTGCCGCCGCGACCGTGTGCGCGCGCCCTTCGACTACCGGTTCGCCCCAGCCGACGATGCCTTCGTCGGTCTCGATCTTCAGGAAACACCAGCGCGGCGGGACGATGAAGGTTTCGAGCTTGGTGATTTTCATGGTGCGTGTCTCCTTGCGGCTTGGGCGCCTGCGAACATTTCGAGGATTCACATGCTACAACAAAAGCGCGTTTAAGTACTATTAATAGTACTATTGGCCATATAGTGATCGGATGGCGGTCACGGCGGGCAAGCTGTCGAAGCTCTGGGTCTGCAGGTTGAGATGCCTGATAATCGCGCTCGTTCCGGCCTGGGTTGCCTCAGTTCCGATATCAATAGCGCCGCGAGGCCGCTGGGAGAAAGCTATTCAGCACGATCTGCATGGGCGCGTCGCCCATCTGCTGGCGACCGCGATTTTGCGCGGCGACTACGCGCCCGATACGATCCTGCCGCGCGAAGCGGAGTTGATGGAGACGTTCGGCGTGAGCCGCACGGTGTTGCGTGAGGCGTTGCGCACGCTGACGTCGAAAGGGCTGATCGAATCGCGGCCGCGGGTGGGCACGCGCGTGCGGCCCAAACAGGCGTGGAATCTGCTCGATGTCGACGTGCTCGACTGGTACTCGCGCGTTGCCGAGCCGATGGCGTTCGCGCTCAAGCTGCAGGAAATGCGCGAGATGATCGAGCCGTATGCCGCGGGTCTGGCGGCGGCTTCGCATACGGAAGACACGTTTTATGTGTTGGCAGCGGCGCATGGGGCGATGGCGGCGGCGCGCAATGTCGACGAATGGGTGCGGGCCGATCTGCAGTTTCATCTGAGCGTGCTGAGCGCGTGCAGCAACGAATTGCTGATTCCGTTGGGCACGTTGATCGAGCGGACGTTGGAGGCGCAGTTGCGGCTGAACGCGAAACGCGCGGACGTGTTCAATGCGTCGCTCGGTGAGCATACTGCCGTATTCGAAGCGATCCGCGAGCGCGATGCCGAGGCGGCGCGCGTGGCGATGGCGGGTTTGCTGGGCGTGACGAGAGGGCGGATCGAAGGCTAGGATCGGTGTCGCGGTTCCACCACTCGCTCGCGTTTAAGCCGCCACGCCGCACATCGTTCGTCCGGACTAGTCGACGCTTGCCGTCAACGCTCAATCCATCGCCGCGTGCGCGACCGACGCATCCGGTGCCTTATGCGCAGGCCGAATCAGCAACAGCAGTGGAATCACCAGCAGCGTCGCCACGAACATCAGCTTGAAGTCGTTCAGATACGCGATCATTGACGCCTGCTGCGTGATCGACACATTCAACGCGGCCATGTCGTAATTCGAGCCGCTCGCGAGCATGGACTGCATCGCCGGATTGAATAGCGTGACGTTCGCCGCGAGATCCGCGTGCGAGACCTGGGTGTTGCGCGTCATCAGCGTCTGCACGATCGAAATGCCGATACTGCTGCCGATATTGCGCATCAGGCTATACGTCGCGGTGCCGTCCGCACGCAGTTCGGGTGTGAGCGTCGAGAAGGTCAGCGCGCTCAGCGGCACGAACACGAGTCCGAGTCCGAAGCCCTGAATCACCCCCGGCCAGACGATATCCGACTCCGACAGCACGATCGTGTAATGCATCATCTGCCACAGCGCGAACGCGGAGATCAGGAAGCCGGCGAGCAGCAACAGCCGCGCGTCGACCCGTTTCAGCAGCCGCCCGGCGAACAGCATCGCGATCATCGTACCGGCGCCGCTGGGCGCGGTGACGAGGCCGGTGGTCGCGACCGGATAGTTCATCAGGTTCTGCAGCATCGGCGGCAGCAACGCGCGCGTGGCGTACATTACCGCGCCGATCACGAAGATGAAAAACGTGCCGGTGGCGAAGTTTGGGTCTTTCAGCAATTCGTATTTGAAGAACGATTTCTTGCCGACCGTGGCCGTATGCACGAGAAAAAACGCGAACGCGATGGCCGCGACCAATGCTTCGATCACGATCTCATGCGAGCCGAACCAGTCGAGTTGCTCGCCGCGATCGAGCATGGCCTGCAACGCGCCGATCGCGAGGCCGAGTGTGGCGAAGCCGAAGGCGTCGAACTTCGCGTCGGGTTTCGGCGCGCGCGTGGGGAGAAAGGTCGCGACGCCGAACAGCGCGAATGCGCCGATCGGCACGTTGATGAAAAACACCCAGCGCCAGTTATAGCTGTCGGTGAGCCAGCCGCCGAGCGTCGGCCCGAGAATCGGTCCGACCATTACGCCCATGCCCCAGACCGCCATCGCCTGGCCTTGTTTCTCGCGTGGATTGATGTCGAGCAGGATGGACTGCGACAGCGGCACCAGCGACGCGCCGAACACCCCCTGCAGTAAACGCGACGCGACGATCTGCGTGAGCGTTTCCGACAACCCGCACAGCGCCGACGACACCGTGAAGCCGCCGATCGCGACGATCAGCAGCCGCTTCACGCTCAGCCGGTCGGACAGCCAGCCGGTGAGCGGCGTGGCGATGGCGGCGGCGACGATGTACGAGGTCAGCACCCACGTGATCTCGTCCTGCGACGCGGACAGCGTGCCTTGCATATGCGGCAGCGCCACGTTGGCGATCGTGCTGTCGAGCGTTTGAATCAGCGTCGCCAGCATGATCGAGATCGTGATCATGGGCCGGTTGAGCGGCGCGGCGGCGCTGGCCGGCAGGGAGTCGGAAGACATGAATGAGTGGCGTGGCCGAATAGTAAGCATGCTTAGTATATCGGCTCGAAACGGCGCCGCAATCGGGAGTTATGCGGAGCCTGAATTGCGCGGCTTCAATCGCGGAAACGCCGGCGGCTTCGTATAATCCGCGCATGAAAACCCAACTCGATGAGCGCTTCGGCTTTCTGATTTCCGACGTCGGCCGTCTGACGGGCAAGCGTTTCGACGATCTTGCGAAGTCATCGGTCGATCTGACGCGCGCGCAGTGTCGCGTGCTGGCTTACCTCGCGCATTACGGCGACATCAATCAGGCGCGCCTCGCGGACCTGCTCGAAGTCGCGCCGATCTCGGCGGGCCGTTTGCTCGACCGGATGGAAGAGGGCGGCTGGATCGAGCGGACCGCCAATCCGCAGGACCGCCGCGAGCGCCAGGTCGGCATGACGCCGAAGGCCGAGCGCACGCTCGGCAAAGCGCGCAAGGTCGGCGACGAAGTCGCGCTCGAAGCGCTGGACGGTTTCAGCGACGGCGAAGCGAAGCAGTTGATCGCGCTGCTGCAACGGGTGCGCGGCAATCTGAGCCGGTTGGTGGATCGCTGAATCGACCGCGGCGCTTCGCTCAGCATCCCGCATTTCTCCCGACGATCGCCATCGATCCGTCATTGCGACGTTGAACCACGCCGCCAATGGCTTTCGACCATGCCAACATGGTTAGGCGGGCATCACCTGATCTTTCACGCTCTGCGGTCCCCGCACAAGACTGGCGCGTTTGCCGCTAGCCTGGGACGTTCAACGTCGCAAACTGTCGTGCACGCTGCGCACGGTTTGCAAGTCGACCGGCATCGCCGTGGGAGAGTGAAGGATGAAAACCGTCGCAACAAGAACCGCCTGGATCGTGTCCACACTGGCGCTGGCCGGCTGCGGCGGCGAAGATGCGCCGCAGTCGCAGCAGCAACACACCGCTGCGCAGAAACGGGCTTCGGTACTGAAGCCGTATCTGGATCAGACGGTGGCCTGGCGCCCGTGCGACAAGAACCGGTTGCCTGCCGCCTGGGCGGCATTGGCGGACAATCCGCGCTTTCGTTGCGCGAGCATTCGTGCCCCGATGGATTGGGGCGATCCGGAAAAAGGCGAGATTACGCTCGCACTAACGCGGGTCGCCGCGAAAGATCCCGCAACGCGCCTCGGCTCGCTCCTATTCAATCCCGGCGGACCCGGCGCGGATGGTCTTCTGGCCAACGTCCAGTTCTCCGCGCGGATAACCGGCGGTCGGATCGCGGCCGAACGGGAAGTGGCCAGCCGGTACGATCTGATCGGTTTTTCGCCACGGGGCATGGGTTCGAGCACGCAGTTGACCTGTAACTCGGACGAGCGTCCCAGCACGGTCTTGTGGAGCGGCGACACCCACGCGTCTACCGTGAATGCGCTGCTGCGCAATGTCGAACTCAAATCGCGGGCCTGCCAGGACAAACCGCTCGCGCCGTATATCGACACGGCGCAAATGGCGCAGGACATGGATCTGATCCGGGCTATCTCCGGCGACGCCAAACTCAATTACATCGGCCACTCGTACGGCTCGTGGCTCGGCGCCTGGTATGCGGGTCTGTTTCCCGATCGGGTTGGACGAATGGTGCTGAGCGGCAACACGGACTTCTCCGCGCGGACCTGGGCCGAAGGCGGCATCCTGTTGCAGCCGCCCGCAACCCAACGCATCGCCGACGAGATTGTCGGGCCCTATGCGGCACGCCATGACACGACCTTCAATCTGGGCGCCGATCCGGCAGCGACGGGGCAGCTCTTTGCCGCCTTCTCGCCGGCGTTGAAAGCAGCGACCGTTGCCGCGCTCCGCGAATCGCGGGTATTCGCGTTGTCGGGCTATATCGACGACGGGGTGTCGGTGTTCGTGGCGGCGAAGGGGCTTGGGCAGATACTCGAGCAGAACCCGGGCACTACGCAGGAGCGGACGCTGGCGCTCGCCAGGCATCACGTTTTCTCGAGCCATCCACCGGCGAGTGAGATGGCGCAGGAGATCGCAACGAAGACGCTGATCCCGAAGTACTTCGAGGCGATGCAACAGCCTCCGCGTGAGGAAAGCACGCTGCGCGTGGATACCGAGGAGGCCGTGGATCTCGCCGTCATGTGCAACGACACACCCGCGCTCAGTACGGATCGGCAATTCTGGATCGACAAACACGTCGACTATGCGCAGCGCTACCCATTGGGCAGCGGCGTGCTGGGTGGCAGCGTGCTCAACTACAGTTGTCTGTTCTGGAACCCGCCGCAAGCCGCCGCGATCAAGCCGACTCTCGACGAAGTGGCGCGTGCGCCGTCGATCGTGATGATCCAGGCGGAATTCGACGGCATGACCGCCGCCGAGGGCGCACTGCGCATGTTCGACGGCTTGCCGAATGCAAGCCTGCTCTACCTGAAGGACGAATATTCGCATAGCAGCTATCCATCGGGTAACCCATGCGCGGACGAGCCGGTCACGCAGTATTTGCTGCATGGCACGCCGCCGCCACGGCGAGTGGACTGCTCGCAAAACCGCGAGCTGTCACTCGATAATTTGCACGAGCCGGAGGTGGTCTGACCGATGCGGTGGGTCGGCACGGTGGCGGTTTGTCGAACGGGACGCTGCTTTTTCTTACAAAGACAAAAGCCGTTTGTAACGTAATTGCCACGTCCCGGTAATAAATTGGAAGTTTTCCCTCTGGCCTTCCATGCTCGCTCCGCTTCTGGTTGCCTTTTATGAAACCGTCCGGCAGGGCAGCGTGACGGCTGCGGCAAAGCGCCTCGAAGTCAGCCAGCCGACCATCACCGCGCGTATCCAGCAACTCGAAAAGCAGTACGGCGTCGAACTGTTCCATCGGCGCGGCAGCCGCTTCGATCTGACCGACGCGGGCGCGGCGCTGATGCCGCTGATCGACCGGATGCAGCAAACCGAAAGCGATATCGATTTCACGCTGCGCAACGAACGCGAATTGGCGGCCGGCAATCTGCGGGTCGGTGCGACCGGGCCGTACTACATTTTGCCGGCGATCGCGGCGTTTCATCGGCAGTATCCGGCTGTGAAGATTCACATCGAGATCGGCAACTCGCAGCAGATTCTCGACGCGTTGCTCGACTTCCGCGTCGATCTCGCGGTGTCGTCGCAACGTGTCGACGATCCGCGTTTCGCACGCCGTACGATCGCCGACGATCCGCTCGTCGTGGTCGCGCATTGCCGGCATCCGCTGGCGGCGCAGAAAGTGGTGCGGCTCGCCGACGTCGCCGCGCATACGCTGCTGTTGCGCGAGCCCGGTTCGCGTACCCGCGAGGCAACCGAGACCGCGCTCAAACGTATCGGTCTCGAACCCGCGATGCTGATCGAAATCGGCAGCCGCGAAGCGATCTACGAAGCGATCCGTCACAACATGGGCTGCACGCTGATGCCGGTCGGCGAAGCGCCGGCGCATCCGGATCTGCGGCAGCTTCCGCTTGAATCGGACGCGCCGATCCTGCAGGAATATCTGTATCACCTGCAGGCGCGTGCGAGCTCGCGGTTGATCACGTCATTCATGGCTAATGTCGAGGCGCCGGCTTAACACGCTTCACGAACCAGAATGAAGAAGTAGCGTCAGGCATCGCCCGTAAAAAAAGCCGCCCTCACAAAATGGCTGATGCCGGTATCGGCCAGCTTGCGTAGAACGACATATCCGCGTCGCCCGCGGTCCCTATCGTTGCATCGATTCGCCGGATGGTCCGGCGCACATCGGCATCGGAGAGGGGACGAACATGAGACGGCACACCGTCGTGCAATTGGCATGCGCACTAGCGCTGCTCGGCGCGCTCAGCGCTACGGCGAGCTTGAGCGGTTGCGGCGGCGGCGTGTCGCAATCGGGCGGCAGCGGTTCCGGCGGCACCTCGGGCAGCGGCGCGGCGAACACGCAACCCGGCACGCCGGCGAGCACGCCTGCGGCCACCGGTCCCGCAGCGAAGAAAATGCTGCTGGTCGAACTGGACGGCGTGACCTACAACGCGTTGAGCGCGGGCATGGCCGGCGGCACCTTGCCGAATCTCGCGAAGCTGACCTTGGCGCCCGCTTATAGCGGTGGCGTCAACGGCACGCTGTCGCAGCAACCGAACCTCGACACACCCGGCTGGGCGAGCATCCTGACGGGCACCTGGGCCGATCGTCACCAGATCAACTCCGACGCGCCGAATCAGGCCTCGCACAGCAGCACCGTCTTCCAGCTTCTCAAGACCGCGGGCTTCGGCACGATGGGCGCGGCCGTCGATTCGAGCGGCCTTGCTGCGCTGCTGACGCCGGATCAGAACGCCGGCAATCTCAACACGTTGGTGAATTGCGCCTCCGTCGACGCCTGCGTCACGCAGAACGGCGTGAGCATGATCGACAACGGCTATTCGCTGGTGGTCGCGCAATACCACTCGGCGCAGGACGCGGCGCTCAACGCCGGCCTGTCGTCGACGAACTACGCGAGCACGCTGACGCAACTGGACAGCGCGCTCGGCACGCTGGTCGCCGAAACCGCCAAACGCAGCAATGAAAACTGGCTGGTCGTGGTGACCAGCAGCCACGGCCTGAACGCGGCCGGCGGTACCGACGGTTTGCCGCTGCCGCTCGAATCGACCAGCTTCATCGCGCTGAATCAGGCGCCGAACGCGCGCCTCGGCAACACGACCGCGCCGTCGACGATGGCCGCGCTCTACACGCGCGCCAGCATCGCCGACGTCACGCCGACGCTGCTCGCTTATCAGAGCGCGCTGCCGGGCGCCGCGACCTATGCGCTCGACGGCGGTCAACTGATCGGCGCGACGCCGGTCTCGCAACTGATCGGCACGACCGGCAGCGACAACGCCAGCCTCGTACTGACGTGGGCCGCGCCGGCCAGCGGTGCGATCAGCGTGCTGCGCAACGGCACGGTGATCGCCAGCCTGCCCGCCGGCACCGCGACCTACACCGACAGCCAGCTCGGCCTGACCGCAACGGGCGTCTATCCGTTCAATTACACGGTCGTGGCCGGCAGCGCGCCGCTCGCGACGATCACTCAGGTCGTCTACGTGCAACCGCCGCCGCCTCCGCCGCCCCCGCCGCCGCTCGCGACCACGCTGACCACCGGGTTGAGCAGCTACTACCCGTTCGGCGCGCTGCCGCCGGTCGATCGCCTGAACGCCAGCACGATGGGCCCGTGGGCCGCAGACGCCGACGGCGGCTCGCTGTTCGCCGATCCGTTCGGCGGCAAGGGTTTGCAGATCGACACGCATACGGTCGACACCAACGGCTTCGACGGCTACAAGCTGACGCAGACCAACGACGTGACGACTCACGCGCAGTTCACGATCGGCTTCTGGTTCTACACGTCGTGCGCGAATCTGACGGGCAACGGCACGCCGATCTTCTCGAACAAGAACTACTACTCGGGCGGCAATGCGGGCATCGCGATCGGTCTGTTCCCGGGGTCGAGCGCGAGCTGCAACATCCGCTTCAATCTCGGCGACGGCAGCACGCGTAACGACATCAACAGCCTGAATGTCAGTGCGAACAAGTGGACCTACCTCGCACTCACCATCGACACGGCGGCGAAGAAGATCAATGCCTACGTGTTCGATCCGGTGCTCGGCGAACAGAAGGTGCTGGCCCAGACCTTGAGCGTGAACATCGCCAAGCTGCCGGGTCTCGGCGTGTTCGGGCTGAACGAGGACGGCACCGGCCACTACTACATGAATGCCTGTAACGACACGCCGCCGTACACCGTCGGCAAGTGCGCGGCCACGCCGCCGGACGTGCAGGCGTTCAGCGACCTCGCGTTGTGGACCCGTGTCGTCACCGAGACCGAGTTGCAGTCGGTGTTCGGTTCAGGTCAGCCGCTGTCCACGCTCACTCACTAACCGGAGTCTCGCGATGAATCCGACACGTTCTTTTCCGAACGCGCAGCCGCTGCGTGAACCGCGCGAGACGCGCGGCCTGCTGGCAACCATGGCCTTTTGCGCGCTGTGCTGCATCGCGTTGGCTGGTTGCGACGGCAGCTCGAACGGCAGCAGCGCGAGCGGTTCCAGCGGCAGTCCCGCAGCCGCGAACAACGCGGCGGCCGGCGCGGGCGGCGCGAGCGCGGCGGTGCCGATCGTCGCCGCGCCCGCGTCCGGCGCCTGCGTCGCTTTGGGCGCGAGCGCCGTGCAGCCATTGCAGAACACGCAACTCGTCTGCGCGCCGTGACCCACGTGCGCGCCCCCATTCCGACGACGACCCCAACACGCCCAACATGACTTCACTGGACCGCCGTACCTTCCTGCGCAGCGCCGCGGGCGCTGCCGCGCTGAGCCTGTTTCCGCCGGCGATTCGCCGCGCGCTTGCGATTCCCGCGAACAACGCGACCGGCACCATCAACGACGTACAGCACGTCGTGATCTTCATGCAGGAGAACCGCTCGTTCGACCACTACTTCGGCACGCTGCCGGGCGTGCGTGGTTTTAGCGACCGCTTCACGATTCCGCAGCCCGGCGGCACGACCGTGTTCCAGCAGAACGACGGCACGCGCACGGTGCTGCCGTTCTATCTGGACAGCACCAAGGGCAACGCGCTGCTCGCGGGCGGTCCGCATTCGTGGACCGACGCGCACGCGGCGTGGGACAGCGGCCGCATGACGCAATGGCCGAAAGCCAAGGGCGATGTGTCGATGGGTTATCTGAACCAGTCCGACCTGCCGTTCCATGTGGCGCTGGCGAACGCGTTCACGATCTGCGACGCCTATCACTGTTCGCTGCATGGCGGCACCAACTCGAACCGCATCTTCCTGTGGACCGGCACCAACGGCGCGAGCGCGGGCTCCAATCCGGTGGTCAATAACGACGGCTGGGACGGCCTCGGCGCATCCGCGACCGGCCTTACGTGGACGACGTATCCCGAACGTCTGCAAGCGGCAGGCGTGAGTTGGAAGGTCTACCAGAACATGCCGGACAACTACACCGACAACTCGCTCGCCGGCTTCGCGACTTATCGCAAGGTCAACGAGACGCTGCCGGGTTCGCCGCTGCTGCCGTACACGCAGTCGCTCGAAGCGGTGGCGCCGCTGTACAAGGGCATCGGCAACACCATGCCCGACGGCGGCTTTCTGCAGTCGCTGAAAGACGACATCGCGGCGGGACAGATGCCGCAGGTGAGCTGGATCGTGTCGCCGCAGGCGTACTGCGAACATCCGGGCGCGTCGACGCCGGGACAGGGCGGCTACTACCTGCAACTGCTGCTCGATACGCTGACCGCGAACCCCGACGTGTGGAGCAAGACCGTGCTGTTCGTCAATTACGACGAGAACGACTGCTTCTTCGACCACATGCCGCCGCCGGACGCGCCGACCAAAAATGCCGACGGCACCTTCGCCGGTAAAACGACGGTGAACGCGCAGTACGAGTACTTCACGAAAACCAACCCGCCCGGCGATTCGTCGCCGCTCGTGCCGGATGGCCAGACCTTCGGGCCAGGGCCGCGCGTGCCGATGTTCGTCGTGTCGCCGTGGAGCACCGGCGGCTGGGTCAACTCGCAGGTGTTCGACCATACCTCGGTGCTGCGCTTTCTCGAGCAGCGCTTCGGGGTGACCGAAACCAACATCAGTCCGTGGCGGCGCGCGGTGTGCGGCGACCTGACCTCGGCGTTCAATTTCCGCAATCCGAACGATGCGCCAGTGGCGGCGCTGCCCGCGCCGACCAAGGCCCAGGCCGACGCGCAGAACGTGCAGCAGAGCGCGCTCGGCGCGGTGCCGGTGCCGGCGGCGGCGAGCCAGCAGATGCCGACCCAGGCGTTGATGTCGCGGCCGTCGCGCGCGTTGCCGTATCTGCTGCACGTGAGCGCCAACGCCGATACGCAGGACGGCCTGATCTGGCTGATCTTCAGCAATACCGGCACGGCCGGCGCGGTGTTCCATGTGTACGACCGCTTGCATCTCGACCGTGTGCCGCGTCGGTACACCGTCGAAGCCGGCAAGGAGCTGTCGGATTCATGGAGCGCGCTCGCCGACGACCAGGGCAATTACAGCCTGTGGGTGCTGGGGCCGAACGGTTTTCATCGCGCGTTCCAGGGCAACGTGGCGAGCGTCGCGACCGGGCCGAATCCGGAAGTGCGGGTTTGCTACGACGTGAATAACAACGCGGTCTATCTGACGATCATGAACGTCGGCAATGCGGCCGCCAACGTGACGGTCACGTCGAACGCGTATCGCAGCGACGGTCCGTGGACCTATGCGGTGCCGGCGGGGATGCAGGTCGAGCCGTACTGGTCGGTCGCCGCTGCCGGCGGCTGGTACGACTTCACGCTGACGATGACGGGCGGCTTCTCGCGGCGCTTTGCCGGCCGCGTCGAGACCGGCAAGGACAGCATCAGCGATCCGGCGATGGGCGTGGCGAGCTGAGCGAACGGATTGGAGCAGTAACAGCGGCAACAGCAGCAGCGCGCGAATCGCGCGAGAAGTGGCACTTCAGGGAGTCAGCGAGGGCTGACTCCCTTTTTTTTATACCCCGGCGGATGCTGACTGTCGTGTGACCCGACGTCGCGAATCGTCGCTTTGTATCTGATTTCCAACACTTTTTTCGCCTGCTGCTTTCGCGTGGATAATGCCGCCTGCATGTTCGGACGACCGTTGACGCGCAATGCGCTACCCGTGGTTACCCGTGGACGGAAAGAGCGAGTGGACGGCCTCTCTTTTCGCATACCAAACCGTCCATCCAAGACCAAACCAATGAACAACAAACAGCTCAGCGTCAAAGCCCGGCTTGCGACGGCCTTCGGGGTACTCGCGGCAAGTGTCCTGGTCGTATCGGGCCTGGCCGTCAATTCTCTCAACGACGCGGACCAGCGGTTCGCGAATTACGTCTCCGGTATCAGCGCGCGCGCCGAACTGGCGTCGCGCGTACGCACCGCGGTCGATCGCCGCGCCATTGCGGCCCGCAACATGGCGCTGGCCACGAAGCCGCAAGACTTCGAGGTCGAGAAGACCGCCGAGGCGCAAGCCCAGCAGGACGTGCAGACGCGCCTCGCCAAACTCAGGCAGATGGTCGACACCGCCGCCGACGCGTCCGGCAAAGCGCGCGATCTGGTCGCCGAGATGAGCCGCATCGAGGCGGCTTACACGCCGGTCGCGCAAGGCATCGTTGCGCTCGCAACGGACGGCAAGCGCGACGAAGCGGTGACCAAGATCAACGACGAATGCCGTCCATTGCTGGCCGCGCTGATCAAAGCCACCAACGACTACGTCGACTATACGCACAGCCAGGCCGAACAAAGCGTGCAGGACGCCGACGCGCGCAATACCCGGCAGCGCAATCTGCTGATTGCGATCTGCCTGCTGGCGACCGGCGCGGCGGCGATTGCCGGCGTGCTGATTACGCGTGGACTGACGCGTGCGTTGGGTGCTGAGCCGGCGGCATTGAGCGAAGTCACGCAGCGGGTCGCCAAGGGCGATCTGAGTCCGGTGGCCGGGGCGCGGCAGGCGCCGGAGGGCAGTGTGCTGGCGTCGATGGGCGCGATGCAGCAGAGCCTCGTGACCCTGATCGGCCAGGTGCGCTTTGCCGCGGATAGCATCGCGACCGGCTCGAGTCAGATCGCCGCGGGCAATATCGATCTGTCGTCGCGGACGGAGCAGCAGGCGTCGTCGTTGCAGCAGACCGCGTCGAGCATGGAAGAACTGACGGCGACCGTGCGTCATAACGCCGATAGCGCGCAGCAGGCGAGCGTGTTGTCGACCAACGCGTCGGAGATCGCGCAGAAGGGCAACGAGGTGGTGAGCCGCGTGGTGGGCACGATGGGCGACATCAGCGCGAGCTCGGCGAAGATCGCGGATATCACCGGGATCATCGAAGGGATCGCGTTTCAGACCAATATCCTCGCGCTGAATGCGGCCGTCGAGGCGGCGCGCGCGGGCGAGCAGGGGCGCGGCTTCGCCGTGGTGGCGAGCGAGGTGCGCAGCCTGGCGCAACGCTCGTCGGTGGCGGCGAAGGAGATCAAGGATCTGATCAACGCGTCGGTGGAGAAGATTCGCGACGGTTCGTCGTTCGCGCAGGAGGCGGGCAGCACGATGGCGGAAGTCACGCACGCGGTGGCGCGCGTGACCGACATCATGGGCGAGATCGCGGCGGCCACCGGCGAGCAGAGCCGTGGCATCGAGCAGGTGAACCAGGCGATCACGCAGATGGACACCGTGACGCAGCAGAACGCCGCGCTGGTTGAAGAGGCGGCGGCGGCTTCGCAGTCGCTGGAGGGTCAGGGGCGGCAGCTCAACGAGGCGATCGCGTTCTTCAGGCTGGAGGCCGGGCGCGGGTGAGGTGGGCGATGGCGGTTAGCGCTTGCCGATGGTTGTTTGGATGCGGTGGGCAAGGCGCTATGCGATTTCGTGTAGCGGCTACTTCGATTCGGAAGGCGCCGGCGCTCCTGATGGCGGGACCAGTTCGTAGCAGACCGGGGGCGTGGTTGGCGTCTTCGTTCTGGCTTCCGGTTGCTGCGGGTCGATGCATTTGAACGCGCTCTGGTCGCGCTGGACAAAAATCGTGTCGGCTGGACCGGCGCTGCCATGCGCGCCATTCACGACGGCGACGATTTTGTAGCCGTCTTGCAGGAGCGTGGAGAGCGTGGTCTGGGTGGGGCGCCACTGGCTGTCGGGTGGGATTTGGGCTTGAGTTTGAGCTTGACCGGGTAGCGCTGATGCGGCAGCTACGAGGGCGATGGCTGCGGTGGCCGCGGCGAGCTTGGCGGTGCGGGACTTGATCAAGAAACCTCCTTGAAGTTGCGATTTGGGGCTGTTGGATGGCCGTTGGCCGATCGCATCACAGTTATGGCACGGTTGCCTTTCAAGACCGCGCGCAATTCGAAGAAGTTCACGTGAGATTCCCGCTAGGCGTACTCATCCAGACCCGTACAAGGTTAGGCAGGCGCGGCAGATCCAATCTTTACAAGCGGTCGACGCAGGCTTGCAATATGGGACGATCGACCAGGGATGTACTGTATGGATATACAAGGGAACCGGCCTGAATGGATTGTACGTATGCCGTATCAACGTTGTTGACACATCGGTGATCCAGGCATAAGATTGATTTTGTATCAACGCAGTATCAACGTATGACCCTTTTAACCGGAGAGTCAGAAGTTACCGGCCGCGTTGACCGGCGGCTTCTGAATGATGGAGTGCGGACCTTATGGCTATTCAAACCTTAAAGCGCTGGGGAAATAGCCTTGCTGTTCGGATCCCCGCGAGTGTCGCCGGCGAGGTGGCCTTCACGGAAGGTCAGGAAGTGGACGTCGAAGTGCAGGACGGGAATGTGACGATTCGTCGGCACACGGCAATCAGGCGTTTCTCGCGCGAGCGTTATTTGCAGCAACTCCGCGAGAGCAAGCTTGTGTCGCACGAGACGATCGACTTTGGCGAACCGCAAGGCTCGGAACTCGGTGGACCCGACGACCCGGCGCGATTCGACAAATGGTAGGAGCGCATGCAGAACGGCATACCTGAAGCTGGCGACATCATCAGGCTCTACATTGGGCCAAGTAAGGGCAACGAGCAGGACGGATATCGAGCGGTTCTGGTGCTCAGTCCGCTGGACTTCAATGAGTTCACCGGGCGCGTTACGGGGCTGCCCATCACCTCCTCGGTGAGAGGGTGGGAAACGGAGATCCCGCTCTCCAGTCTTGTGCGGCCGGGCGTGGCTCTTGTCGACCAGATCACCACGCTTTCTTTCAAGGCTAGAGACTTCAGGTTCAACGGCGAGCGGGCTACAGCCGAAGAAATGGAAGCCGCGAAATATGCGGTGAAAATGATCCTCGATCTGTGATCGGAAGGCGCCAGAGATGGCGCTTTTTTTTGAGCCGTAGTTTTGGGAGAGAGCGAAGTTCAGCTTCATCGCCAAGACCTCTTGTGCTTCAACGGCGAACCAAAAACAAAAAAGCCGCTGAACCTTGCGGATCAGCGGCTTTTTCTTGCAACTGGTGGCGAATCAGGGACTCGAACCCCGGACCTGCGGATTATGATTCCGTCGCTCTAACCAACTGAGCTAATTCGCCGAAAGAAGCGAGATTATGCGGACCACGCCGGAGGCTGTCAACCCCCGGCGCACAACTTTTTCAAGTTGGCGGTCCATCACGCGTGTCAGTCCTGCGCGTAGATGTCCGAGTCCTTGGTCTCCTTCACGAACAGCATGCCGATCACGAAGGTGCCCACCGCAATCACGATCGGATACCACAGCCCCGAATAAATGTTGCCCTTCGCCGCGACGATCGCGAAGGCCGTCGCCGGCAGGAAGCCGCCGAACCAGCCATTGCCGATGTGATACGGCAGCGACATCGAGGTATAGCGAATCCGCGTCGGAAACATCTCCACCAGCATCGCCGCGATCGGACCGTACACCATCGTCACGTAGATCATGAGGATCGTCAGGATGGCCACGCTCATCGGCCAGTTGATCTGCGAAGGATCGGCCTTCGCCGGATAACCCGCGCTCTTGAGCGTGCCGGCAAGCGTCTTGTCGAACGCCTTGCCCTGATCCTTGGCGTCGGCGGCCTTGCCGTCATACGTGTTGACTACCGTATCGCCCACCTTGATCTCGGCCAGCGTGCCCGCCGGTGCCGCCACGTTGTCGTAGTTCAGGCCGGCCTTCGAAAGCGCGCTCTTGGCGATGTCGCACGAACTCGTGAACTTCGACGTGCCTACCGGATTGAACTGGAACGAGCATTCGCCCGGATTCGCGATCACGACGATCGGCGCCCGCGCGCTTGCGGTTTCCAGCGCCGGGTTGGTGTAGTGCGCCAGTGCCTTGAACAGCGGGAAGTACGTGCAGGCGGCGATCAGCAAGCCGGCCATGATGATCGGCTTGCGGCCGATACGGTCCGACAGCGAGCCGAAAAACAGAAAGAACGGCGTGCCGATCAGCAGTGCGATCGCGATCATGATGTTGGCGCTGCTGCCGTCCACCTTCATCGTCTGGGTCAGGAAGAACAGCGAATAGAACTGCCCCGTGTACCAGACCACGGCCTGGCCGGCGGTCAGACCGACCAGCGCGAGAATTACGATCTTCAGGTTCTTCCACTGGGCGAACGATTCCGTCAGCGGCGCCTTGGAGGTCTTGCCTTCGGCCTTGATGCGCTCGAACACCGGCGATTCGTGCAGTTGCATACGAATCCACACCGACACGCCTAGCAGGATGATCGACGCGACGAACGGCACGCGCCAGCCCCAGGCGCCGAATGCTTCTTCGCCGATCGCCGTGCGCACACCCAGAATCACCAGCAGCGACAGGAACAGGCCGAGCGTGGCGGTTGCCTGAATCCACGACGTGTAGAAGCCGCGGCGTCCGGCCGGCGCGTGTTCGGCCACATACGTGGCCGCGCCGCCGTACTCGCCGCCGAGCGCGAGGCCCTGCAGCATCCGCATCGCGATGAAGATCACCGGCGAAGCGAAGCCGATCGACGCGTAGCCCGGCAGGAAGCCGACCAGGAAGGTCGAGAAGCCCATGATCAGGATCGTGATCAGGAACGTGTACTTGCGTCCGACCATGTCGCCCAGGCGGCCGAACACGATTGCGCCGAACGGCCGCACCGCGAAACCCGCGGCGAAGCCAAGCAGCGTAAACACGAAGGCGGCAGTCGGATTGACGCCGGAGAAGAAGCTCTTGCTGATAAAGGCCGCGAGCGAGCCGGCCAGGAAGAAGTCATACCACTCGAACACCGTGCCCAGCGACGATGCGAAGATCACCCGCTTCTCATCGCGCGTCATCGGCACGTGCGAGATTTGCCCGCCAACGGTAGCCATATGTCGTCTCCAATTTCCAATATTGATATGTACACGTGGTGCGCCGGTCAAAGCACGCCCGTGCAGGGGATTATTGGAGTGGAAACTTACGGCGTACTGACGTGGCGGGGGTAGAGGGTGATTCTCTATGTGGCGCTAAATTTTCGACAAAATCGCTCAACGTCATATAGTTACCGATCAACGTCTGTCAACAGTATCTCAATATTCAATTGAGGTTTTTGCTTGCCCAAGTGCCGTTAGGGTAAGTCCCGCCCCCGCTCATGCATCGGCAAACTGACACGAACGAGGGTGCCGGCCAGTCGCGGCGAGGTCTGATAGACGTTGTCGTCGAGAGTCAGCTCGCCGCCATGCATCGTCGTGATCTCGCGGACGATCGCCAGTCCGAGCCCGCTGCCGTCGGCTTCGCGGCCCAGAATCCGGTAGAAGCGTTCGACCACCCGCGAACGCTCGGCGACCGGAATGCCGAGCCCGGTGTCCTCGACTTCCAGATGCACGCGGCGCGCGGCCACGTCGTGCCTCACTCTGACCGTGATGCGGCCGCCCGGCGGCGTGTAGCGGATCGCGTTGTCGATCAGGTTCGACAGCATTTCGCGCAGCATGACCGGGTTGCCGTCCACGTCGACGGGTTCGTCGGGCGCTTCGTAGCCGAGGTCCATCTGCTTGGCGAGTGCGGCCTGCACCCAGTCGCGCACCGCGCTGCGGGCGACTTCGGTCACCTCGACCGGCGTGAAAATCTGCCCCGACAGGCGGTTTTCCGCGCGCGCCAGCGCCAGCAACTGCGTGACGAGCCGCGCGGCCTGCTCCGAACTGGTCGCGATCTGCTCGAGCGAGCGGTGCACTTCCGCCGACGCATCCTGGCGCAAGGCCAGTTCGGCCTGAGTGCGCAGGCCGGCCAGCGGCGTTTTCATCTGATGCGCGGCGTCGGCGATAAAGCGCTTCTGCAGCTCCATGTTCTGTTCGAGACGCGTCAGCAGATCGTTGAACGAGGTCACCAGCGGCTCGATTTCCGGCGGCGCGCGGCGTGCTTCGAGCGGCGACAGATCGTCCGGCCGACGCGCACGGATATGCGCCTGCAGCGCGTGCAGCGGTGCGAGGCCGCGCGACAGGCCGAACCACACCAGCAGGATCGCCAGCGGCAGAATCACGAACTGCGGCAGGATCACGCCTTTGATGATGTCGTTGGCGAGCTGGCTGCGTTTGTCGAGCGTTTCGGCGACCTGCACCAGCACCGGCTGCGCGCCGGGCGTCTGCGGGAATTCGACGGTCGTATAAGCGACGCGGATGTCGTTGCCGCGCAGCATGTCGTCGCGGAACTCGACGAGGCCCGGTTGCGGCCGGTCCTCTTCATGCGGCAGCGGCATGTCGCGCTCGCCGCCCACCAGTTCGCCGCGCGTGCCGAGCACCTGGTAAAACACGCGGTCCACGTTGTCGCTACGTAGAAAATCGCGCATGGCGTCGGGCAGCGTGAGCTCCGCCACCCCGTTCACCGGATGAATCTGGCGGGCCAGCACATAGGCGTCGGTTTCGAGCGCGCGGTCGAACGGGCCGTTCGCGATCGACTTGGCGACCAGGTAGGTGACCGCAAGACTCATCGGCCAGAGCAGCAATAGCGGCGCGAGCATCCAGTCGAGAATTTCGCCGAATAACGAACGCGGGCGCGCTTCGGCGGCGGCTTCGGTTTCGTCGGGTGGGGCGAACGGATTCGCGTAGCGGGCGTCGCGAGCCTCGTCGAGGTCCGCCGCGTGCGCCGCCGCACGGTCTTCGCGCGCGGACATGGGCGCTCTCTATTTGAAGTGGTGACTCGCCGGCATCGCGCCGGACGGCGGCGAAGCGGGCGGCTCGGGGTCGGCGGCGGTGTGCGCTCGCGCTTGCGCCTGTGGGGCAGGCGGGTTCGCGTCGACGGGCGAAGCGGCTTTCTCGAGGCAATAGCCCAGTCCCCGCACCGTAATGATACGCACGCCGCTCGGCTCGATCTTCTTGCGCAGCCGGTGAACGTAGACCTCGATCGCGTTGTTGCTGACTTCCTCGCCCCATTCGCACAGGTGATCGACCAACTGCTCCTTCGAGACCAGCCGGCCGATCCGCTGCAGCAGCACTTCGAGCAAGCCGAGTTCGCGCGCCGACAGGTCGAGCACCTGGTCGTTGACATGGGCGATCCTGCCCACCTGATCGAACGACAGCGAACCATGCTTCACCACGGTCGGGCCGCCGCCTGCGCCGCGCCGGGTCAGCGCCCGCACGCGCGCTTCGAGTTCGGTCAGTACGAAGGGCTTGGCCATGTAGTCATCGGCGCCGAGATCGAGGCCTTTGACGCGTTCGTCCACGCTGTCCGCGGCGGTCAGGATCAGCACCGGCAGGTTGGAATTGCGCGCGCGCAGGCGGCGCAGCACCTCGAGTCCGGACATGCGCGGCAGGCCCAGATCGAGAATCAGCAGGTCGAAAGTTTGTACCGAAAGCGCGGTGTCGGCGTCGACGCCGTTCTTCACTAGATCAACGGCATAGGCCGATTGGCGGAGTGATCGAACCAGACCGTCCGCGAGTATGCTGTCGTCTTCGGCAATCAGAATTCGCATGATGCGCCAGCCCACCTTGCCGGCGCCGTGAGGTGTCCCCCGGCGCGCAGCGGTCTCCGAAAATTATTGTGGGTAGTTGGGCAGCGCGACGGTAAAAATGCGTGTTCGCATGAGAATCGTGCTTGCCAAAACTACTGTTTTTTTATACAGTGTCTGAGTTTCGTGTGTTGCCATTACCAAGTGGACGGCACACCTGCCTCAGACGCCGTTCATCATAGCAAAGGACGATTCATGGAAGAAAGCAAGAAAGGCTCGGCTGGACTGACTGCTGAAAAGAGCAAGGCACTCGCTGCCGCACTCGCGCAGATCGAAAAGCAGTTCGGCAAAGGGTCGGTCATGCGGCTCGGCGCAGGTGAGGCAATCGAAGACATCCAGGTGGTTTCAACCGGATCGCTCGGTCTTGACATCGCCTTGGGCGTCGGCGGTTTGCCGCGTGGCCGTGTGGTCGAAATTTATGGCCCGGAATCGTCCGGTAAAACCACGCTGACGCTGCAAGTCATTGCCGAAATGCAGAAGATCGGCGGCACGGCGGCGTTTATCGACGCGGAACACGCGCTGGACATCCAGTACGCAAGCAAGCTTGGCGTGGACGTGAGCGAGTTGCTGGTGTCGCAGCCGGACACCGGCGAACAGGCGCTCGAAATCGCCGACGCACTGGTGCGCTCGGGCTCGATCGACATGATCGTGATCGACTCGGTCGCGGCACTCGTGCCGAAGGCTGAAATCGAAGGTGAAATGGGCGACTCGCTGCCGGGTTTGCAAGCGCGTCTGATGTCGCAAGCGCTGCGCAAGCTCACCGGTACGATCAAGCGTACGAACTGCCTGGTGATCTTCATCAACCAGATCCGTATGAAGATCGGCGTGATGTTCGGCAATCCGGAAACCACCACCGGTGGTAACGCGCTGAAGTTCTACGCGTCGGTGCGTCTGGACATTCGCCGTATCGGTTCGATCAAGAAGAACGACGAAGTGATCGGCAACGAAACGCGCGTGAAGGTCGTCAAGAACAAGGTCGCGCCGCCGTTCCGCGAAGCGATTTTCGACATCCTGTATGGCGAAGGTATTTCGCGTCAGGGTGAAGTCATCGATCTGGGCGTCGCAGCCAAGATCGTCGACAAGGCTGGCGCCTGGTACAGCTACAACGGCGAACGTATCGGTCAGGGCAAGGACAACGCGCGTGAATTCCTGCGCGAAAATCCGGAGATCGCCCGTGACATTGAAAACCGTATCCGTGAATCGCTGGGCGTGAATGCCATGGCCGACGCGGTGACGGGCGCCGGCGCTGAAGTCGCGGGCGAAGAAGAGTAACCATTACGTGATACGCAAGGGCCGACCGTTGTCTCATGCTGGACGCAGTGCGGACGGCCCGCGTGATGATCAGGACGATTCGTTTGAATCGTTCGACGCGCATGATCGCGCCGAGGGCCGTGGCTCGCGGCGCGCACCGTCTAAATCTTCCCCGCCTTCCGGTTCGGATCCCTTCGAAACCGCTGAGGTTGCCGAATTTACCGAGGCGACCTATAGCCGCTCACGTCGCCAGCCAGGCGAAGCGAAGCCGGAGCAGGACGAAGCCAAAAACTCCAAACGCCCAGCCCGTTCGCTGAAAGGACGCGCGCTCGGCTATCTCTCTCGCCGCGAATACAGCCGTACCGAACTCGCGCGCAAGCTCAAACCGTTCGTCGAAGAAACCGATTCGCTCGACACGCTGCTCGATCAGTTGGAAGCCGAAAACTGGCTGTCCAACTCGCGTTTCGCCGAAAGCCTGATTCACCGCCGCTCGTCGCGTCTCGGCGCCAGTCGGATCCTCGGTGAATTGAAGCAGCACGCGGTCGACCCGACGCTCGTCGAAGACGCCAAGGCGCAATTGCGTGAGACCGAGTTCGTGCGCGCCCAGGCCGTTTGGCAGAAAAAATTCGGCCAGCTTCCCGAAACGCCCGCCGAGCGGGCCAAGCAGCAGCGCTTTCTGGCATCGCGCGGTTTTTCGGGTGCAACCATCGGCAAAATCCTCAGAGGCATCGACGAGGAGTAGGGGAGCAACCCGCCACCGTCACCTGCCAACCGCTCGCCGAATCACGCCAAATCACGCCGCAAGAAGCCTCTTCGAGATAGCGCTTAACCCGCTCAGCCGCACGCCGGGCGGGCCTGCGCATTCCGGCCTGTACCAAATACCCAGTATGCTAAAATTCATGGGTTTTCCAATCCGGCCTTTCCTTCCCGCATGCCGCTCTCCCCGCCAGTGTCCCGTCAGTTGCGGCATCGTCGCGCAATCAGAGCGGAAGCCTATGAGCGAGCCGATGGCCTGTGGGATGTGGAAGCGTGCTTGACCGACGAAAAACCGCGCGACGTGCTGCTTGCGTCGGGCGTCCGGCCCAATGGTCAGCCGATCCATGAACTCTGGCTTCGCATCACCATCGATCGCAAGCTCAATGTCGTCAACGCCGAGGCGTCGTCCGACTGGGTGCCCTATCCAGGGTTATGCCAGGTCAGCAATCCCGCCTACCGTGCCCTCATCGGGCTCAATCTACGTCAAAACTTCCGCCGTGAGGCTGCCCGTTTGCTCGGTGGCACGGAGGGTTGCACCCATCTCACCGAGTTGTGCGCAATCCTGCCGACCGCCGCGATTCAGGCATTCGCGGGCGAGGTGTGGAGCACCGGTGACAGCGCGAAAGGCGCGAAAGCCAGTTCAGGAAACGAATCGCCTGACGGCTCGAACGAGCATTCCAACGACAAACCGCCATTCCAGTTGGGACGCTGCCACGCGCTGCGTTTCGACGGCGAGGCGGTGCAGCAGTTTTATCCGCGCTGGTATGGCCACGCACCGCGTTCGGCGGAACGCGTGGCATCGTCAGGCGACGGGGCAGTCCGCCAGACAGGTAAGGGCGGCAACGCGTCCGGCATGAACGACGGCAGCGGAAACGAAGTTCAATCCAACTCTCAGACTGAAGGGAATCACGCATGAAGATTCACGAGTACCAGGGTAAGGAAATCCTGCGGAAATTCGGCGTCGCGGTACCGCGCGGCAAGCCGGTCTTCTCGGTGGATGATGCGGTCAAGGCCGCGGAAGAGCTCGGCGGCCCGGTATGGGTCGTGAAGGCTCAGATCCACGCGGGTGGCCGTGGCAAGGGCGGCGGCGTGAAGGTCGCCAAGTCGCTGGAACAGGTTCGTGAGTTCTCGAACCAGATCCTCGGCATGCAGCTCGTCACGCACCAGACCGGTCCGGAAGGCCAGAAGGTGAATCGTCTGCTGATCGAAGAAGGCGCTGACATCAAGAAGGAACTGTATGTCGGCCTGGTGATCGATCGCGTTACGCAGAAGATCGTCGTGATGGCATCGAGCGAAGGCGGCATGGACGTCGAAGAAGTCGCGGAAAAGACGCCCGAGCTGATCCACAAGATCGCTGTCGATCCGGCAACGGGTCTGAAAGACGCCGAAGCCGACGAGCTGGCCACGAAGATCGGCGTGCCCGCCGCTTCGCTGCCGCAAGCCCGTTCGATCCTGCAAGGCCTGTACAAGGCATTCTGGGAAACCGACGCGTCGCTCGCCGAAATCAACCCGCTGATCCTGACCGGCGACGGCAAGGTCATCGCGTTGGACGCCAAGTTCAACTTCGATTCGAACGCGCTGTTCCGTCATCCGGAAATCGTCGCGTATCGCGATATCGACGAAGAAGATCCGGCTGAAGTCGAAGCGTCGAAGTTCGACCTCGCGTACATCTCGCTCGACGGCAACATCGGCTGCCTCGTGAACGGCGCAGGCCTCGCAATGGCAACGATGGACACCATCAAGCTGTTCGGCGGCGAACCGGCGAACTTCCTGGACGTGGGCGGTGGCGCCACGACCGAGAAGGTCACGGAAGCGTTCAAGATCATGCTGAAGAACCCGAACCTGACCGCGATCCTGGTCAACATTTTCGGCGGCATCATGCGCTGCGACGTGATCGCGGAAGGCGTGATCGCGGCGTCGAAGGCCGTGTCGCTGAAGGTGCCGCTCGTGGTCCGCATGAAGGGCACGAACGAAGACCTGGGCAAGAAGATGCTCGCTGAATCCGGTCTGCCGATCATTGCGGCGGACAGCATGGAAGAAGCGGCTCAGAAGGTCGTCGCGGCTGCATCGGGCAAGGCGTAAGCCTCGTCCCACGGCGGCTTTTGCCACGGGCTTTTGCCAAGATTAACCAGGCATTACGAATGGCGGCGCGTGAGTGACGCGGGCGGAGAACATCCCGCCGCGCGGCGCAACAGCGCGACGCCAAACGAACAGAGGTCAATACATGTCGATTCTGATTAACAAAGACACCAAGGTCATCACGCAGGGCATTACCGGCAAGACCGGTCAGTTCCATACGCGTGCTTGCCGTGAATATGCAAACGGCCGCGAAGCGTACGTTGCAGGCGTGAACCCGAAGAAGGCCGGCGAAGATTTCGAAGGCATTCCTATCTACGCTAGCGTCGCTGAAGCCAAGGCTGAAACGGGCGCGACCGTGTCGGTGATTTACGTTCCGCCGGCAGGCGCTGCTGCTGCGATCTGGGAAGCGGTCGAAGCTGACCTGGACCTGGCGATCTGTATCACGGAAGGCATTCCTGTCCGTGACATGATCGAGCTCAAGGCACGTATGCGCGCGAAGAACAGCAAGACGCTGCTGCTCGGACCGAACTGCCCGGGCACGATCACGCCGGACGAACTGAAGATCGGCATCATGCCGGGTCACATCCACCGCAAGGGCCGTATCGGCGTCGTGTCGCGTTCGGGCACGCTGACGTACGAAGCAGTCGGTCAATTGACGGCGATCGGCCTCGGCCAGTCGTCGGCAGTCGGTATCGGCGGCGACCCGATCAACGGGCTGAAGCACATCGACGTGATGAAGATGTTCAACGACGATCCGGAAACGGACGCCGTCATCATGATCGGCGAGATCGGTGGTCCGGACGAAGCGAATGCCGCCGAGTGGATCAAGGACAACATGAAGAAGCCGGTGGTTGGCTTCATCGCCGGTGTGACGGCGCCTCCGGGCAAGCGCATGGGCCACGCCGGCGCGCTGATCTCGGGCGGTGCGGATACGGCCGAAGCGAAGCTGGAAATCATGGAAGCCTGCGGTATCACGGTCACGAAGAACCCGTCGGAAATGGCGCGTCTTCTGAAGGCGATGCTGTAATACCAAAATTCGCGCGCTGTAAGGGCGCGTTTTTTGATACGCTTACGGGACCCTTTCGTGAGCGTGCGGTTTCAAAAAAAGCGGGGGAGTGCAAACTCCTCCGCTTTTTTATTGGCTGTGCGCCAGACTTCCTGGCCTTTCGTCCATGCTCGAGTTTTTCGCCACGCTCCATTGGGGCGCCGTCATCCAGATCATCGTGATCGACATCCTGCTGGGTGGCGATAACGCAGTTGTCATCGCATTGGCTTGCCGTAACCTGCCGGCGTCCCAGCGCACCAGGGGCGTGTTGTGGGGCACGGCCGGCGCAATCGTGCTGCGCGTTGCGCTGATCGCGTTCGCGGTCGCGCTGCTCGACGTGCCGCTGCTGAAGTTCGCGGGCGGCCTGCTGCTGTTGTGGATCGGCGTGCGTCTGATGGCGCCCGCGCACGACGCGCATGAGAACGTCAAACCGGCCGACAAGCTGTTGTCGGCGATCAAGACCATCATCGTCGCGGATGCGGTGATGAGCCTCGACAACGTGATCGCGATTGCCGGCGCGGCGGAGGCGGCCGATCCGGAACACCGGCTCGCGCTGGTGATCTTCGGCCTGATCGTGAGCATTCCGCTGATCGTGTGGGGCAGCCAGCTGGTGCTGAAGCTGCTCGACCGTTTTCCGATCGTTATCACGCTCGGCGCGGCCTTGCTGGGGTGGATCGCGGGCGGTTTGATCGTCAACGATCCGGCTGGCGACCGGTGGCCGATTCTCGATACGCCGTTGGCCGAATACGGCATGAGCATCGCGGGTGCGTTGTTCGTCGTGATTCTGGGTTATCTGCTCAAGCGGCGTAACGCCAACCGCGCCAGTGCATAGCGCATAAACGCAGAGCACGTGGCATGCAACGTTAGCCATTCGGCTGACTGTGAGCCGCGGGCGCCTCTCGCTACGATAGAAACGCCTGTCCCCGATCCGTGGGGCAGGCGTTTTTCGTTTCAGGAGTCTGCCCATGAACGTTACCTTGCCGTGTTCCCCTTATTCTCAATCCTCGCTGCCCCCGCGTTTTACGCTTGAGCGAGCGCGCTGGTCCGCGCGTCTCGCGCGTGCCTGCCGCCGCCTCGGGCTCGGCTTCACGCTGATCGAACTGATGATCGTGCTGGCGATCGTCGGCGTGATCGCTGCGTATGCGATTCCCGCGTATCAGGACTATCTCGCGCGTAGCCGCGTCGGCGAAGGCTTGTCGCTGGCGACCTCCGCGCGTCTCGCCGTCGCTGAAAACGCGGCGAGCGGCAGCACGTTCAGCGGCGGGTATGCATCGCCGCCCGCCACCCGCAACGTCGAGTCGGTTCGCGTCGACGACGACACCGGTCAGATCACCGTCGCGTTCACCACGCGCGTGGCGCCCGCGGGGTCGAACACGCTGACGCTGGTGCCGTCGGTACCGGACAATGCCGATGCACCGACCGCGCGCATCGCGTTGAGCAAGGGTTCGATGCAGGCAGGCGCGCTCACGTGGGAGTGTTTCGCCGGCGGCAAAGCGGCCTCGTCGTTGCCGGCGCCGGGCGCAGGACCGGCTCCGACTGAAGCGTCCACGCTGTCAGCGAATCTCGCACCGCCCGAGTGCCGTTCATGAGGTGTAGCGCGAGTCGTCGGATGAGTAGCCGACCGCACGTAAAAGGCTGATTTTCGGGATATTTCAGCCCGGCCGGCGCACAGCAGGAGGATTTTTTTGTATAGTGCGCCGGTTGCTGACGCCCACCGGTTACTCGATGCCCACCCCATTCGCGCGCTACCTTTCACTCATTCTGTTGGCCCTTGCGTTGATGCTGCCTTATGCAGTCGTCAACCATACGTATCCGATTCCGACCTTCTACGCCGAATTCACGGCGCTGGCGTTGCATCTGCTGACCGGTGCGGGCGTCGTGCTGATGGTGGCGAGCGCCAGGCCGCGCGTCACGTTCGCGTCGCCGGTCGTTGCGCTGGTGCCGTTGCTGTTCGGCCTGGTCGTCGTGGCGCAATCGGTGTTGCTGCCGGTCACGCAACCGTCGATGAACTGGCTCGGCGGCGGCTTCCTGCTGGCGGCTTTCATGGCGGTGCACGCCGGCTACGGCTTCGCGCGCGTCAAGCTCGACGAAACCGCGCTGCGCTGGGCAGCGGGCGCGTTGATTCTCGGTGGGTTGTTTGCGGTGTTCTGTCAGGTGATCCAGTTGTTTCACCTCGAGACGCGCGTGTCGCCGTTCGTGGTGGCGTACAACATTACTGTCGAGCGTCGGCCGTTCGGCAATATGGCGCAGGCGAATCACCTCGCCACGTACATTGCCTTCGCAATGGCCGGCGCGCTGTTCCTCGTGCAGACGCGACGCATTGCCGTCAGCATCTGGTTCCTCGTATCGACGATCTTCGCGGTGGGTCTCGCGCTGACCGTGTCGCGCGGACCGTGGCTGCAAATGGGCGTGATCGTGGTCGCGGGTTTCTGGATGGCGTTCGCGCAGACGCGCAGCGAGCCGCTGCTTCGACGCAGCAACCGACAATGGCTCGTGCCGATCGTGCTGGCGCTGTTGTTCGTCGTGGTCAACGCGCTGATCCGCTGGGCCAACGTGCGCTATCACTTGGAGCTGGGTCAGTCCGCGGCAGAGCGCTTCAAAGACGCCGGTCAGATCGCTCCGCGCCTCGCGCTGTGGAAATACGGCTGGACGATGTTCAAGACGCATCCGCTGCTGGGTGTCGGCTGGGGCGAGTTTCCGAGTTACCAGTTCGCGCTGGCGAAGAACCTCGGTGGCGTCGAAATCGCCAATAACTCGCACGACATCTTCGTCGACCTGCTGGCGAAAACCGGTTTGATCGGCTTCGCAATCGTGCTGTTCGGCCTGGTCACCTGGCTGCTGCGTGTGGTGCGCGCGCCGCACAGCGCGGGCCGGGTGTTTGGCATCTCACTGATCGGCGTGCTGGTGATGCACGCGCTGGTCGAATATCCGCAGCAGTACATGTTCTTCCTGCTGCCGGCCATGTTCGTGTTCGGCTTGCTGGAAACCCGCTCGCTGCGGCTCGTGCCCGCGCGCCTGTCGTTCGGCGCGTTTGTCGTGGTGGTGTTCGGTGGGCTGGCCGCGCTGTATCCGGTGTATCGCGACTATGCGCGCGCCGAGGTGCTGTATTACGGCTCGCGTCCTGCCGAGCAGTATCGTGCAGACCCGTCGTTCCTGTTTCAGGCGTGGGGCGAATATGGTCTCGCGACGTTGCTGCCGATGAACTCGATGGATCTGCAGCACAAGCTCGCGATGCATCGTCAGGCGCTGGCGTTGCTGCCGGGTGAAACCGTGCTGCGCCGTTATGCGGTGTTGCAGGCGTTGAGCGGCGATACAGCGGGGGCGTTCGATACGGTTGAGCGCCTGAAGATTTTCGCGCTGGAGTTGAACGACTGGCCGTCGCAGTTGGGCTACCTGTACGAACTGTGCGACGAACAGAAGACGCTGGTGGGCTTCAAGGCGGAACTGATGAAGCGCTATGGTGAGCCGCCGAGCAACGTCAATCAGGACGATGATAGCGACGACGATTGAGTCGTCGCGTTAGCTCATCGAATTTGAAAAAGGTGGAGTGGATGGTGACGAGAGCCGTGCAGATCGTCATCAACCCGCCACCCAATCTCCCGACTTCCCACCGTGCTTTTCGAGCACGCGCACATCGGTGATCGTCATCCCCCGATCCACCGCCTTGCACATGAGGCTGGAAGCTGTAGGTAGTTGATTTGAAAAGAGTTGGTCGCCTGATTCGCCCTGCTTCTGCCAGAGTGAATGGGACGCTAGTGGGCCACCTGAAGCAGCCCAGCGACAGGCTAAATCAGGCGGCAATTCTAAGCAAAGGGCTACCTGACCTTATTCGACTGCCTCGGCTACTAATGCATCGGCGATCATGTTTCCTAACTCCGTCATGCTTTTCATGATGATCTGATCACGCTGACGTACGTGCCACTCGTCGCCATTGCCAATTTTCGTTGTAAGTTCTGCGCCCCCAGGAGCGCCGTCTTCGATGGATACCCACTTGGGGAAGCCGTTGGGGTTTTTGATTGACCAGAACAACGAGGGGCCGCCCTCGTGCCCCAGATGCTGGAACATGCGGGAGCTTCGATGGCCGATGTACGCCAACTTCTCGATGCTCGGTACGCCAGGGACTGAGACTTTAATCACGAATGCCCATGTGCGGGCGACGTTACGACCGGCGCAAAGTTCAACGTAGTCTTCAACATCGAGCGGCGTATCGAATACTTTCACTTGGCATGTGCCACCGACTTGCTCAAGCCTGTTTCGAAGGTGATGTTCAACAATAGCCGCCAGCAAAGTTATGCTGTTTTCCCAAATCTTAAGTTGCGACTCTTGCTTGATCCTGAGCTTTTCAAGTATCGGGTTGTAACCCTGCATTTTCTTCGCAGAGAGCTCAAGGCCGGTCAACGCGCCGTCCAACTTATCCAGCACTAACTCTATGAATGAGCGGATGTCTCCACCGAGATCGGATTCAGCCAATGCCTCAAGGTAGCGATAGCGCTCCTTTTTCTTTATGATGATCGGAGGGTATCCAGCGCGTACCAGTTCGAGGTTTGTCAGTGCTCGTGCGGTCCGACCGTTGCCGTCGATGTACGGGTGAATGTGTGTCATCCACGCATGAAGCACCGCGCTACGTATCGGCGCTGGCAGCGTGGCGTTCTCAGCAGACCACTCTTGCCAAGCTTCCATGCCGCTCATTACTTCTTCCCACGTTTTCGGTGGGGTGTGCGCGGCTCCGCGTATGGCAACGCGCTCCTTGCGCAAGATACCTGCGCCCGGCCTGTCCCCTAGGATTAACGAATGCAATTCGTGCAACTGCGCGAGGTCAGTCGAAGCATCTCGGTCACGCGCCATTTCCGCCAAACGAGCCAACGCTTTGTCTAGATCAATGGCATCTTTTGCGAAGGCCGGATCATGCCCAGTGATCGTGATGCCCTTCATGACAGCCAACTCAGTTTCTCCGACAGATAGCGTATTTCCCTCAAGCGCATTGGATTCCGCCACCTGTTCGAATCGCTTTTCGCCGTAGTAACTCCGGATCGTTTCGGTACTTAGCGTGCCGCTATTGCGCAGCACGGCGACTCTTTCCTCGAGCATTGACAGTCGCTGACTGAGTTGAGCTTCTGCCGACGCGTCCAGCAGGTACGGTGTGCTAGCGAGATTGAACATAGTTGGACCAGTTGTAACTCTTGATGAGCCGGTCATGGGACCGAGCAAACGATGAAATTGTTAGCGATTCTAGCGTGAGCAAGGGCATTCGAAAATTACCTGACTTATTTCGCGCTAACATCCCCAACGGACTGGGACGTAGCGCGCCCTCGAACATGCCCCTGCTATCTCGCGATGCGGTATCCGCCAAATGGAGGATCTGCAACGGACTAAAATTTACCGCAATTTTTCGCACAGAATGCGCAGCAGCGGCGCGCCTGCAATTCCCCCACGCGACCCTCCCGCGATACTGACACAGGCGCGATTCTAGAGGCAGGCATGCGCATCTTGTCAGCCGCCGAGGTCAAGTGATAGAGGAGCATCCACCTGCGAGGGCTAGAACTTGTACCGACGAAAGCGGATGAAGTAGAGAGCGATCCGGCAACCGCTAGCATGCGCGGGCAGACGAGCAAGCAATCTCCTTTCGGTTGTACGGCCCGTTCCCGCAGCAGTTTGAAGCGAAGCATGAGGGCGGCTGCCGACATGGGGATTACACGTCCATCAGCCGAGCGCGGCATACTCGTCAACGTAGCTATGGCGCGGGAAGAGAGCGGCACCGTCCTTGCGCTACCGTTCTTTGTCATAGGTAGAAAGGCAGTGCGCCGTTCAAGATCGACGTTTGCCCACGCGAGTGCGAGCAGTTCTCGACGACGCATTGCGGTCTCAATGGATAGGATGATGGCGGGCTGTAGCCACGGCGACCGACGACCGATAGGGGCGGCTGCCTCCAGAAGTCTGACTTCCTCGTCGGCAGAAAGAACCCGGCAGCGACCGGGTGGTACGGTGGGCTTGCGCGCTAAGTGAACGGGGTTGGACATGTGTACGCCCCATTCGCGTCGTGCGTGATTGATGATCGTGCTCAGTGTCGCCAGGTCTCGTACCACCGTGGCTGGTGCGATTCGGGCAGCGAGTTCGTTGCGCCAGTTCGCAACTATTTCGTGCGTTAGGGCTGCCATGCTGTACTGCGCGATGCGCTGGCGTTGCAGGGCTCGTAACCTGTACTTGTCCTCGGCGTGCCCGCGAAGAGTGGGGGAGACTTCCGCCAGATAGCGTTTCAAGACTTCGTGCAGGGTCGTGGATTCGGCGACCATGCGGGAGATGTAAGCGCCGCGCTCCACCTCTGCTTCGATGTCTCGCGCCCAGCGTTTCAGCGTCCTTCCTGTTGGTGAACGAGCGCGCCGTTTCGGGGTACCCCTTGCGTCTCACGCGAGCTTGCCAAGCCCCGCCGTGCCTACGGATTGATGCCATTGCTTTGACTCCATTGGGACAAGATTGGGTCAAAGCAGGGCACAATGTGATTGTGGAGCGCTGTTTGCGCAGCTACGGGGAGCATCGCCGCCCGCACTTCCAAATCACTTGAGATGAAAACCCCCCGTGTAAATCAACTGGTTGGCTGCCCCGCCACCCAATCTCCCGACTTCCCGCCGTGCTTTTCAAGCACGCGTACATCGGTGATGGTCATCCCCCGGTCCACCGCCTTGCACATGTCGTACACCGTCAGCAGTCCCACCTGCACGGCAGTCAGCGCCTCCATCTCCACCCCCGTCCGCCCAAGCGTTTCCACCTGCACCGTGCAATGCACGCCGGGCAGCGCTTCATCGAGTTCGAAATCCACCTTCACGCGCGTCAGCGCGAGCGGATGACACAGCGGGATCAGATCGGCGGTGCGCTTCGCACCTTGAATCGCGGCAATACGCGCGATGCCGATCACGTCGCCCTTTTTCGCGTTGCCGTCGCGGATCAGCGCAAACGTGTCCGGCAGCATGCGAATCGAGCCGCGCGCCACGGCAATGCGCTTGGTCTCCTGCTTGCCGCCGACGTCCACCATATGCGCCTGGCCGGCAGCGTCGAAATGAGTGAGTTCAGGCATGGTTGGGCTCCTTCAGAGGGCGCCTATCATAGCAGCGGCGCGGCGACCGTTCGAAACACGAACGCCCGGTTCCGGGCGTCGAATGATTACAATTACCCTGTACCTGCCCGCTATCTTATTCCGAGCAGCGGGCGTCGCCTTTCGACTCCGTCCCATCGACCTCGCGATGCGCCCGAAACGGTTTCTCGCTGCGTTGTTATCCGTTGCGCTCACCGCGCCGCCGGGCGCGTTCGCGCAATCGCACGGCAATTCGAGTCTGTTGTCGCTCAACACGCAGTCGGCTGAACCGCCGTTGGTCAGCGGCCCAACCGACCTCTACGCCGATCCGATCGTGCCGCCCGACATCGCGCAGGGCATATTCGGCGTGTACGGCGGCGCGCAGAGCCGCTTTTCCGGCCAGTCCGGCGCCAACACCAGTTGGCGCGCGCCGCTCGTCACCCAGCAGTTGCCCGATCTCGGCAACGGCGGTGCCGGTTCTCTAACGCCGCAAGCCGAGCGCAAACTCGGCGAGCGTGTGATGCGCGAATTGCGCCGCGACCCCGACTATCTCGACGACTGGCTCGTGCGCGACTACCTGAACTCGGTCGCCGCAAAACTCGCCGCCGCGGCCAACGCGCTCTACATCGGCGGTTATCGCCCCGACTTCGATCTGTTCGCGGTGCGTGACGCGCAGATCAACGCGTTCTCGCTGCCGGGCGGTTTCATCGGCGTGAACACCGGGCTGATCGTGACGACGCAAACCGAGTCGGAACTCGCGTCCGTGCTCGGTCACGAAATGGGCCACGTCCTGCAGCGCCACATTTCGCGGATGATCACGACCGGTGAGCGCAGCGGCTATGCCGCGCTCGCCGCCGTGTTGTTCGGCGTGCTGGCGGGCGTGCTCGCGCACAGCGGCGACCTCGGCAGCGCGATTGCGATCGGCGGTCAGGCCTATGCGGTCGACAACCAGTTGCGCTTCTCGCGCTCGGCCGAACACGAAGCGGACCGCGTTGGCTTTCTGCTGCTGGCCGGCGCCGGCTACGATCCGTACGCGATGACGACGTTCTTCGGCCGTCTCGATCGTGCGTCGATGAGCGACGCGGGCGTCCCGGCGTACGCGCGCACGCATCCGCTGACGGGCGAACGGATCGCCGACATGGAAGACCGGGCGCGCCGCGCGCCTTACCGGCAACCGCATCAGGCGTCCGAATACGGCTTTGTGCGGGCGCGTTCGCGTCTGTTGCAGGAGCGTTCGAGCAGTGAGTACACGGATGAGATTTCGCGCTTGCGTTCCGAAATCGAGGACCGGACCGCGGTCAACGTGGCGGCGAACTGGTACGGCATCGCGTATGGGCAAATGCTGCTGGAGCGTTACGACGAGGCGGCGGCGTCGCTTGCGCAGTGCCGCGCGGCGTTCATCACGGGTGAGCAGACCGAGGGCGAACCGGCGCGCAGTTCACCGAGCCTCGATGTGCTGGCCGCCGACATCGCGCGGCGTGTCGGTCGCGACGACGAAGCCGTCCGTCTCGCCGAGTTCGCGCAGCAGCGTTGGCCGCAGTCGAATGCCGCGATCGACATGCATATCCGCACCTTGCTGACGTTGCGGCGTTTTGCCGAGGCGCAGGCGCTGGCGCAGAGGGAAACGGTCGCGCATCCGGATCAGCCGGCATGGTGGCTGTATCTCGCCCAGGCGAGCGCCGGCAGTGGCGATGCGTTGACGCAGCATCGGGCGATGGCGGAGAAGTTCGCGCTCGAAGGCGCATGGCCCTCGGCGATCCGGCAACTGAAAGACGCGCGGGACATGAAGACGATCGGCTACTACGATCTGGCGACCGTCGACGCGCGACTGCACGAGATGGAAAGCCGCTACAAGGAGGAGCGGCTGGACGAGAAGAGCTAGACGCTCCAAGAAGTCAGAAGCCTAGACCGCTTTTGCCGCCGGACTGGCCACGAACCCGAACCGCGCGGCCACTTCGGCGCGGCGCACCGCTTGCAGCGGCAACACCACACCGTCATTCCAGCGGAATTCACCGCTCATTGCGTCGTCGGCGAGTACGGCGTGATCGGAGAATACGTCCAGATCGTGATCGTGCAGGACCGCGACTTTGGGCGGCGTCGAGTGATCGGCAAACAGAATGCCGCCTTCTTCGTCGATCAACACGGCGGCGGGATCGAAGCTGTCGCCGGCCTGGTCCTTGAGCGCGAGCGCGTCATGCTCGGCATCGGTATTGGCCGCGAACCGCACCACCCACGGCGTATAACCCAGCTCCACATAAACCCGCTGCGGACCGTTCTGGAAAAACCACTGCCCGTGCTCGTCGGCCGCGTAGTTGCGGTTGATGAAACCGAGCAGCGCGTCATGCCGGATCGGCGTGCCGGGCGAGCCGCTCGCCTGAGCGGCCTCGTCGCGCATGCGCCAGTTGCCGCGCCGGTCGAGCATCAGCCAGCCGGTGCAACTCGGCACATTCGGCCATTTGGCCAGAGCCTGTTTGACGATCTCATCCATGGTCGACGTGCCGCTCCAGGTAGCCGAACACGCGCCGCGCCAGCCAGTCGATGCGGCCCGGGAACGGTCCGGTCATGAAGCCGGCGTGGCCGCCGTGCTTCGGTTGTTCAAGCTCCACCGCCGCCGACACCTCGTGCCGCGACGGCAACGCCTCCGCCGGCAGGAACGGGTCGTTGCGCGCGTTCAGCACCAGCGTCGGCACCTGAATATGCGGCAGCAGCGGACGGGTGGTCGCCTGGCTCCAGTAGTCTTCGGTATTGCGAAATCCGTGCAGCGGCGCAGTGACGACGTTGTCGAACTCGTACATGTTGCGGCTCGCGAGCATCGTGTCGCGATCGAACAGGCCTGGATACTGGACCAGCTTCTGCGTGGCCTTCTGCTTGAGCGTCTTCAGAAAGCTGCGCGCGTAGACGAGGCCGAAGCCCTGCGACAACGCGCGACCGCCGGCATGGACATCGATCGGCGTCGAAATCGCCGCGGCCGCGCTGATGAGGGCGGCGGCCTCTTCGCGCCGCTCGCCGAGCCAGCGGAGCAGCACATTGCCGCCGAGCGACACGCCCGCCACCACGATCGGCCCGTTGTGCGCGGCGCGCAGACGCCGCAGCACCCAATCGACTTCGTCGCTGTCGGCGAGGTGATAGAAGCGCGGCAAGCGATTCAATTCGCCGCCGCAACTGCGAAAGTGCGGCACCACGCCGTGCCAGCCGGCTTCGCGCGAGGCGGCCATCAGCGACATTGCGTAGTGCGAGGCGGAACTGCCTTCGAGGCCGTGGAATAGTACGAGGAGCGGGGCGTCGGCGGCGGGCGCCGTCGGCGTGTCATGCACCACCCAATCGAGGTCGATGAAATCGCCGTCAGGCGTATCCCACCGCTCGCGACGCAACGCCACCGTGGGGCGGCGCGCGAACAGTGATGGCACGATGGTCTGCGCATGCCGGTTCGGCAGCCAGAGCGGTGCGCGGTACAACGACTCGACGGCTGCGGCCACGACACGCGCCGCGCCGGACGACATGGGCGCTGAATTGGTCAGAGTTTCCGCCGGCTCAGGATCGGGAGAATGCTTGCGGGGCGTGCTCATACCGGCTTCGAAGACAAAAGAACCAAGCCGAGCCGCACCTCAGTGCAGCGACCCCTGGCCGTGCCGCATCTTGGTGGCGAACTGGCTGGCGGCCTCGTTCGGCATGGGGCTCGCGTGAATGTGCGCGATGCGCCATTCGCCGCGTTCGTGAACCATCACGTAGGTCGTGAAAACCATGGCGGGCGTGGCCTTCGGGTCGGCCGGGCGGTGCGCTTCGGCGATTGCGTAGACGACCGTGCCGAGGCTGTCGTAGACGCGAATGTCGAGCGGTTCGATCGTGACGCGTGCGGTTTCGAGCTGGATCTGCAAGCCGGCGCGAATGCTGTCGAGGCCATGCAAATGGGAGCCGTCGGCGCAGATGCAACTGACGAACTCCTCATCGATCCACAGGCCCATCAAGCTGTCGATATTGACCTCGGAAATGGCCTGATAGTAGGCGTTGAGGGTATCGGCGGCGGCTTCGAAGATATGGGCAAAACGTGGCATGGCTCGTCAGTCTCTTGTGCGCGGCGCGCGGTTGCGGGGCAGCGGTCAGCGGGACGGTCCGGGACACCGGACCATCGCACCCGAGCGCCAGATTGCCCGCGCTGCAAGGCGCGAACATGACGCGACGCGCTCAGGGGCGTGCGGTGTTGCGTGCAAGTGTCAATCGGTCTCCGATGGATCTTCGATCGGCTCAGCGCTGCGTGAGCAGCATGCCGCGCAAATCGCTGAAGACCTGCTCGGCGCTCAACTGCTTCAGGCAGTTCAGGTGACCGAGCGGACACTCGCGCTCAAAACAGGGGCTGCATTCGAGATGAAGCCATTGTACCTTCGCGAGCTCGGACAAGGGCGGCGTATGGCGCGGATCGGTCGAACCGTACACGGCCACCAGCGGCCGGCGCAGCGCGGCGGTCACGTGCATCAGGCCGGAATCGTTCGTGACGACCGCGTTGGCCCGCGAGATCAGCGCGCAAGCCTCGCCCAGCGCGGTCTGGCCGCACAGGTTGCGCACGTTCGGCGCGCGTTCGGCGATGGCCTGCGCCAGCGGCGCGTCTTTCGGCGAACCGAGCGCGACGATCTGCGTGTACGGGAACGACTGGCCGACCATTTGCGCGAGCGCGGCGAAATGCTCGGGCGGCCAGCGTTTGGCGGGACCGTACTCGGCGCCCGGACAGAACACCAGCAGCGGCACCCGCGTATCCAGATTGAAGCGTGCCGATACCCGAGACGCTTCGTTCAGATCGGCGTCGAGGCGCGGCATCGGCAGGTCGTCGGGGACCTTGGCGCCGGGCGCGTAGGCGAGCGCGGCGTACTGGCCGACCATCGGCGGACGCTCGTCTTTACGCGGATTCGCGTGACGTACGTTGAGCAGGCCGTAACGGCTCTCGCCGGTGTAGCCGATGCGCAGCGGCACGCCCGCCAGCCACGGAATCAGCGCGGATTTGAGCGAATTCGGCAGCACGTAGGCCGCGTCGTAGCCGACATCGCGCAGATCGCTCGCCAGTTGCCAGCGGCGCAGCATTTGCAGCTTGCCGTGCGCGAGGTCGGTGGCGTAGACGTCGCGGATTTCCGGCATGCGTTCGAGCACGGGCGCAACCCACGAGGGCGCGACCGCATCGATCACGATGCGCGGATGCAATTTCACGAGGCGCGCAAACAGCGGCTGCGCCATCAATGCGTCACCGATCCAGTTCGGTGCGATAACCAACGCGCGACGCATCAGAGTGAGGTTCCGGTGTCGAAACGAAGCGCCGCGCGCGGGGTGCGCGTGGCGTTCGGGTGTGTCAAAGGGGAAGGGCCGCTAGCCGCATGGCGCGCTGCCGGTGTGGCCCGACGCGCCGCGGTGGCGGCCGTGCTGCGGGGTACCTGCCTGCATGCTGGTGTCATTGCGGCCTGCCGGCGCGCAATGAATGGGCAGGCAACACCGGCAAACATCGCCGACGAACAGCGTCGGCAAATAGCATCGGCAGACAGTGCCGCAATCGATCAGTGCTCAGCGGGACGGGTTCAATGACCCTTGACCACTTCGCCGTCACGCAGCTTGTAACGCGTGCTGCAATACGGGCAACGCGCTTCGCCGTGCGTGACGTCGATAAAGACGCGCGGATGCGCGCTCCAGCGCGGCATGGCCGGGTTCGGACAGTACGCCGGCAGGTCTTTCGCCGACAGTTCGACCAGCGGCATTTCCTTGATTTCGCTCATGGGACGTTCTCGTTGTATGCAGGGTTCGTGCGTTGCGCCTCAACTCGCCAGCGAGAGCCGGCGGACTTGGCGCAGCGCGCGTTAAATCTTGGTGAGCCAGTGCGCGTACTTGTCGCTCTTGCCGTTCACGATATCGAAGAAGCCCGATTGCAGCTTCTCCGTGATCGGGCCGCGCGTGCCCGAGCCGATCGTACGGTTGTCGAGTTCGCGGATCGGCGTGACTTCGGCGGCGGTGCCGGTGAAGAACGCTTCGTCGCAAGTGTAGACCTCGTCGCGCGTAATGCGCTTTTCGATCACCTCGATGCCCGCGTCGCGCGCCAGCGTGATGACGGTGTCGCGCGTGATGCCGTCGAGGCACGACGCCAGATCCGGCGTGTACAGCTTGCCGTTGTTGACGAGGAAGAAGTTCTCGCCCGAGCCTTCCGACACGTAGCCGTCCACGTCGAGCAGCAGCGCTTCGTCGTAGCCGTCGGTGATGGCTTCCTGGTTGGCGAGGATCGAGTTCACGTACCAGCCCGACGCCTTCGCGCGGACCATGGACACGTTCACGTGATGGCGCGTGAACGACGACGTCTTGACGCGAATGCCCTTGGCAATGCCGTCTTCGCCGAGGTAAGCGCCCCACGGCCACGCCGCGATCGCCACGTGGATCGTGTTGCCCTTGGCCGACACGCCGAGCTTTTCCGAACCGACCCAGATGATCGGGCGCAGATAGCAGGATTCGAGCTTGTTTTCGCGGACCACTTCGCATTGCGCGGCGGCGAGCGTTTCGTGGTCGAACGGCACGTCCATCTGGAAGATCTTGGCCGAGTTCAACAGACGCTTGGTGTGTTCCTGCAGGCGGAAAATCGCCGTGCCGCCGTCCGCCGTCTTGTAGGCGCGGACGCCTTCAAAAACGCCCATGCCGTAATGCAGCGTGTGGGTAAGCACGTGGATCTTGGCGTCGCGCCAATCGATGAGCTTGCCATCCATCCAGATCTTGCCGTCGCGGTCGGCCATTGACATACGATTCTCCAGCGGGTGCGTTGTGAGTCCCCAAACCCGCCGCCTGGCGGCAGGCCCACGAGGGCGCAAGACAACCGGCGGTCGGCCCGGCGGTTTGTCGTGGGGTGGGGCGAAGAGCGTCATTTTAGCGTCTTTTGCACACGAAACGGGCATTCGGGCGCAGGTCGGACGCTATAATCCAGCGCACGCATAATTCATCTCCGGATGCGCCAGCGGGTGCTTGACGACCTGGCGCCGACTTCCCACCGCAGCGGCGTTCTTTGGCGCCCTCGTATCGCCTCTCATGCTCGCTCGTCTGTCTGATACCGATCGCCGTGCCTTCCGTGAGGGCGCGCGCGATTATTCGCCGACGCTGATGGCGATTTTCTCGTGGGGTCTCGTCACCGGCATTGCCATGAGCAAATCGGTGCTCACGCTGCCGCAGGCGCTCACCATGTCGCTGCTGTGCTACGCCGGTTCGTCGCAACTGGCGGTGCTGCCGCTGCTCGCCGCCAAACTGCCGATCTGGACCGTGCTGCTCACCGCGGCCATGGTCAACACGCGTTTCGTGATCTTCAGCGTCGGCCTCGCGCCGCACTTCTCCTATCTGCCAATGTGGCGCCGCATCGTGCTCGGCTACTTCAACGGCGACGTGATCTATCTGCTGTTCCAGAAGAAGAGCTTCCCAGCCGGCTACCTGCCGGGCAAGGAGGCGTACTACTGGGGCATGGCGCTGTGCAGCTGGTTGTCGTGGCAGGTCTCGTCGATCGCGGGGATTCTGCTGGCGAGCCTGATTCCGGACAACTGGGGGCTCGCGCTGGCGGGCACACTCGCGTTGCTGCCGATCATGGTGTCGGCGATCGCGAGCCGCTCCACGCTGGTGGCGGTCAGCATTGCCGGCGTGGTGTCGCTGCTCGCATTCGACCTTCCTTACCGGCTCGCGTTGCCGCTGGCGGTGATCGCGGCAATCGTGGCCGGCAGCGCCGCCGACCTGATGGTCGAGCGCGCCGACTTGCGCCGCATCCGCAGCAGCGCCGGAGATTCCCGATGACCTCCACCCAGATCTGGCTCGCCATCTTCGGCATGACCTTCGTCACCGCGGTGACACGCGCCATGTTTCTAATCGGCGGCGAGCGCACGGTGTTGCCGCCGCGCGTGCAGAAGATGCTGCGCTACGCGCCGGCCGCGGCGCTCGCGGCGGTGGTGTTGCCCGACGTGCTGGCGACGCCCGACGGTCTGTCGTTCGCGCCCTCCAACCACGAGTTCTACGCGACGCTGGCGGGTCTCGGCTGGTTTTTATGGCGGCGCAGCATGCTCGGCACGATTGTCGTCGGCATGCTTGTGTTCACGTTGTTACGCCTCGTGCTGTAGCGGGCGGCCAGAAAAATGCTGCATTGCCGCATTCAACGGGCATTCAGCGCGCATTCTCCAAATACGGGACATTCGCCCGCTTGCGGGTCAGGAGGCAGTGTGGATCAGTTAAAATGCTTGTTTCCGGGATAAGCGCGCGGGTGCACGGCGCGCGAGCCGCGGCTTTGCCGCCGGCGCCCGATTCCGTGGAGCCGCAGCCGTGCCTTAGCGCTGGAGTTCGCCGCGCTGGGAAACGATAGCGCGCCGTCCGCCACCGCCTTCTTCTCAACTCGCACACAAACGCCCATGAACAAGGTATTGCGTCTCTCTGATCTGAACGCCGAAGGCAAGCTTTCCGGCAAACGCGTGTTCATCCGCGCCGATCTGAACGTGCCGCAGGACGATCAAGGCAACATCACCGAAGACACGCGCATCCGCGCCTCCGTGCCGGCCATCAAGGCCGCGCTCGACGCCGGCGCCGCCGTGATGGTCACGTCGCACCTGGGCCGCCCGACCGAGGGCGCTTTCAAGCCGGAAGACTCGCTCGCGCCGGTCGCCAAGCGTCTGGCCGACCTGCTCGGCCGCGATGTGCCGCTGGTCGCCAACTGGGTCGAAAACGGCGTGAACGTCGCGCCGGGCTCGGTCGTGCTGCTGGAAAACTGCCGCGTCAACAAGGGCGAAAAGAAAGATTCCGACGAGCTCGCGCAGAAAATGGCGAAGCTCTGCGACATCTACGTGAACGACGCGTTCGGCACCGCGCACCGCGCGGAAGCGACCACCCACGGTATCGCCAAATACGCGCCCATCGCGTGCGCCGGCCCGCTGCTGGCAGCTGAGCTCGAAGCGCTCGGCAAGGCGCTCGGCGCGCCGAAGCGTCCGTTGGTGGCGATCGTCGCCGGTTCGAAGGTGTCGACCAAGCTGACCATTCTGAAATCGCTCGCCGACAAGGTCGATCAACTGATCGTCGGCGGCGGTATCGCCAATACGTTCATGCTGGCCGCCGGCTTGAAGATCGGCAAGTCGCTCGCCGAACCCGATCTGCTGGACGAAGCCAAAGTCATTATCGAAGCCGCCAAGGCCCGCGGCGCCTCGGTGCCGATCCCGATGGACGTGGTCACGGCCAAAGAGTTTTCGCCGACCGCCAAGGCCGAAGTGAAAGCCGTCGCCGACGTGCAAGACGACGACCTGATCCTCGACATTGGACCGGAAACCGCCAAGGTGCTCGCCTTGCAACTGGAAAAAGCCGACACGATCGTGTGGAACGGCCCGGTCGGCGTGTTCGAATTCGATCAGTTCGGCAACGGCACGAAAACGCTGGCGGACGCTATCGCCAAGTCGTCGGCGTTCTCGATCGCAGGCGGCGGCGACACGCTCGCGGCGATCGCCAAGTACGGCATCCAGGACAAGATCAGCTATATCTCGACCGGCGGCGGCGCCTTCCTCGAGTTCCTCGAGGGCAAGAAACTGCCCGCTGTCGAAGTTCTGGAATCGCGGGCTTAACGTGACGGCGCGCTCCCCCATGACAAAGTCTGCAAAAACGCGTGGCGCCAAGGCGCCGCGCAACACCGAAGCAGCACAGGCAGGGGAGCGTGCAGCGCGCTCCGCGGCCACCCAGGCTGCGGCGGACCCGACCGCGGTGAACACCGCGGAAACGCCGCAACCCGAAGAATCCGGCTCGCCCCTCGCGCACGCGGAGTTGACCACTACCGGCGAAGCAGCGGACTTGTCCACCGGACAAGCCGCGCAATCGCAGGCAGAACTCCTGGACGACGAGGTCGCGCTCGCCGAACCGCCAGCACGCCCCGTGCTGGTGTCGAACACCGCTTCACCCCATAAAGCGACGCTGGTTTCAACCGGCGCGCAGCCCCCGGCAGCATCTTTCGGTGCGCAGCCTCCGCATCCGACTCGCAGCGCTATTCCCAGCGATCTCACCCAGACGAGGAGACTCATGCATCGCGCCACCAAGATTGTCGCCACCATCGGACCGGCTTCCAACACGCCGGAAATCCTGCTGCAAATGATTCAGGCAGGACTGGACGTGGTGCGGCTCAATTTCTCGCACGGCACCGCCGACGACCACCGCCAGCGCGCCGAATTCGTGCGCGAGGCGGCCCGCCAGGCCGGCCGTGAAGTCGCCATCATGGCTGACCTGCAAGGCCCGAAGATTCGGGTCGGTAAGTTTGAAAACGGCAAGATCATGCTGGTCGCCGGCGAGCCGTTTATCCTCGACGCCGAATGCGAACTCGGCAACGAGCAGCGCGCCGGTCTCGACTACAAAGACCTGCCGCGCGACCTGAAACCGGGCGACGTGCTGTTGCTCAACGACGGCCTGATCGTGCTGGACGTCGCGCGTGTGATCGGCAGCGAGATCCATACGATCGTCAAGATCGGCGGCGAGCTGTCGAACAACAAGGGCATCAACCGCCAGGGCGGCGGCCTGTCGGCGCCCGCGCTGACCGCGAAAGACATGGAAGACATCCGCACGGCCATGTCGCTCGGCGTCGACTATGTCGCGGTCTCGTTCCCGAAGAACGCCACCGACATGGAAATGGCTCGCCAACTGGCGAACATCGCCGGTGCGCCGTACGGCATCAAGCCGAAGATGATCGCCAAGATCGAGCGCGCGGAAGCGATTCCGGCGCTGCAAGGCATTCTCGACGCGTCGGACGGCATCATGGTCGCGCGTGGCGATCTGGCCGTGGAAGTGGGCAATGCCGCAGTCCCGGCGCTGCAAAAGCGCATGATCCGGATGGCGCGTGAATCGAACAAGTTCGTGATCACCGCGACCCAGATGATGGAGTCGATGATCTACGCACCGGTGCCGACCCGCGCTGAAGTGTCGGACGTCGCCAACGCGGTGCTGGACGGCACCGACGCGGTGATGCTGTCGGCGGAATCCGCGGCCGGCAAGTACCCGGTGCAGACCATCGAAACGATGGCGGCGATCTGTGTCGAAGCCGAGAAGTCGGAGCAGTCGGAACTGGACAAGGATTTCCTCGACCGCACGTTCACCCGCATCGACCAGTCGATCGCGATGGGCGCGCTCTTCACCGCCTACCACCTGGGCGCGAAGGCGATCGTGGCGCTGACCGAATCCGGTTCCACCGCGCTGTGGATGTCGCGTCACTGGACCCACGTGCCGATCTTCGCGCTCACGCCGCGGGTCGGCAGCGAACGCGCCATGGCGCTGTACCGCAACGTGACCTCGCTGCATCTGGACACCAACACCGACCGCGACACCGCGTTGCAACAGGCGCTGGAAACCGTGGTGAGCAAGGGTTACGCGTCGCGTGGCGACATGGTGGTGCTGACCGTCGGCGAGCCGATGGGTCAGGCCGGCGGCACGAATACGTTGAAAATCGTGCGAGTCGGCGAGCCGTATTGATTTGATTTGGCAGCCACTGTCCGGCATGGGACGAGAGCCGGCGCCGTAGGCGCTCACTCTCGTCGACAGCAGGCAGACTGCCCGATCGGCACGGAGAGGATTTAAGCGAAGCAGCTGCATGCCCCGCGAGAGGCGGCGCACTCGCTCCAATCGCGCATGGCGGCGTCCAGGAACGCCCGGCGCTTTAGGGCAGGTGTGGACAGGTGTACAGCGGGTATGCGGTTTGCTTCGCGATAAAATCGCCCAAAAGATGCCGACGGCACAAGAATTCGTTTCAATCTAAGGAGTTAAGCATGCCTCTCGTATCAATGCGTCAACTGCTCGACCATGCCGCCGAAAACGGCTATGGCTTGCCGGCATTCAACGTGAACAATCTGGAGCAGGTGCAGGCGATCATGATGGCGGCCGACAAGGTCAACGCGCCGGTCATCATGCAGGCTTCCGCCGGTGCGCGTAAGTACGCGGGCGAGCCGTTTCTGCGCCATCTGATCGAAGCCGCGGTCGAGTCGTATCCGCACATTCCGGTCGTGATGCACCAGGACCACGGCCAGTCGCCGGCGGTCTGCATGGCCGCGATCCGCAGCGGTTTCACCAGCGTGATGATGGACGGCTCGCTCGAAGCCGACGGCAAGACCGTCGCCTCGTACGAGTACAACGTCGAAGTGTCGCGCCGCGTAGTAGACGCCGCGCACTCGATCGGTATCACGGTGGAAGCGGAACTGGGCGTGCTCGGTTCGCTGGAAACCATGAAGGGCGACAAGGAAGACGGTCACGGCGCTGACGGCCTGATGACTCGCGAGCAACTGCTGACCGATCCGGAGCAGGCCGCCGACTTCGTCAAGCTGACGCAATGCGACGCTTTGGCGATCGCGATCGGTACGTCGCACGGCGCGTACAAGTTCAGCAAGAAGCCCACGGGCGACATTCTGTCGATCCAGCGCATCAAGGAAATCCACCAGCGCATTCCGAACACCCATCTGGTGATGCACGGTTCGTCGTCGGTGCCGCAGGAACTGCTCGCGGAAATCCGCGAATTCGGCGGCGACATGAAGGAAACCTACGGCGTGCCGGTCGAAGAAATTCAGGAAGGCATCAAGAACGGCGTGCGCAAGATCAACATCGACACCGATCTGCGTCTGGCGATCACCGGCGCGATCCGCCGCTACATGGCGACCAACCCGGGCAAGTTCGATCCGCGCGATTACCTGAAGCCGGCGCGCGACGCCGCCATGAAGGTCTGTATCGAGCGTTACACGCAATTCGGCTGCGAAGGCCAGGCGGGCAAGATCAAGCCGGTTTCGCTTGATAAAATCGCGGAGAAGTACAAATCGGGCGAGTTCGCGCAAGTCGTGCGCTAAGCCCGTTAAGTCCGCTAAGCTGATATCTGGCCCGACGCCCAGGCTTTATGCCTGGCCATCCGGCCAGGTTGTGGTTAGACCGCCGTTCCCGCATCATCCGGGGAACGGCCTTTCCCTTTTGTTCCGGTCACACTTTTTGCCCCACTTTTAGCGAACCACGACGATGTCTACCCTCTACGAATCCACGCTCCGCTCGCTGCCGTTGCTCGGCCGCGGTAAAGTCCGCGACAACTATGCGGTGGGCAACGACCAGTTGCTGATCGTCACGACCGACCGTCTGTCGGCGTTTGACGTCATCATGGGCGAGCCGATTCCGAATAAGGGACGCGTGCTCAACGAAATGGCGAACTTCTGGTTCGACAAACTCGCGCATGTAGTGCCGAATCACCTGACGGGCGTGGCGCCCGAATCCGTGGTGGCGGCTGACGAAGTCGAGCAGGTGAAGGGCCGTGCCGTGGTGGTGAAGCGCCTCGAGCCGATCCTCGTCGAAGCCGTGGTGCGCGGCTATCTGGCCGGCAGCGGCTGGAAAGACTACCAGGCCACCGGTTCGGTATGCGGCGTGGAACTGCCGGCGGGTCTGCAAAACGCGCAGAAGCTGCCCGAGCCGATCTTCACGCCGGCCGCCAAGGCCGAAATGGGTCATCACGACGAAAACATCACGTACAACGAGATGGAGCGTCGCATCGGCACCGAACTGTCGGCCACGATCCGCGACATCTCGATCAAGCTGTACAAGGAAGCGGCGGATTACGCGGCGACCCGCGGCATCATCATCGCGGACACCAAGTTCGAGTTCGGTCTGGACAACCATGGCAAGCTGTATCTGATGGACGAAGCGTTGACCGCGGATTCGTCGCGCTTCTGGCCGGCGGATCAGTATCAGGTCGGCACGAACCCGCCGTCGTTCGACAAGCAGTTCGTGCGCGACTGGCTCGAAACGCAAACGTGGAAGAAAGAACCGCCGGCGCCGAAGCTGCCGGACGAAGTGGTCACGAAGACGGGCGAAAAGTATCAGGAAGCGCTCGAACGCCTGACTGGCCAGAAGCTCGCCTGATTACGGTTTGCACGGATCGAGACACAAGGAAGCCGTAACATGAGTGAAGCTCAAACCGCCCATACGCATGGCGCGCCGGTTGTCGGCGTGCTGATGGGCTCCAGTTCCGACTGGGAAGTGATGAAAAACGCCGTGGCGATTCTGCAGGAATTCGGCGTGCCGTACGAAGCGAAGGTGGTGTCCGCGCACCGCATGCCCGACGAAATGTTCGCCTATGCTGAAAGCGCGCGCGAGCGCGGGATCCGCGCGATCATCGCGGGCGCGGGCGGCGCGGCGCATCTGCCGGGCATGCTGGCGGCCAAGACCACGGTGCCGGTGCTCGGCGTGCCGGTGGCGAGCAAGTACCTGAAGGGCGTCGATTCGCTGCATTCGATCGTGCAGATGCCCAAGGGCGTGCCGGTCGCCACGTTCGCAATCGGCGAAGCGGGCGCGGCGAATGCGGCGCTGTTCGCGGTGTCGATTCTGAGCGGCACGAGCGCCGAGTACGCAGAGAAACTGGCGGCGTTCCGCGTACGCCAGAATGAAGCGGCTCATGCGATGGTATTGCCGGCGCTGTAAGCGCCGAGATTGACCTTATAAAGACGTCCCCTGTCGACCAGAGTTAGCGCTTTGGCGCTTGCTCCGGTCCATACACTTGTTGCGGTCGACCGGCGTTAGCGCTAAGCACTGACTTTGGTCTCATGCAAGAAAGTTATTGTCCGAACCCCGGCCGGGTGCCTGCCTGTCTGTCCTAAGGCAAGCCCCCCGGCCGCGACCGACCACTAAGATGAACCCAGACAACACACCGGTTTCACCGATTCTGCCCGGCGCATGGCTTGGCATGGTCGGTGGCGGCCAGCTCGGCCGTATGTTCTGCTTTGCCGCTCAGGCCATGGGCTATCGCGTCGCCATACTCGACCCGGACGAAAACAGTCCGGCGGGCGCCGTGGCCGACCGCCATCTGCGCGCGGCTTACGACGACGAAGCGTCGCTGACCGAACTCGCGCGATTGTGCGCGGCGGTGTCGACCGAATTCGAGAACGTGCCGGCGGCGAGCCTCGATTTCCTCGCCAAGACCACCTTCGTTAGCCCGGCCGGCCGTTGCGTCGCCGTGGCGCAAGACCGCATTGCCGAGAAGCGCTTTATCGCGTCGTCGGGCGTGACGGTGGCGCCGCACGTGGTGATCGAATCGTCGGACGCGCTTGCCGCGCTCGACGACGCAGCGCTCGAAGCCGTGCTGCCCGGCATCCTCAAAACGGCCCGCATGGGCTACGACGGCAAAGGCCAGATTCGCGTGCGCAACGCGGAAGAAGTGCGCGAGGCGCATGCGTCGCTCGCCGGCGTGCCGTGCGTGCTCGAAAAGCGTTTGCCGCTGAAGTTCGAAGTCTCTGCGCTGATCGCGCGTGCGGCGAGCGGTGCGTCGGCGATTTATCCGCTCGCGCAGAACACGCATCGCGACGGCGTGCTGTCGCACACCATCGTGCCGGCGCCGGACGCGAGCCCGACGCTCGTCGAACAGGCGCAGCAGGCCGCGTTGCAAATCGCCGAGAAGCTCGGCTATGTAGGCGTGCTGTGCGTCGAGTTTTTCATTCTCGAAGACGGCTCGCTGGTGGCCAACGAAATGGCGCCGCGTCCGCACAATTCCGGCCACTACACGGTGGACGCCTGCGCGACCAGCCAGTTCGAACAGCAGGTCCGCGCCATGACCGGCATGCCGCTCGGCGACACGCGCCAGCACTCGCCGGCGGTGATGCTGAACATTCTCGGCGACGTGTGGTTTCCGGACGGCCCGAAGGGCGCGGCGGTCACGCCGCCGTGGCACGAAGTCGCCGCCATGCCGGCGGCGCGTCTGCATCTGTACGGCAAGGAAGAAGCGCGTTGCGGCCGCAAGATGGGCCACGTGAACTTCACGGCGGCGACGCTCGAAGAAGCCCGCACGGCCGGGCGCGATTGCGCGCGGCTTTTGCACATTCTCACGAGCTGACGCGCGCGCCATGCCGGATCAACCGAAACCCGCTGAAGCCGAAGGCGCCGCGAGCGTCTTGCCCGTGAGCGCCGCGCAGATCGAGCACGCGGCCGCGTTGCTCGACGCGGGCGGGCTGGTCGCGTTTCCCACGGAGACGGTGTATGGCCTCGGCGGCGACGCCGAGAGTCCGGACGCGGTCGCCCGCATTTACGCGGCGAAGGGCCGGCCGGCGAATCATCCGGTGATCGTGCATCTCGCACCGAATGGCGATCCGAACTACTGGGTCGAGCATTTACCGGCCGACGCGCAACGTCTGATCGACGCGTTCTGGCCGGGCCCGCTCACACTGATCCTGAAGCGCGCCGCGCATATCGATCCAGCCGTCAGCGGCGGCCAGGATTCGGTGGGCTTGCGTTGCCCGTCGCACCCGGTGGCGCAAGCGTTGTTGCAAGCGTTCAGCGCATTGCGCGGCGGACATGGCGGCGTGGCCGCACCGTCGGCGAACCGCTTTGGGCATGTCAGCCCGACCACCGCGCAGCATGTGCGCGACGAGTTCGGCGGGGCGATTCATGTGCTGGACGGCGGCGCGTCGGACGTCGGCATCGAATCGACGATTGTCGATCTGTCGCGCGGATTCCCAGCGCTGTTGAGACCGGGCCGCGTCACCCCGCAAGATATCGCCGACGTGCTCGGCGAAGCGCCGCGTCTGCCGGATGGATCGGACGCCACCGCGCCGCGCGCTTCGGGCACGTTGAAGGCGCATTACGCACCGCGCACGCCGCTGGCGCTATTGCCGTTCGGCGCGCTCGAGCCTCTGCTCGCTGCACGCGACGCGGGCGAGCGGGTCGCGCTGGTAGCGCGGGCATCGCGAGCGGGCCATTGGGCGGATGCCGAAGGCGTGCATTTCATCGCCGCGCCGGAAGATCCGCATCTCTATGCGCGCGAGTTGTATGGCTTGCTCAGAGCGCTGGATCGCGCGAACGTCACGCGTATTCTGATCGAGAAGCTGCCCGACACGATTGAATGGATCGCTGTCAATGACCGGTTAGGAAGAGCCGCCGCGGCATTCGAAGCGCAGGGGTAAGCGGCGGGTTTGATGCAAGCGGCTGCTTGCTCAGTGCCGAATAGCGCAGGGCTTGCACGGCGCACGAATCGCACGGCGAACACAAGCATGCACACACAAGCATGCTTTTCCACCCAGCCCAGCCCGCCAACCCAAGCACCAACAAAAACGCCCGGCTTGATCGCCAAGCCGGGCGTTTTCACATCTGCATCCATCATCGCCGCTACACGGCGACCGTCAACTTACTTGCCCAGACCCGTCGCCGCGATCTGTTGCGTGACGTACTGCGCGAACAACGCGTGCAGGTGCGTGCTCGGGTGAACCAGATCCGCGAACATGTAGGTCTGGTCAGCGCCGGCCACCGTATAGGTCTGCGGCGAGCAGAACAGCGACGAGCCGAACTGCGAACCGTACTGAGCCGGCGTCAGGCCGTTCGTGGCGCTCGGGTTCGCGGTTGCGTACGCGGTTGCATTCGCCACCATCGACGACAGGTTACACGCCGTGCCCGTGTTGGACACCGTGAAGCCCAGCGCCTGGTAGTTCGGCAATTGCTGGTCCAGCCACGTGAACGCATCGGCCACGATGACCTTGCCCGTACCCACCAGACCACGTGCCTGCAGGTTCTGCAGCAGGATGCCGTTATACGCCGCGGTAATGCCCGTCAGCAGTGCAGCCGCGCCGGGCGAGGCCGCGTTGGCCTGAACGCCTTGCGGCGTGTTGCCGATGTCCGGCACCGTCGAGACCACCACGTGCGTCGCGCCCGAGCCGACGATGGTTTGAATCTGCGCGGCGAGTTGCGCGGCCGCCGTAGCGATCTGCGGGTTCGGCAACTGCTGCAGGTAGCCGGCGATGAACGTCACCTGGCCCGCCGGCGTGTTCGGCAGTTGGCCCGCCGCGACGAGTTGCGGATATTGCGTAGCCAGCGCGGTGGCGAGCGCCGTCAGATTCGCCGTGGTGCCGGCGAATTGGAAGATGTCGTTCGCGCCGCCGTTGATCAGCACGAGCTGGTTCGCGTTGAAGCTCGTGTTCGCGCTCAGGTAGTTGGCCACCTGGGTCACGACCGGCACCGTCGTGGCTGCCATGCTGTTCGGCGCCCAGCCTTCGCCTTGCGGGTTGACGACGTCGGAGCCGCCTTGCGCGTAGCCGAAGCCGCCGGCTGCCACCAGCGGTTTGCCGAAGCCGCCCAGATACGCGGCGCTCAACGTGCCGCCGTAGTATTCCGCGACCTTCTGCGTCCACACTTCGCCCGGGTTGGTCGTGAAGCGGCCGCCGCCGAAGCTCGACTGGATCACCGGTGCGTACGTGCCGACGTCCGACAAGCTGTCGCCGAACGACACGACCTGCAGTTTCACGCCGCCCGCCGGCGTGCTGCTGGCGTTGTTGTTGTTGTCGCTGCCGCCGCCGCAAGCGACGAGCATGGCAAACGCCGTGCTGGCCATGGCGATCTGCGTGACGCGCAACCAGGCTTGTTTCTTCGATGTTGTTTGTTTCATGTTGACTACATCTCCTCGTATGTGTGGCCCTTGCGCCATGTGTTGCAGGCAGCGCCCACCGCGTCGGCGGCGTGACGACAGCTTACAGAATCTTCTACGGCCTGCGCGGCGTTTCAAACGCAGCCGTATGGTTTTCCTCTACCTCCGCCATGCGGCTCGAAGCGGCTGAGCCCGCGACGCGGCGCGCATGATAATCCGCGGCCCACGCGGGCGGCGCAAACAGCGCGCGCCACTTGTTGCGCCAGCCACGCACGCTCGCGAAGTCGGCGGCCATCGACGTCCATTCGTGAAACGTCGCCTTCAGCGGGTTGTAGGTGTGCAGCGGTTCGACGATGCCGTACACCGGCGCCTCGTGCGGATCTTCTTCCACGTAGCTGCCGAACAGGCGATCCCAGATCACCAGCACGCCGGCATAGTTGCGGTCGATGTAGCGATCGTTGCGCGCGTGATGCACGCGATGAATCGACGGTGTGTTGAACACGTATTCGAGCCAGCCGAGCTTGCCGATCGCCTGCGTATGAACGAAGAACTGGAAGCCGAGATTGATCAGCACGATCGCGACGATCTGCTTCGGCGGAAAGCCGAATACGGCGAGCGGAATCCAGAACAGCCACATGCCCGCGATCGGGTACATCAGGCTCTGGCGGAACGCGGTCGAAAAATTCATCCGCTCCGACGAGTGATGCACGACATGCGCGGCCCACAACCAGCGCACGCGATGGCTGCAACGATGGAACACGTAGTAGAGCAGATCCTGCGCGATGAACAGCACCACGAACGAGACCCAGTTGGCCTGCCACGTGGTGACGCGGTAGTGATCGTAGAAGAACGCGTAGACGGGAATGATGGCGAGCCACGCGAGCTTGTCGGCGGCTTGCTGCATCAGCGCGAGCGCGGCGTTGCAGAACGTGTCGCGCCAGCTATAAAGCTGCGCGCCCGGGCGTGTGCGCCGCAGGTGCCACGCCTCCCAGCCGATGCATGCGAGAAAGACTGGCGCCATGGCGAGCAGCAGCAATTCCGCATCGAATTGCATCGTGTCTTCCTCCGTGGTCCCTGGCCGCTGCGCGATACGCAGCGGGTCGTGTCGTTATCGTTTGATTAGGCCACGCGACCGCTACGGATGCATGGCTTGCGCGCCACGCGAGCGTTTTACGCGCACCTCAAACACTGCCCGACAGCGTACACGCTTGGGAGCATTGCGGCGCGCGGCTTCGCTAGAAGGAAACCTCAGTGGGCCGCGCGCTGGTGCGGGTTTTTCCTGGGCTTGCTGGTGCGGCTGCTGCGCGGTTCCGCGACGGGATCGGACACTTTCGTGAAGCCCTGGGACGGACCCTGGTAGACCCATTCGAGCAATGCGTCATGGGCCGCGCGCGCGGCTTCCGAATGCGGATCGTTGATCAGGCTGACGACCACGTAGCTGTTGCCATCCGCCGACGCCACGTAGCCGGCGATCGCACGCACGTCGCGCAAGGTGCCGGTCTTGATGTGCGCGTTGCCGCCCGCGCCCTGGTTGGTGAGGCGGTTGCGCATGGTGCCGTCCACGCCAGCGATGGGCAGCGACTCCACGAACACCTGGGCGACCGGACTCGCATTGGCCCGCTGCAACAGATCGGCGAGCGAGAGCGCGGTGACGTGCTCGTCGCGCGACAGACCCGAGCCGTTGTCGAGCGTCAGGTATTCCATGTCCACAGCGTCGCGGCGCAGAAACGCCTGGATCGCGCGCGCGGATTTGGCGGGCGTCGCAGGCGGCTTTTCTTCGGCGGCGCCGATGGTCAGGAACAGATTGCGCGCCATCGTGTTGTTGCTGAACTTGTTGATGTCGCGAACGATGTCGGCCAGCATCGGCCCGTCGTGCGTGGCGACCAGTTTGGCGCCGACCGGCACTGCGCCTTCGCGGGTCGCGCCGTTGAAGGTGCCGCCGGTTTGCTGCCACAGCGCGAGAAAGCCGCCCGCGAAAAACGCTGAATGATCGAGCACCGCGACGTTGATCGTGCGCGGGCCGCAGCGCACCGAATAGTCGCCGCTGAACGACGCGACGACCGTGCCGTTCGGCTGCGGCGTGACGCTCGGCGAGACCGTCGACGCATCGCCACGGCATGGGCCGTTGACCGCGTGCATCTGATTGTCGATCTGCAATTGCGCGAGCGCCGGCAGCACGTCGATCGCGACGCTGCCGTCGGGCGACGGCGTGAGCGTGAACGACAGCGATTTGAATGCATACAGCAGCGGATCGGGGCCGACGTTGTACGGTGCGGTGGCGTCGTCGTCGAACGGCGGCAGGTCGCGCGTGGACGGATCGAAGTAGCGCTTGTCGAGCACCAGCGCGCCATCGATTCCAGTGATGCCCGCCTTGTGGATCTTCTGCACGAGGTCGATCAATTCTTCCGGCACGAGCTTCGGATCGCCCGTGCCCTGAATGTAAAGATTGCCGTGCAGCACGCCGTTGGCGTCGACGTTGCCGTCCGCGTACGCACTGGTGCGCCAGCGATAATCGGGGCCGAGAATCGACAGGCCGGAATAGGTGGTGACGAGCTTCATCGTCGAGGCGGGCATCATCGGTTTGCCGGCGTTCAGTGCGACGATCGGCGTGCGGTCGCCGACCTTTTCGACGACCACGCTGATCGACGACAAGGGCACGTGCGCGCGCTGCAAGCCGAGCATGACCGACTGCGGCAGCACGGTGGTGACGTTGACGCTCGGATGCGTCGCCTTGACACGCGCCTGCGCGGCGAGTGGCAACGAAGCGGCCGCACCGCTACCGAGTAGGGCGCAGGCGAGCATCCACCCGGCCGCGGTCCGCTGCACGAAACGGCGCGGCATGCGGGCCGAAGCGGAAGCAGAAGCAGTAGCGGGAACAGGAGAAGAAAACCAGCGCGAGCGCAGCGCGACACGATGCAGGCGGCGTGCGAGAGAAGACAGAAAAGCGTGCGTCATGGACGGGCGAAAAAGCAAAATGTCAGGGCGTGGGGCACGCGGTAATCCGGGGATGCATCGAGGTGCGTCGCATACCAGCGCCGCGCGACGCAAAGCGCCCATTGTAGAGACATGCCGTGAGGCTGCGGTGAAAAAAGCGTCAAGCGGCGTGCACGGTGATGGCGGGCGCTAGAATGCGGCATCGCTTAACGTTTCGGAACGGATAACCATGCGCATCTTGCTAGTCGAAGACGACCGGATGATCGCCGAAGGTGTGCGCAAGGCGCTGCGCGGCGAAGGCTTCGCGGTCGACTGGGTGGAAGACGGCGAAGCGGCGCTCAGCGCGGCCGGCTCGCAACCTTACGATCTGGTGCTGCTCGATCTCGGTCTGCCCAGGCGCGACGGTCTCGACGTGTTGCGCACCCTGCGCGCGCGCGGCCATGCGCTGCCGGTGCTGATCGTCACCGCGCGCGACGCGGTGGCCGATCGCGTCAAGGGCCTCGACGCCGGCGCCGACGATTACCTTGTCAAACCTTTCGATCTCGACGAACTCGGCGCCCGCATGCGCGCGCTGATCCGCCGTCAATCGGGCCGCAGCGATTCGACGATTCGCCACGGCAATCTGACGCTCGATCCCGCGTCGCATCAGGTCACGCTCGACGGTGCGCCGGTGGCCTTGTCGGCGCGTGAATTCGCGCTGCTGGAAGCGTTGCTCGCGCGTCCCGGCGCGGTGCTGTCGAAGAGCCAGCTCGAAGAAAAAATGTACGGCTGGGGCGAAGAGATCGGCAGCAATACCGTCGAGGTCTACATTCACGCGCTGCGCAAAAAGCTCGGCGCGGAACTGATTCGCAACGTGCGCGGCCTCGGCTACATGATCGCGAAGGACGCCTGAGCCGATGCGTTCGATTCGTCGTCAATTGCTCATTTGGCTGCTTGCGCTGGTGTTGCTCGGCGTCGGCATTGCGGGGTGGCTGATTTACCGTCAGGCGCTGGCGGAAGCCAACGAACTGTTCGATTACCAGTTGGAGCAGATTGCCGCGGCGCTGCCGTCGGAACCGTTCTCGCAGGTGCTCGGTTCGCGCGATACCGGCGACGAAGGCATCGTGCTGCAGATCTGGAATCGCAACGGCGTGCTGATGTACTACTCGCGTCCGCGCGCGCCGCTCGCGCCGCGCGCCGAGCTGGGGTTTTCGACCGAGCACACGGAGCGTGGTGACTGGCGCGTGTATGGCGCGATCGTCGGTGATAACGTCGTGCAACTGGCGCAGCCGGTGTCGGTGCGCAACCGTCTCGCCGCGAGCGTCGCGCTGCGCACGCTGTGGCCGCTGATCGTGCTGCTACCGTTGATGGGCGTGGCGGTGTGGGTGATCGTCGGGCGCGGACTGAAGCCGCTACGGCGTGTCACCAGCGCGCTCGACACGCGCCATCCCGAAGCGCTCGATCCGTTGCCCGACCAGCGTCTGCCGCTTGAGGTGCAGCCGCTCGTGCGAGCCTTGAACGGCCTGCTCGAACGGCTCGCCACCGCGCTCGACATTCAGAAAGCATTCGTCGCCGATGCCGCGCATGAATTGCGCACGCCGCTCGCCGCCGTGCAGATTCAGGCGCAACTGGTGGCGCGCGCGAAAGACGACGCCTCCCGCAGCGAAGCGCTGACCGATCTGCAGGCGGGCGTGACGCGCGCCACGCGTCTCGCCGAGCAACTGCTGGCGCTCGCGCGCTCCGAACCGGACGGCCTCGCCGCCACCGACGCGATCGATCTGCGTGCGTTGCTGCAGGACTGCGTGGTGAAGTACGCGCCGCTCGCGCAGAATCGCGGCGTCGATCTCGGCATCGAAGCGAGCGAAGCCGCCACGGTGATCGGCGACGCCGACGCGTTGCGCGTGATGTTCAACAACCTCGTGGACAACGCAACCAAATACACGCCGCGCGGCGGCCGGGTGGACGTCAGTCTGCATGTCGAGGAAGGGCACCCCACCGTGCGGATCGCCGATAGCGGTCCGGGCATCGAGCCGGCCGAACGCGATCGCGTGTTCGACCGTTTCTATCGCGCGGGCGCCAGTGCGAATCGCGTGCGCACCGATGTCGCGGGCAGCGGCCTGGGACTGGCGATCGTGCGCCGGATCGCCACGCAACACCATGCGGCCGTGTCGCTCGACGAGTCGCCTGCGGGCGGCTTGCAGGTCAACGTGCGCTTCTGAAGAAGCTGAGGCTTTCTGTTCGTAAAGTGGCTTAAACGGGGCTTAAAGCTGCCCTAACGAGGGGCTTGAAGCGATCTGGCGCTGCTTAAGACTCTTTTAAGCGATGCCCCGTACGCTTCGAGTCATCCAGTAGCCTCTTTCTCCCAGTCAGGAGTACACGATGAACGCGAAAACCTTGTCCCGCAGCGCTGTTGCAGTAGCTGTCGCCGTGGCGCTGTCCGCCGGCTATGTGGCGGGGCATCGCGACGTGCCCGCGCCGCAGGTGATCACGCCGGCGCAAGCCGCGATGATGCCCGCTGAAGCCGCGGCCAAAACCGGCATTCCCGACTTCTCGGGCCTGGTCGAAACCTACGGCCCGGCCGTCGTCAACATCAGCGCGAAGCACGTGGTCAAGCAGACGGCGCTGCGCGGTAACGGCAACGGCGGCAACGCCGGCGGCAATCAGTTGCCGATCGATCCGAGCGATCCGTTCTACCAGTTCTACAAGCACTTCTTCGGCGGTATGCCGGGCATGCAAGGCGGCGACGGCGGCGATGCGGCCGATCAGCCGAGCGCAAGCCTGGGCTCGGGCTTTATCGTCAGCAGCGACGGTTACATCCTGACCAACGCGCATGTGGTGGACGGCGCCAACGTCGTCACCGTGAAGCTCACCGACAAGCGCGAATTCAGGGCCAAGGTGATCGGCGCCGACAAGCAGTCCGACGTCGCCGTGCTGAAGATCGACGCGAGCAATCTGCCGACCGTGAAGATCGGCGATCCGCGTCAGAGCAAGGTCGGTCAGTGGGTGGTCGCGATCGGCTCGCCTTATGGTTTCGACAACACCGTGACCTCGGGCATCATCAGCGCGAAGTCGCGTTCGCTGCCCAACGAGAACTACACGCCGTTCATTCAGACCGACGTGCCGGTGAACCCCGGTAATTCGGGCGGTCCGCTGTTCAATCTGGAAGGCGAAGTGATCGGCATCAACTCGATGATCTACTCGCAGACTGGCGGCTTCCAGGGGCTGTCGTTCGCGATCCCGATCAATGAGGCGATCAAGGTCAAGGACGACATCGTCAAGACCGGCCACGTCAGCCGCGGCCGTCTCGGCGTCGCGGTGCAGGGCATGAACCAGACGCTGGCGAATTCGTTCGGCCTGCAGAAGCCGCAAGGCGCGCTGGTGAGCTCGGTCGATCCGGGCGGTCCGGCCGCGAAGGGCGGCTTGCAGCCGGGCGACGTGATTCTGTCGGTGAACGGCGAGACGGTCGGCGATTCGACGGATCTGCCGGCGCAGGTCGCGGGTCTGGCGCCGGGTAGCTCGGCCACCGTGCAGGTGTGGCGCGACAAGGCCACCAAGGATCTGAAGGTGACGATCGGCTCGTTGTCGGATGCGAAGGTCGCCGCCGACAAGGTGGATCAGCCGACCCAGTTGCAGGGCCGCCTCGGCGTGGCGGTGCGGCCGCTGACGCCGGAAGAGAAGAGCGGCGCCTCGATCTCGCACGGTCTGCTGGTGCAGCAGTCGGGCGGCGCGGCGGAAAGCGCCGGCATCCAGCCGGGCGACGTGATTCTCGCGGTCAACGGCCGGCCGATCACCACGGTCGATCAGTTGAAGCAGATGATCGCCAGCGCCGGCAGCAGCATCGCGCTGCTGATCCAGCGCGACAACGCGCAGATCTTCGTGCCGGTGGATCTGGGCTGATCGTTGGGCGGGCAGGGCGTGGCCGTGTCGCGTCCTGCTGACCGATCGGTTGACGGACTGGCGGACCGGTTGGCCGATTTGCCCCGGGAATTGAAGTAACGCTTGCCGGTCCTTGCACTTACTGCCTGCGGACCGGCATTTTTTATCCGTCTTTATCGCTGTTTTTATCGCGGGTTTTACCCGTCAAGCAGTACCGAAGCAAGGCGCTGTGCGCCGTGCAGTGCGGCGCGACAGCGGTTTCCGGACGACGCGATCTGCCTTGTGGCACGCAGGTTGCGTCTGCCTTGGTCCGGGCCGTCGCGGGACGGCGCCGGAAGGGATACGACCTCAACAAGGAGCGAACCGATGAAAACCCAACGCAATCAGCGAAGGATCGTAGCCGCCGCGCTGTGCGCAGCGCTCACGCTCGGTCTGGCGGGCGGCGCGTATGCACAGCAGTCGAACGGCACCACCGGCGGCACGACCACCGACGACACCAGCGCGGGCAACGACAACGGCGGCGGCATGCCGCAAATCCAGCACAAGGGCGACGTCGCGTTCGTGTCGGGCGGCGTCGGGCAGGACGAATCGAAGGCGCTGCAGCATGCGCAAAGCCAGTGGCCGTTGTCGTTGCGCTTCACGGGCCCAGGCTCCGACTTTCTCGCGGACGTTCACGTGCGAGTCGTTGACGCGCATGACGGCGAGGTGCTGAGCGCCACGTCGCGTGGACCGTACATGCTGGTCAAGCTGCGCCCGGGCCGCTACACGGTGCATGCACAGTACAAGGACCGCGACCAGAGCAAGGCGGTGACGATCCCGGCCAAGGGCTCCGCGAAGGCGGACTTCTACTGGACGACGCAGTAAAGCGGGCGATCGGACCGCCCGGCGGGGAGATCGCCCCGGGAGACAGCTCAGTTGCGCGACTCAGGAAGCTCGCGCACTTGTCGGAAGTTTGGTCGATAATGAAGCCACGGGCGCGCCCCGTGGCTTTTCCGTTTGTACGACCCGTTTGTGCGACCCGTTCGTACGACCGCACCTCATCACGGAGCCGGGACATGAGCGATGCCTTGACACCTCACGGAAGCCCCGGCGCGGGCGCGGGCGGACATGCCATCTCGATCACCGGCAACAGCCACCGGGTGCGGATGATTCACGGCGGCGTTACCATGGCCGATACCCAGGCCGGGCTCACGCTCTCGGAAACCGGCCTGCCGGACGTGTTCTATTTCCCGCGCGCGGACGTGAACATGGCCCGCCTCGAACGCTCCACGCATACTTCGCACTGCCCGTTCAAGGGCGACGCGTCATACTTCCATCTGCGCACCGAAGACGGCCTGATCGAGAACGCCGTCTGGAGCTATGAAACGCCGCTCGAGCCGGCGCAACAGATCAAAGGGTATCTGGCGTTTTACGCATCGCGCGTGGATCGCATCGATCAGACTTCCTGATCGGGCCGCGCGTTTATCGGGGAGGCTGCAATGGAATTGAACGACGCGTTAAGAATTCCGCTTGGCGCCTCCGACGTCTGGGAAGCGCTGCAAGACCTCGCGCTGTTGCGCGCCAGCCTCGATAACTGCGAGTCGTTCACGCGCCTCGCCCACGGCGAATACGAACTGGTGCTGACGGTGCCGCTCGGGCCATTGCGTGCGCGATACGAAGCGCGTGCTCACGTGGCGGGCCAGGATTCGGGACCGGCGGACGCGCAGCGCCGCACCATCAACTTCAAAGCCCGTGCCGAAGGCATCGGTGCGTTGCGCGGTCAGATCGAAGTGCGTTTGCGCGCGGACGAAAGCACGCTCGGCGCCGGCAAACAGCGCGGCACGCGAATCGATTACACGATCTGGGCGACCTCGTCCGGACCGCTCGCCGAACTGCCGACGCGCCAGCTCGAAAACGCGCTGCATCAGTTGGCGGATGATTTCTTCGCCGAATTCGACGCGGTGGTGCGGGCGAAATATGGAGAAGGTCCGAATCGTGCGCGAGGGTCGGCGGCGCGTCGGCAGCATGTGTTTTTGCGGCCGATCAACCTCGGCGGCATCGCGCGGCGCACGCGTGCGGATCACAACACGCTGACCGGGCGGGCGGCGAGTGCGTCGCATGGCGCATCGCACGGGGCGTCGCATGGGGTCTCGCGGCATGAGTCCAGTCCACATGCGCTGCCGTATTGGGCCTGGGCGGCGATGATTTTTCTGGTCGCGTTGTTGTTGTATGTGGCGCGCTGGATTAGCGAGCATTGAGGGGTGGGTTTTTCGTTTGGGTTGTCGTTTGGGTTGTCGCGCCGACGCGACTACGAAATCCAGGCGGCTGACTACGAAACGCCGTTGGCGGCGTGGGGTCTCGCACGTCGCCGGATCTGCGGTCTACCTCTTCACACGCTCCTGCTTCGCGATAATCTTCCGGCCTGCTGGAAACGAAGCGAGCACTTTCCGCGATCGGCTTGAGCCGCGTTCAACCTTCCCCGCCTTCACGCTCCGCGAAACTCCCGCCGCCAGGCGGACGGCGACGTGCGAAACGCTTCCGCGAAATGCTGCCGTAACGAAGCGGTCGAACCAAACCCCGCGATCGCCGCGATCGCTTCCACCGATTCATCGCTGCTCTCCAGCAGTTGCTGCGCGCGCGCGAGCCGTTGCGCCAGCAGCCACGCGCCGACGGTCGCGCCGGTGGCGAGCCGGAAACGTCGTGTGAAGGTGCGGCGGCTCATCAACGCACGCGCGGCCAGCGTGTCGAGCGTGTGCGGCGCGTCCAGATTGCCGCTCACCCAATCGAGCAGGCCGGATAGCCGGTCGCCGCGCACGTTCGGTGGAATCGGCTGCTGGACGTATTGCGCCTGACCGCCTTGCCGATGCGGCGACACCACCAGCCGGCGCGCTACGTAGTTCGCCACTTCCGCGCCGCACATCTTGCGCAGCACGTGCAGACAACAGTCGAGGCCGGCGGCGGTGCCGGCGGAGGTCAGCACGTTGCCGTCGTCGACGTAGAGCACGTCGGGGTCGAGCCGAACCCGCGGGTAGCGGCGCGCGAAGTCGTCGGCGCAGGCCCAGTGCGTGGATGCCGGTCGGCCGTCGAGAATGCCGGCGGCAGCCAGCACGAATGCGCCCAGACATAGTCCGACCAGTTGCGCGCCGCGTGCGTGCGCCGCGCGCAGGGCGGCGAGCAACTCGGCGGGCGGCGTCTCGTCCGGATCGCGCCAGCTTGGGACGATGATCGTGTCGGCATCGGCGAGCGCTTCGAGTCCATGTGTGACGGCAATCGAGAAGCCGGCGGTCGTGGTGAGCGGGCCGGTTTCGGCGGCGCAGACGCGAAAATCGAAATCGGGCAGGCCGCCGTCGCTGCGGTCTTCGCCGAATACCACGCAGGGCACGGACAGGTGGAACGGGCTGATGCGGTCGAACGCGACGACGGCGACGACGTGGCGAGGTGGAGTGGCCGAAGCCGAAGCCAAACCGGACGCGAGAACAGAAACCGCCATCAATCACCTCGAAAATTCGACAATGGCCCGATTCTATCGATTCCTGTCATCCGGGTCACTGTCATGAAACACCCCGCCGACCAACAATGCAGTCATCGCCGCCACTCATGAAGCACCGCCCACCCGGGCAGGCGCCAGCGGTGCGAATAATTGAACCCCCGAACCCTTTCCGACAGGAGTCTTGCCATGACCACACCACGCCGTGCGCTGATCGTTATCGACGTGCAGAACGAATACGTGACCGGCGATCTGCCGATCGAATATCCGGACGTGCAGACCTCGCTCGCCAACGTCGGCCGTGCGATGGATGCGGCCCGCGCCGCCGACATCCCGGTCGTGGTCGTCCAGCACTTGTCGGCGGCGACCTCGCCGCTGTTCGCCCGCGGTAGCGGCGGGGCGGAACTGCATCCGGTGGTGGCCTCGCGGGCTCGCGATCACCTCGTGGAGAAGTCGATGGCGAGCGCGTTCACCGGGACCGACCTCGCCGACTGGCTGGCCGCGCGGCAGATCGATACGCTGACGATCGTCGGATACATGACGCATAACTGCGATGCGTCGACGATCAACCATGCGGTCCACGCCGGTCTGGCCGTCGAATTCCTGGAAGACGCGACCGGCTCGGTGCCGTACGAAAACAGCGCGGGTTTTGCCAGCGCGAAGGACATTCACCACGCGTTCAGCGTGGTGTTGCAGTCGACGTTCGCGGCAGTGGCGAGCACGGACGCGTGGCTCGCGGCAGTGAAGAACGGCACGCTGCTGGAGAAAGGCGATATCTATTCGTCGAACCAGAAGGCGCGGGCGCGCCGCAACGCGGCGTAAGCAGGCGGGCGTAAAAAAGCGGCCGGGTTTGCTCACCCGTCCGCTTTTTTGCATCGCCCGTTACGCGCTTCTTAATTAGCGAGCTGGCCCATCCGCCAACTTACCTGGCTGACTCGTCCGCCAACCCTTCCACCGGGGTCTTCAACAACGCCGGACTCATCCGCAACGCGTCGAACATGCCATCCACCATGCGCTGCGCGTAAGCACCGAAATCCGTCGCGTCGGGCAGGAACAGCATGTCGCGCAACGACCCGCTGACGAACGCATGCACCATCGCCGCCGCGAGGCGCGTATCGAGTTCCGCCGGCATTTGTCCTTTGGAGATCGCGTTGCGCAGACCCCCTTCGATTTTCATCAGCCCTTCGCGCATGTTGGTCTGATAGCGGATCCGCACCGGGCCCATGTCCTCGACCAGCTCGCATTTCAGGAACAGGATGTCGAACACGCGACGGCGGTGTGGGTCGTTGGCGGTGTCGCGCAGGCAGACCACGCAGATTTCCATCAGACGGCCAAGCGGATCGGGCTCGTTGGGGTCCAGCGACGCGGCTTTGAGTTCGTCCAGCGGCAGCAGCACGCGGTCGAACATTTCAGTAAACAGATCGCTCTTATGCGCGAAGTGCCAGTAGATCGCGCCGCGCGTGACGCCCGCCGCCTGCGCAATGTCGGCCAGCGACGTGCGCGATACGCCCTTCTCGAAAAAGACCCGCTCGGCTGCGTCGAGAATGCTGGTGCGCGTCTCAAGCGCCTCTTCTTTGGTTCTTCTGACCATATTCGTGTGACTCGCCGTGATTGTGGGGTTTTCCCGAGGGCTATTAAGTCCGTGGGATGACAATCTGTCTGCCGTTAAGCGAATTGCGAAGCGTTCCTGCAGGCCCCCCGCCCACAAGAGAAGTAAACGCACTTATACATGCATTCGTGAATGTATATATAATAGCATCCCACGATCGGATAGCCCAAGCCGTGACGACCGGTTAATATCCGTCACTGTTGCCTTTCAAAACGCTCTTGCGCCGTGCCTGGATGGGCGGCGCCGTGCGGCATTTCCCAGGTATGGCGCATTTTGCTCAGGGTGCCCAGCAGCTTCGGTTTGCATTCACGGGCTTTCGGTCAAGCGTCGCAAGACGCATGTGTGCGCTGTCGTCCCCGGGGTAGGGATGCGCGCACTTTTTCATTCTCAGTCTTTGACAGAGGTCGCTCCATGCGCGTCGAACGGGTTCCATTCCGCTTAATCAGTGCCGCGACGGCTGCCGTATTGCTGGCAGCGTGCGGACCAAAACAATCTGCCCCGCCGCAACAAACGCCCGAAGTGGGCGTCATCACCGTTCAACCGACTTCGGTACCCGTCGTCACCGAGCTGCCCGGCCGCACCAGCGCCTTCCTCGTCGCGCAAGTGCGCGCACGGGTCGACGGCATCGTGCTGCGCCGCGAGTTCACGGAAGGCGGCGAGGTCAAGGCGGGTCAGCGTCTGTACAAGATCGATCCGGCGCCGTACATCGCCACGTTGAACAATGCGAAGGCCACGCTGGCCAAGGCGCAAGCCAACCTCGTATCGACCACCGCGCAAGCTAACCGCTACAAGGTGCTGGTGGCCGCGAACGCAGTCAGCAAGCAGGACTACGACAACGCGGTCGCCTCGGAAGGCCAGGCAGCGGCGGACGTCGCCGCCGGCAAGGCAGCGGTCGACACGGCGCAGATCAATCTCGGCTATACGGACGTGACCTCGCCGGTGAGCGGCCAGATCGGCGTGTCGCAAGTCACGCCGGGCGCGTATGTGCAGGCGAGCGCCGCCACGCTGCTGGCTACCGTCCAGCAACTCGATCCGGTCTATGTGGACTTGACGCAATCGAGCCTCGACGGTCTGAAGCTGCGCCGCGAAGTGCAAGAGGGCAAGCTGAAGACGAGCGGCCCGGACGCTGCCAAGGTCTCGCTGATTCTCGAAGACGGCCGCACGTATTCGGAAAAGGGCAAGCTGCAGTTCACCGACGTCACGGTCGACCAGAGCACCGGCTCGGTCACGGTGCGCGCGCTCTTCAAGAACGCGGACAAGGTGTTGCTGCCGGGCATGTTCGTGCGCGCGCGGATCGAAGAAGGCGTCAACGATAACGCGCTGGTGGTGCCGCAGGTCGGCGTCACGCATGACCAGAAGGGTCAGCCGACCGCGCTGGTCGTCGGCGACGACAACAAGGTCGCGTTGCGTCAGCTCGTCACGTCGGGCACGTACGGTTCGAACTGGGTGGTCGAAGGTGGCCTGAAGGCTGGGGACCGCGTGATCGTCGCGGGCACCGAGAAGGCGCGTCCGGGTCAGCAGGTCAAGCCGGTTGCCGCGCAACTTCCCGCCACACCCGCTTCCGACGCATCCGCTCAGGGTGCGCCGGCCGCCAGCGGTGCTGCACAGACGGCTCAACCCGCCTCTGCGGCATCGGGCGCGTAATAACAGGGAGCCCGCCTCATGGCAAAGTTCTTTATTGATCGCCCAATTTTTGCATGGGTGATCGCCATTATTCTGATGCTCGCGGGTATCGCGTCGGTCTTCACGTTGCCGATCGCGCAGTACCCGACGATCGCGCCGCCGGCCGTGCAGATCAGCGCAACGTACCCGGGCGCCTCGGCGAAGACGGTGGAAAACACCGTCACGCAGGTGATCGAGCAGCAGATGAGTGGTCTCGACCATTTGCTGTACCTGTCGTCCACGTCGGACGACTCGGGTACGGCAACCATCACGCTGACGTTCGCGGCCGGCACCAATCCTGACATTGCGCAGGTGCAGGTGCAGAACAAGCTGCAACTGGCCACGCCGCTGCTGCCGCAAGCCGTGCAGCAGTTGGGCACCAAGGTCACGAAGTCGAGCAGCAGCTTCCTGATGGTCCTCGCGTTCAACTCCGAAGACGGCAGTATGAACAAGTACGACCTGGCGAACTACGTCGCGTCGAACATCGAAGATCCGCTCAGCCGGATCGACGGCGTGGGTACCGTGACGCTGTTCGGCTCGCAGTACGCCATGCGGATCTGGCTGGACGCGAACAAGCTCACCAACTTCGGCTTGACGCCGGTGGACGTGCAAACCGCGTTGACGGCCCAGAACGTGCAGGTCGCGGGCGGTTCGCTCGGCGGCACGCCGTCGGTGCCGGGTCAGGTGCTGCAGGCCACCATCACGGAAGCCACGCTGCTGAATACGCCTGAACAGTTCGGCAACGTGCTGCTGAAGGTGAACCCTGACGGCTCGCGAGTCCGTATCAAAGATGTGGCCCGCATCGAGCTGGGTGGCGAAAACTACAACTTCGACACCAAGTACAACGGCCAGCCGACGGCAGGCTTCGGTATTCAGCTCGCGACCGGCGCTAACGCGCTGGCCACCGCCAAGGCCGTCCGCGCGAAGATCGACGACCTGTCGAAGTACTTCCCGCACGGCCTGGTCGTGAAGTATCCGTACGACACCACGCCGTTCGTGCGCCTGTCGATCGAAGAAGTGGTCAAGACGCTGCTCGAAGGTATCGTGCTGGTGTTCCTGGTCATGTACCTGTTCCTGCAGAACCTGCGCGCCACGCTGATCCCGACGATCGCCGTGCCGGTGGTGCTGTTGGGCACGTTCGCGGTCATGGGTCTGGTGGGTTTCTCGATCAACACGCTGTCCATGTTCGGGCTCGTGCTGGCCATTGGCTTGCTGGTGGACGATGCGATCGTGGTGGTGGAAAACGTCGAGCGGGTCATGCAGGAGGAGGGCTTATCGCCTCGAGACGCGACCCGCAAGGCGATGGACCAGATTACCGGCGCGCTGGTCGGCGTGGCGCTCGTGCTGTCGGCGGTGTTCGTGCCGGTGGCGTTCTCGGGCGGCTCGGTCGGCGCGATTTACCGGCAGTTCTCGCTGACCATCGTGGCGGCCATGGTGCTGTCCGTGCTGGTTGCGTTGATTCTGACACCGGCGCTGTGCGCGACGATTCTCAAGCCGGTCGAAAAGGGTCACCAGGAACGCACCACCGGCTTCTTCGGCTGGTTCAACCGCAACTTCAACAAGAGCCGCGACAAGTATCACTCGGGCGTGCACCACGTGATCAAGCGCTCGGGCCGTTGGCTGATCATCTATATGGTGGTGATCTTCGCGGTCGGCCTGCTGTTCGTGAAGCTGCCGAAGTCGTTCCTGCCTGACGAAGACCAGGGCACGATGTTCGTGCTGGTGCAAACGCCGTCGGGCTCGACGCAGGAAACCACGGCGCGCGCGCTGAAGGACGTGTCGGACTACCTGTTGAATACCGAGAAGGACATCGTCGAATCGACCTTCACGGTGAACGGCTTCAGCTTCGCCGGTCGCGGTCAGAACGCGGGTCTCGTGTTCGTGCGGATGAAGGACTACTCGGTGCGTCAGCATACGGACCAGAAGGTGCAGTCGCTGGTCGGCCGTCTGTTCATGCATTTCGGCGGCTACAAGAATGCGCTGGTGTATCCGGTGAATCCGCCGTCGATTCCTGAACTCGGCACCGCTGCGGGCTTCGACTTCGAACTGCAGGATCGCGCGGGTATCGGCCACGACAAGCTGATGCAAGCACGCAATATGCTGCTCGGCATGGCGGCGAAAGATCCGACGCTGGCCCAGGTGCGTCCGAACGGCCTGAACGATACGCCGCAGTTCAAGGTGGATATCGATCACGAGAAGGCTTCGGCGCTCGGCGTGTCGCTGTCGACGATCGACCAGACGTTCTCGATCGCATGGGCATCGCAGTACGTGAACAACTTCCTCGATACCGACGGCCGGATCAAGAAGGTGTATCTGCAAGGCGACGCACCGTTCCGCATGACCCCGGAAGACCTGAACGCCTGGTACGTGCGCAATTCGGCGGGCACCATGGTGCCGTTCTCGTCGTTCGCCAGCGGCACGTGGACCTACGGTTCGCCGAAGCTCGAACGCTACAACGGTATTTCGGCCGTGGAAATCCAGGGCGCGGCTGCACCGGGCAAGTCGACCGGTCAGGCCATGACGGCAATGGAAGCACTCGTGGCGAAGCTGCCGGCGGGTATCGGCTACGAATGGACCGGCTTGTCGTTGCAGGAACGCCAGTCCGGTTCGCAGGCGCCGATTCTGTACGGCATCTCGATCCTCGTCGTGTTCCTGTGTCTCGCGGCGTTGTATGAAAGCTGGTCGATCCCGTTCTCGGTGATCATGGTGGTGCCGCTCGGCGTGATCGGCGCACTGCTGGCCGCTACGCTGCGCGGGCTCGAGAACGACGTGTTCTTCCAGGTGGGTCTGTTGACCACGGTGGGGCTGTCGGCGAAGAACGCGATTCTGATCGTGGAATTCGCCCGCGAGTTGCAGCAAGGTGAAGGCATGGGGCCGGTCGAAGCGGCGCTGGAAGCAGCGCGTCTGCGGCTGCGTCCGATTCTGATGACCTCGCTCGCGTTCATTCTCGGCGTGATGCCGCTCGCGATCAGCAACGGCGCGGGTTCGGCCAGCCAGCACGCGATCGGTACCGGCGTGATCGGCGGGATGTTGACGGCGACCTTCCTCGCGATTTTCATGATCCCGATGTTCTTCGTCGTGATCCGCGCGAAATTCGGTGGTGAGACGGAAGATCCGGATGCAGCGTTCGAACATTCCAACCAGCTCCATCCGCACGATCCGCAAGGTGGTGCGTCGGGCGGTAACGGCTCGGGCAAGGACGGACATTGAGATGCAAAAACACTCTTTGATTGCAGTGGCGGTCGCGTTGTTCGCCGCGGGTTGCACGATGGCGCCGCATTACCAGCGTCCGGCGGAACCCGTGACGTCGACGTTCCCGACCGGCGGCGTGTACGACACGCAACCGGGCGCGACCCAGCCGGGGGCCGAAGCGGGCCAGCAAAAGCCCGGCGCGACGGCCGCCGCGCGTAGCGCGAACGGTGTGGCCGCGGCCGACATCGGCTGGCGCGAATTCTTCGTCGATCCGCGCATGCAGCGGCTGATCGAGATCGCGCTGAAGAACAACCGCGATCTGCGTGTGTCGGTGCTGAACATGCAGGTGTCGCAGGCGCAGTACCGGATCGTTCGCGCCGGCCTGTTCCCGACGCTGGATGCCGCGGGTTCGCAAACCAAGTCGCGTACGCCGAAAGATCTGACGTCGACCGGACTGACGATCTCCAACTCGTACTCGGTCGGTCTGAACGCATCGTGGGAAATCGACTTCTTCGGGCGGATTCAAAGCCTGAAGGATCAGGCGTTGGCGACCTACCTCGGCACGGCGCAGGCGCGCAAGGCGGCGGAAATCGCGCTGGTCTCGCAGGTGGCGAATCAGTATCTGACGGTGCTCGAACTGGACGATCTGCTGAAGGTCACGCAAGACACGCTGAAGACCGCGCAGGAGTCGTATCGGATCACCAAGCTGCAGTTCGACAACGGCACAGGTTCCGAGCTGGATCTGCGCCAGGCGCAAACGGTGGTCGAGACGGCCAACGCCAACCTGCAGGCGCAGGCGCGTTTGCGGGCACAGGGCGAGAATGCGCTGGTGCTGCTGCTAGGCGAGCCGCTGCCGGCTGATTTGCCGCCGGGTCTGACGCTGGACGACCAGAATCTCCTCACGGATATTCCGGCCGGTCTGCCGTCCGATCTGCTGACACGTCGTCCGGACATCATGGAGGCCGAGGAGAACCTGCTCGCGGCCAACGCGAATATCGGCGCGGCACGCGCGGCGTTCTTCCCGAAGGTCTCGCTGACCGGCAATTTCGGCACGCTGAGCCCGTCGCTCGGTGGTCTGTTCAAGCCGGGTTCGGCTGCGTGGGGCTTCGGTCCCTCGATCACGGTGCCGATCTTCGAGGGCGGTCAGAACATCGCCAACCTCGACGTCGCCAACCTGCAGAAGAACGTCCAGATCGCTACGTACGAAAAGGCGATCCAGACGGCCTTCCGCGAAGTGGCGGACGGTCTGGCGGCGCGCGGCACGTACGACCAGCAGATCCAGGCGCTGGAGCGCAATACGTTTGCGGAACAGCGTCGTCTGGATCTGTCGAATCTGCGTTATACGAACGGTGTCGACAGCTATCTGTCGGTGCTGACCGCGCAGACCGATCTGTACACGTCGCAAACGTCGCTGATCACCGCGCGCATGGAGCGCCTGCAGAACCTGGTGACGTTGTACCAGGCACTCGGCGGTGGCTGGGTCGAGCACAACGGCGATCAGCCGCGTCCGGCCGACGCACCGGTGAATTACGGTGCGGCAAGCGCGCCGGTGGCGGCTTCGGCGGCGACGGCGGGTTAGGTCGGAGTCGTCGCGTAGCGGCCAACGCGCAGGACGGCATTCGGTGTCACGGAAGCCGTTCTACGCAGCCGGCACAAGACACACGGCAGCAAACAGCAGTACAAAGCTGAAAACAAAAACGCCACGGCATGCCGTGGCGTTTTTGTTTGTCCGCAGAGGACGAGATGCAATGATTACATTTGCCGCAATTCAGTCACTCAATGCAGATCGGCGGCACGCAGCATTTCATCGTGCGGCGGTTCATTCCCACCGCGTCCGTCGAAATCGTGACCGGCCTTGCGAATCTCGCATTGCGCCTTCTTCTCGCTCTTCACACCGTTGAAGATCAGATTCAGCAGGACGGCAGACACGGAAGCCAGCAGAATCCCGCTGTGCAGCAGCGGCGTCAGTGCGGCCGGCAGCTTCGAGAAGAAGTGCGGCGACACCACCGGCACCAGACCCAACCCGACGCTCACCGCGACGATGAACAGGTTGTGCTGGTTCTTCACGAAGTCGACGCGCGACAGCACCTTCATGCCGTTCGCCGCGACCATGCCGAACATCACGATGCCCGCGCCGCCGAGCACGAAGGCCGGCACCGACGCGACCACTTGCGCCATCTTCGGGAACAGGCCCAGCAGCACCAGAATCACGCCGCCCATGGCGCAGACGAAGCGGCTCTTCACACCGGTCACGCCGATCAGGCCGACGTTCTGCGAGAACGACGTATGCGGGAACGAGTTGAAGATGCCGCCGATCAGCGTGCCCAGACCGTCCACGCGCAGACCGCGCACCAGCGCTTTCTGATCGACCGGGCGATCCACCATGTCGCCGACCGCGAGGAACATGCCGGTCGATTCGATGAAGGTGACGAACATCACGGTGACCATCGTTGCGATCGACAACGGATCGAAGTGCGGCAGGCCGAAGTGGAACGGCATCACGAAACCGACCCACGGTGCGTGCGTGACGCCGTCCATGTTGACGCGGCCGAGCACCAGCGCGATCACGAAACCGGAGACGATGCCGAGCAACACCGAGATATTGGCGAGGAAGCCCTTGGCGAACTTGTTGATCAGCAGAATCAGCGTCAGCACGATGAACGACAGGCCGAGATAGATTGGATTGCCGTAGTCGGGATTGCCCACGCCGCCGGCTGCCCAGTTGATGCCCACTTCCATCAGCGACAAACCGATCACCGAGATCACCACGCCGATCACCACCGGCGGGAAGAATCGCAGCAACTTGCCGACCGCGGGCGCGAGCAGAATGCCGACCACGCCGGCCGCGATCGTCGAACCGAAGATGTCGAGAATGCCGAGCGAAGGATTGGTGCCGATCGCGACCATCGGACCGACGGCCGCGAACGTGCAGCCCATGATGACCGGCAGGCGGATACCGAAGATCCACAGACCGAGCGTTTGAATCAGCGTGGCGATGCCGCAGGAGAACAGATCGGCGCTAATCAGGAAGGCGATCTGATCCTTCGGCAATTTGAGCGCCGCACCGACGATCAGAGGCACTGCGACGGCGCCGGCATACATCACCAGAACGTGCTGGATGCCGAGGGTCAGCAACTGGCCCGCGGGCAGTCGCTCGTCGCACGGGTGAACCGTGTTCGATTGCATATCTTCTGTCTCCACCATCTAGTTTTTGAGATGACTCCAAGGTATCGGGGACGATAAAGTGCAACAAGACCACTGGGGCCTATTCCGGCATTCCCGGTGACGATATGCGTCGTGCCGGTTTGAAAGGCAATTTAAAGCTGCGCGTTTGTCCCATCGGAGGACAGCCCTTTGTAGCGGCGGTGCGGGGCGTTAAGCCGTGCGCGCCATCGCCGGACCGATATGTGTGAGAATCAATGAGGTGTATCTCACTCGACGCATAGTGCTGTTTTCATGCGGCTCGCGGCGCGGCGGGGTTAACCCGCGATCCGGCAAGATCGGCGTGTTTTTGGATGCGCCCTCCGGGGCGCGTCACGGTGACGAAAAAACCGCCTTCGGGGCACCTTTCGCGTGCGCCTCGCGACCCTCATTTTCACCCCTCTTTTGACGTGCAATCGCCCATGAGTTTTCTTGGCATCGACCTCGGCACCGGTTCCCTCAAAGTAGCAATCGTCGATGAACACGGCCGCGAACTCGCGGTCGCGAGCGTCGCTTATACGTTGGAGACACCGCACGCGGGTTGGGCGGAGATGTCGGTGCAAACGTGGTGGCGCGCGCTGTGCGAAGCGGCGTCGCGCTTGCCGCAAGCGTTGCGCAGCGACGTGCGCGCGATCGGCTTCTCCGGGCAGATGCACGGCGTCGTGCTGATCGACGCCGCGGGCGACGCCGTGCGGCCCGCGATGCTGTGGCCCGATACGCGCGCGCTGGGTTTGCTCGACGCGTGGCGCGAGCCGCAAGCGAATCCGGTGGCGCCCGGCATGGCCGGGCCGCTGCTGCGCTGGATCGTGCTGAACGAACCGCACGCCGCGCACAGAACGCGCTGGGCGTTGCAGCCGAAAGACTGGCTGCGCGTGGCGTTGGGCGGCGCGGTGTTGACCGATCCGTCGGACGCCTGCGCGACCGCGCTCGCCGATCCGGCCGGCGTATGGGATACCGCGCTGCTGGCTCGTCTGGAGATTCCGCGCGAATGGTTCGCGCCGTTGGCGCCTTCGTATGCGGCGGGCGGCGTGCTGTCGCAGACGGCGGCGCAGGCGCTGGGCTTGCGCTCCGGCATCGTGCTCGCGACCGGCGCCGCCGACACGCCGTGCGCGGCGCTCGGCAGCGGACTCGCGCGCGATGGCGATGCGTTGCTCACCACCGGCACGGGCGGACAGATCGTCGTGCTGGCGGGGCAAGAGCCGACGGCGGCGAAGGGCCTGCATCGCTATCGGGCGGCTAGCGATCACTGGTATCGGATGGCGGCGATGCAAAACGTCGGCATTGCGCTGGAACGCGTGCGCGGTTGGCTGTCGTATGAGTGGGCCGATGCTTATCGGGAGGCGTTCGGCGAGGCCAACGCGATTGCGCTGAACGGCGCGTCTGTCGACGTCACTACCAGCGCGTTTGGCGAGGCGGGCAGCGCGACCTCCGGCCGTGCCTCAGAACATACCCACGGCGCTGTAGCGCACGCAACCAGCCTGACCTTCCTGCCTTATCTCACCGGCGAACGCACGCCGTGGCTCAACCCATCGGCGCGCGGCGGCTGGCTCGGCCTCGCGCTCGAACACACGCGCGGCACGATGATGCGCGCCGCGTTCGAAGGCGTCGCATTCTCGCTGCGCGCCGGGCTCGACGCGATTCGCGCGAGCGGTGCGACGGTCACGACATTGAAGCTCGCGGGCGGCGGCTCGGTCGACGCGCGCTGGCGGCAGTTGTTGGCCGATGCGCTGGACGTCGAACTGTATGCGGTCGATTGCCCCAACGCGGCGCCACGTGGCGCGGCGATTCTCGGCGGTCTGGCGAGCGGCCATTGGCACGCGAACGATCTCGCGGCGCTTGCGCCAGGCGCCACGCGGGTCGCCGGTCCGCAAGGCGATTCGGCACTGGCCGAACGCTACGCACGCTTTCTCGATCTTTACGGCCGGGTCGAAACCTGGTTCGGCGGCACGGCGGATCGGTGACGCGGCCGGCGCTCGTCGACGCTGGCCGACGATGAGCGCGCCGATGTCCGGTACGGACAATGCCGTGACGCACTTTGCAATACCATTACGCTTTTCGCGCGCTAAGTTAGAGCGCGGCACATCATGCCGGACGCGCGTCGCACTCACAGACCTCAAGGAGCATTCACGATGAAAACCAAAGCCGCCATTGCATGGAAAGCCGGCGCCCCATTGACGATCGAGGAAGTGGATCTGGAAGGCCCGCGCGCCGGTGAAGTGCTGATCGAAGTGAAGGCGACGGGCATCTGCCACACCGACTACTACACGCTGTCAGGCGCGGACCCGGAAGGCATTTTCCCGGCGATTCTCGGCCATGAGGGCGCGGGCGTGATCGTCGATACCGGGCCGGGCGTCGGCACGCTGAAGAAGGGCGATCACGTGATTCCGCTGTACACGCCGGAATGCCGTCAATGCAAGTTCTGCCTGTCGCGCAAGACCAACCTGTGTCAGGCGATCCGTTCGACGCAAGGCAAGGGTTTGATGCCCGACGCCACCTCGCGCTTCTCGCTGGACGGCAAGCCGCTGTTCCACTACATGGGCACGTCCACGTTCTCGAACTACATCGTCGTGCCGGAAATCGCGGTCGCGAAGGTCCGTGAAGACGCGCCGTTCGACAAGATCTGCTACATCGGCTGCGGCGTGACGACGGGCGTCGGCGCGGTGGTGTATTCGGCAAAGGTCGAAGCGGGCGCGAACGTGGTCGTGTTCGGCCTCGGCGGTATCGGCCTGAACGTGATTCAGGGCGCGAAGATGGTCGGCGCGGACAAGATCATCGGCGTCGACATCAACCCGGGCCGGGTTGAGCTGGCGAAGAAGTTCGGCATGACGCACTTCATCAACCCGAACGAAGTCGAGAACGTGGTCGACCACATCGTGCAACTGACCGATGGTGGCGCGGACTACTCGTTCGAATGCATCGGCAATACCAAGGTGATGCGCCAGGCGCTCGAATGCACGCACAAAGGCTGGGGCCAGTCGTTCATCATCGGCGTGGCGGCGGCGGGCGAGGAGATCAGCACGCGTCCGTTCCAGCTGGTGACCGGCCGCGAGTGGAAGGGCTCGGCGTTCGGCGGCGCGCGCGGGCGTACGGATGTGCCGAAGATCGTCGATTGGTACATGGAAGGCAAGATCAATATCGACGATCTGATCACCCACCGTCTGCCGCTCGAACGCATCAATGAAGGCTTCGACCTGATGAAGAAGGGCGAGTCGATCCGCTCGGTCGTGCTGTACTGATGCGGAACGCAACCCACGCAACCCATAAAAAGGAGCAGGGCGATGCTTGAACTTCTGTCGTCGCATGCCTGCCATGGCGGCGAGCAGCGTATCTACCGGCACGACTCGCAGACCGTCGGCCTGCCGATGCGTTTCTCGGTCTATCTGCCGCCGCAGGCGTTGCAAGCGAACGCGAACGTGCCCGCGCTGTTCTATCTGGCGGGTCTCACGTGCACGGAAGAAACCTTTCCGATCAAGGCCGGCGCGCAACGTTTCGCGGCACAGCACGGCATCGCGCTGATTTCGCCCGATACGAGTCCGCGCGGCGCGGGCGTGCCGGGCGAAAGCGCGGCGTGGGACTTCGGTGTGGGCGCGGGTTTCTACGTCGATGCGACACAGCAACCGTGGGCGCAGCACTATCGGATGTACTCGTACGTGCGTGACGATCTGCGCGAAACGGTGCTGGCGAATCTGCCGGTGGACGGTGCGCGCCTCGGTATTTTCGGGCACTCGATGGGCGGTCACGGCGCGTTGATGCTGGCGCTGCGCAATCCGGAGATTTATCGCTCGGTATCCGCGTTCGCGCCGATTGCCGCGCCCACGCGTTGCCCGTGGGGCGAGAAAGCGTTCGGCGGGTATCTCGGCGACGATCGCGAAGCGTGGAAGCAGTACGACGCGAGCGAGCTGGTCGCGCATGCGTCGCGCAAGTTCGCGGCGGGGATTCTGGTGGATCAGGGGCTGGCGGATCAGTTCCTGGCGGAACAGCTGAACCCGGATGTATTCGAGGCCGCCTGCCAGGCGGCGGGTCAGCCGCTGACGCTGCGCCGCCACGCGGGCTACGACCATGGGTATTACTTCATCTCGACGTTCATCGAGGATCATCTCGCGCATCACGCGAAGGTGCTGCTCGGCTGAGTGTGTTGTCGCATGGCGATGACGGTAGCGCGTAAGAGTGCCCGCCGTCATCGCTCTCCACTCAACGCCGCTTCAACAAACTCCCGCCGTACACCACTGCCGACAGCACGGTGATCCAGAAGCTCGTGGGCCAATCGGTATAGAACGCCAGCGTCAAGCCGAGCCACGCCTGCAGCAGCGCAAACACCGCGGCCAGCACGAGTCCGGTCGACAAACGCGTCGTCATGTTTTGCGCGGCGGCAGCCGGCCCGACCATCAACGTGAACACCAGCAGCACGCCGACGATCTGCGTACACGCGGCTACCGCCAATGCGGCAATCGCCAGAAACAGCACTGACACGAGCCGCAGCGACACACCCTTTGCTTCGGCCAGTTCAGGCTGCAACGAAGCGAACAGCAACGGCCGCATGATCGCCGCCAGCGCCAGCAAACTGACTACGCCCAACGCCGCCAGCACGCCCAACGTCGACGTGTTCACGCCGAGCACATTGCCGAACAGCAGCGCGGTGACTTGCGTCGCGTACGCGGTGAAGAAGTGCAGGAACAGCAAACCGAAACCGAGCGACAGCGACAGGATCACGCCGATCGCCACGTCGCGTCCGGCAAGGCGTTCGCCGAGCGCGCCCATGCCGACGCCCGCCGCGAGCGTGAAGCCGATCATCCCCCAGATCGGCGAGATGCCGATCAGCACCGCGCCGGTCGCGCCGGTGAAGCCGACGTGCGACAACGCGTGGCCCGCGAAGGTCTGTCCGCGCATCACCAGAAAATAGCCCACGATACCCGCCAGCACCGCGACGATCCCCGACGCCGCGAACGCGTTGACCATGAAATCGTATTCAAACATCGTGCGTGTGTCCGTCGCGTGAGTCGTGCTGGTGTGAGTGGCCGTGGCCGTGCGAGTGGCCGTGCGCGCCGTGCGAATGGCCGTGGCTATGGCCGCCGTCTTCGTCGTGTTCGTGCTCGTGATCGTGTTTCTCGACCTCGACGTCGCCCGACATCACGAAGATGCGGCCGTTCACCCGCATCACGTCGATCGGCGAGCCGTACAGGCGCGACAGGACCGGGCGGGTGATCACTTCGTCGACGGTGCCGAGCGCGGCCACGCCGCTGCCGAGATACAGCACGCGATCGATCGAGTTCAGCAGCGGATTCAATTCGTGCGCCGAAAACAGCACGGCAATGCCGAGTTCCTGCTGCACGCGCCGCACCAGTTCGACCACGCTCTTCTGATGATGCGGGTCGAGACTGATCAGCGGTTCGTCGAGCAACAGCAGTTTCGGATTGCCGAGCAGGCATTGCGCGAGCAGCAGGCGCTGCCGCTCGCCACCCGATAGTTCCGACAACGGCCGCTCGGCCAGCTTGCGGCCGCCCACCAGATCCAGCACGCGCTCGACATCGGCGCGGGTGTGGGCGTCCGCATGCGGCAAGCCCCAACGATGACCGTCGGCGGCCATCGCGACGAAATCGCGGCCGCGCACGCGCCGCCCAGCGAGCGCGCTGCGCGTCTGCGGCATGTAGCCGATCGACGCATTGCCGCGCTCGACCGGCTGCCCCAGCACGCGGATCGTGCCGCTCGCGGCCGGCACGAGGCCGAGCACCGCGCGCATCAAGGTGGTCTTGCCCGCGCCGTTCGGCCCGAGCACGCCGATGAATTCGCCCTGATTCACCACGAAGCCGGTGTCGCGCAGAATCGTGCGGTCGCCGAGTTCGAGCGTGACCTGCTCGAGTTCGAGCACGGGCGCGTTGGACGGCGCGCCCGAGGGCGCACTTGCTGCAAGGGCTGGCGCGTTGCGGCCAGTCAGAGTCATGGTGTCTTTCCTTTGCTGCCGGAAGCTGCCACCTCGCCCGCGCCGTTCGCTTCGCCCGCGATCAGCGCGGCGTTCAGCGCGTCGAGCTGCGTCAGCATCCACGTCTGATAGGTCTTGCCGGCCGGTTCGGTCTCGGTGACGCTCATGGACGGCACCTTCGATTGCTGCGCGAGCTTCAACATGCGTTTGGTCAGGGCCTCGGTTGCCTGGCTGTTATAGATCAGAACGCGCACGCGCTTTTCGCGCAGGTCGCGTTCGAACGCGGCGATATCGGCCGCGCTGGCTTCGGTGTCGTTCATCGTGGCGAGCTGGAAGCGCAGGTTGCGCATACTCAGCCCGATCGCGTCCGACATATAGCCGAACACCGGCTCGGTCGCCGTGACCGGCACGCCCGCGTAGCGGCCATGCAACTCGGCGACTTTGGCGTCGATCGGCTTCAGCGAATCGAGAAACTTCGCGAGGTTCGCATCGTACGCCGACTTGTGCGCCGGGTCAGCCGCGACGAGCGCTTCGCTCACCGCGCGCGCGACCTTCGGCATGGTGGCCGGGTCGTACCAGAGGTGCGGATTATCGCCGCCTTTCTTGCCGGTGAGGTCGGCGGCGACGATCGTCACGCGCTTCGTGCCCTTCGAGGCGGCCAGCAATTTTGCCATCCACGGATCGTAGTCGGCGCCGTTGTACACCACAAGGCTCGCATGCTGCAACGCGCGCGCCGTCTTCGGGCTGGCTTCGAACAGATGCGGATCCTGGTCCGGGTTGCTGAGAATGCTGGTCACGTCGACACGATCGCCGCCCAGTTGCTGCACCACGTCGCCGTAGAAATTCTCCGCCGCGACCACCGGGATTTTCGCATCCGCGGCGAACGCGCTGTGACCGATCGCGAACGCGGCCGTGGCCGCCGCAACGTATTTCGACAGCTTCAGCGCGCGGTGCGCACCGTTGAACATCGAGCCGAGTTTCTTCATCGTTGTTTCCTGCTGCGTGAGAGTTGAGTGAATCACTAACGTTAGGAGAGGGCGTTGCGACCGGTCGCGCGAAGCCGCGCGCGGCCAATGAAGCGCGGTCGAAATGATATAACGTATCTCAAATAAATGTCAGCGCCTTATGCAGAAAGCGACTTGGCCTTGCCTGATTTCTCGTATTAGTGTTGTTCAGAGCGGGGACGAGGGCGCGCGCGTCCTGCCGCGCTGCACCATCGAAATCTGCGCGGGTGCCTTGACATGACCCTGTCCGTATCCGATCATTCGATCACTAACAGAGCAATTGTTCGCGTAATGAGCGTTCGCTCACTGCGAAACAAAACGCAATGAACCGGAGACAGGCAGTGGCGGCACGATTGCAAGACAAGGTGGCCATTCTGACGGGCGCGGCAAGCGGAATCGGCGAGGCCGTGGCGCGCCGCTATCTGGACGAAGGCGCGCGCTGCGTGCTGGTGGACATGAAGCCGGCCGACAGTTTCGGCGACACGCTGCGCGCCGACTATGGCGACCGTGTGCTGAGCGTCAGCGCCGACGTCACGCGCCGTGAAGATATCGACCGTATCGTCGCGAGCACGCTCGAGCGTTTCGGCCAGGTCGACATTCTGTTCAACAATGCGGCGCTGTTCGATATGCGCCCGCTCCTCGACGAGTCCTGGGACGTGTTCGACCGCCTCTTCGCGGTCAACGTGAAGGGCCTGTTCTTCCTGATGCAAGCCGTCGCGCAAAAAATGGTCGAGCAGGGTCACGGCGGCAAGATCATCAATATGTCGTCGCAAGCGGGGCGGCGTGGCGAGGCGCTCGTGTCGCATTACTGCGCGACCAAGGCGGCCGTGCTCAGCTACACGCAATCTGCGGCTCTGGCGCTCGCGCCGCACAAGATCAATGTGAACGGCATCGCGCCGGGCGTCGTCGATACGCCGATGTGGAAGGAAGTCGACGCGCTCTTCGCCCGTTATGAAAACCGTCCGCTCGGCGAGAAGAAGCGCCTGGTCGGCGAAGCGGTGCCGCTCGGCCGCATGGGTGTGCCGGACGACCTGACCGGCGCCGCCCTGTTTCTCGCGTCGGCGGATGCCGACTACATTACCGCGCAAACGCTGAACGTCGACGGCGGCAACTGGATGAGTTGACGCAGCAGGCACGTCACGGCGGTCGCGACGTGCGCATCATCCTCGTCATTTTCGTAGAACAAACGCAGCATCACATAACGTACGAGAAAGGAGACAACACATGAAGCCAATCCTCAAATCCGCGCTGAAAGCGGCTAGCGTCGGCGCCATGGCGTGCTTCGCGCTGAGCGCGTCGGCGGCGACGGTGACGATCGCCACGTTGAACAACCCGGACATGATCGAGCTGAAGAAGCTCTCGCCCGCTTTCGAGCAGGCGAATCCGGACATCAAGCTGAACTGGGTGATTCTCGAAGAAAACGTGCTGCGTCAGCGCGCCACCACCGACATCACGACCGGCAGCGGCCAGTTCGACGTGATGACGATCGGCGCCTATGAAACGCCGCAATGGGGCAAGCGCGGCTGGCTCACGCCGCTCACCAACCTGCCCGCCGATTACGATCTGAACGACGTCGTGAAGACGGCCCGCGACGGCCTCTCGAGCGGCGGCCAGTTGTACGCGCTGCCGTTCTACGTCGAAAGCTCCATGACGTATTACCGCAAAGACCTGTTCGCGGCCAAGGGTCTGAAAATGCCCGACCAGCCGACCTACGACCAGATCGCGCAATTCGCGGACAAGCTCACCGACAAGGCCAACGGCATGTACGGCATCTGTCTGCGCGGCAAGGCGGGCTGGGGCGAGAACATGGCGTTCGCGACGACGGTGGTGAACACCTTCGGCGGCCGCTGGTTCGACGAGAAGTGGAACGCGCAACTCACCACGCCGGAATGGAAGAAGGCGATCAGCTTCTACGTCGACCTGCTGAAGAAAGACGGCCCTCCGGGAGCGAGCTCGAACGGCTTCAACGAAAACCTGACGCTGATGTCGTCGGGCAAGTGCGCGATGTGGATCGATGCGACGGTCGCGGCCGGCATGCTGTACAACAAGCAGCAATCGCAGATCGCCGACAAGGTTGGTTTCGCTGCCGCACCGATTGCTGTCACGCCGAAGGGTTCGCACTGGTTGTGGGCGTGGGCGCTGGCGATTCCGAAGTCGTCGAAGCAGACGGACGCGGCGAAGAAGTTCATCGCATGGGCGACGTCGAAGCAATACATCGAGCTGGTCGCGAAAGACGAAGGCTGGGCCTCGGTGCCGCCGGGAACGCGTCATTCAACGTACGCGCGTCCTGAGTACAAACAGGCCGCACCGTTCGGCGACTTCGTGCTGAAGGCGATCGAAACGGCGGACCCGGATCACCCGACGCTGAAGCCGGTGCCGTACACCGGTGTGCAATTCGTGGGTATTCCTGAGTTCCAGTCGTTCGGTACCGTGGTCGGTCAGAGCATTTCCGGCGCAGTGGCCGGTCAGATGACGGTCGATCAGGCGCTGGCCGCCGGCAATGCGACCGCGAATCGCGCGGTGCAACAGGCCGGCTACCAGAAGTAATCGAAGTGATTGCGGTAACCCGCCACCTGAAGCACGTGGCACGCGCCGGCTGACGCCCGTCAGCCGGCCCACGCAGCACAGCGGGCTGTCCTGGATCGCGCGGCGCGCCGCGATGCCTGCGAGGTGTCGCGCCGGCCGGCGCGCTTCACGCTGCGAGCAGTTTGCAGCGGACAGTCCGCGCATTACCGAACAGGTGGTCCACCATGCGTCCTCTGCGCCTACCTCTCATGCAAGCACATCCCCAGACAGAAAAAGAACGCGAAATCCGCAAAGCTAATTCCGCCCGCTGGCTAGTCACGCCCTCGGTGGCCGTGCTGGTGTTGTGGATGGCGATCCCGCTCGCGATGACCATCTGGTTTTCGTTCCGGCGCTACAACCTATTGAACCCGGACCTCAAAGGTTTCGCCGGCTTCGACAATTACAAATACCTCGCGACCGATCCGTCGTTCGGCCCCTCGATCGGCCACACACTCGAGCTGATTATCTCGGTGCTGGTGATCACCGTGGTCGGCGGCGTGCTGATGGCGATTCTGTTCGACCGCAAGTTCTACGGTCAGGGTATCGCGCGGCTGCTCGCCATCGGCCCGTTCTTCGTGATGCCGACGGTCAGTGCGCTGATCTGGAAGAACATGATCCTGCACCCGGTGTACGGCCTGATCGCGCAGGGCATGCGCGCGATGGGCATGCAGCCGATCGACTGGTTCGCCGACTATCCGCTCACTGCCGTGATCATGATCGTCGCGTGGCAGTGGTTGCCGTTCGCGTTCCTGATTCTGTTCACCGCGATCCAGTCGCTCGATCAGGAGCAGAAGGAAGCGGCAAAGATCGACGGTGCGGGTCCGTTCTCGATGTTCTTCTACATCACGCTGCCTCACCTGAAACGGGCGATCGCGGTGGTGGTCATGATGGAGACGATTTTCCTGCTGTCGATCTTCGCCGAAATCTACACGACCACGGGCGGCGGTCCGGGCACCGCGACGACCAATCTGTCGTACCTGATCTATTCGCTCGGCCTGCAACAGTTCGACGTCGGCCTTGCTTCTGCCGGCGGCATTCTCGCGGTCGTGCTGGCTAATGTCGTGTCGTTCTTCCTCGTGCGCATGCTCGCGAAGAACCTGAAAGGGGAGTACGAAAAATGAGCCAGGTTGCCTCTACACCGGTGTCGAGCTCGACACCGATGACCGTGCCGGCGAAGTCGCCGTTCGCCGCAATTCGCCGCGGCATTCCCGGCGTGATCGCCTGGCTGGTCGCGTTGCTGCTGTTCTTTCCGATCTTCTGGATGACGATCACCGCGTTCAAGACGGAACAGCAGGCTTATTCGTCGTCGCTGTTTTTTATTCCGACGCTCGATAGCTTCCGCGAGGTGTTCGCGCGCAGCAATTACTTTTCGTTCGCGTGGAATTCGGTGCTGATCTCGGCCGGCGTCACGGTGCTGTGTCTGCTGCTCGCCGTGCCGGCCGCGTATGCGATGGCGTTCTTCCCGACCCGCCGCACGCAGAAGGTGCTGCTGTGGATGCTGTCCACCAAGATGATGCCGTCGGTCGGCGTGCTGGTGCCGATCTATCTGCTGTGGAAGAACACCGGCCTGCTCGATTCGGTGTCGGGTCTGGTGATCGTCTACACGCTGATCAATCTGCCGATTGCGGTGTGGATGTCGTTCACGTACTTCGCCGAAATTCCGCGCGACATTCTCGAAGCCGGGCGGATCGACGGCGCGAGGACGTGGCAGGAAATCGTCTATCTGCTGATGCCCATGTCGCTGCCGGGGCTCGCTTCGACCGCGCTGCTGCTCGTGATCCTGTCGTGGAACGAGGCGTTCTGGAGCATCAACCTGTCGAGCTCGAACGCGGCGCCGCTGACGGTGTTCATCGCGTCGTATTCGAGCCCTGAAGGCTTGTTCTGGGCCAAGCTGTCGGCCGCTTCGCTGCTGGCGGTCGCGCCGATCCTGATCGTCGGCTGGCTGTCGCAGAAGCAACTGGTGCGCGGCCTCACGTTCGGGGCGGTCAAATGACAGCGGGGTCGAATGGGGGTTCCGGTGTGGCTTCCGGTGTCGGTCAATTTGCGCTGATCTGCGATTGCGACGGCGTGCTGATCGACAGCGAAGCCGTGGCGGCGCGCATGCTGGTGCACGAACTCGAAGCGCGCTGGCCCGACACCGACGTCGAGCCGGTGGTGTTGCCGCTACTCGGCTTGCGCATCGAAACGGTGTTGCAAGGCACGGCGACGCAGCTCGGCAAGCGTCTGTCCGTCGCCGATATCGACGCGATCCGTCGCGCGGTGGAAGCGGCGGCGATGCAGGCGCCAACGGTGGAAGGCATCGAGGCGGCCCTCGCCCAGGTGCCACTCGCCAAAGGGTGCGCGAGCAACAGTTTCCGGCCGTACGTGGAAGCGGTGCTGGCCCGCACGGGGCTGGTGAAGTTCTTCGGCGACCGGTTGTTTTGCGCCGACGCGGTGCCGAATCCGAAGCCCGCGCCCGACGTCTATCTGGCGGCGGCGAAAGGGCTCGGACTCGCGCCGTCGGCGTGCCTCGTGGTGGAGGACAGCGTGACCGGCGTGACGGCGGCGACCGCGGCGGGCATGACGGTGCTGGGCTTTATCGGCGGCGGTCACGCGAGTGATGCGCAGATCGACAAGCTGCATGCGGCCGGCGCGCAGCACGTGTTCGACGACATGCAGCAACTGCCGGAACTGGTCGCGCAATGGACGCTGAGCGCGACGGCGGCCACGCCGCCGTGAATCGGCTGCGTGAGCGCGGCTGCACGAGCATGAGCGGCGTAGCGGCCGTCAATTAGAGAAGCGGAGCTGCTGAAACTCATCCAGGCAGCGCAAGCAACGGACAAGCAACACATAGCATTACACGGAGACACATCATGGCAAGCGTAACTCTGCGCAACATCAGAAAGGCCTACGACGAAAGTGAGGTGATGCGCGACATCAACCTCGATATCGCGGACGGCGAGTTCGTCGTGTTCGTGGGCCCGAGCGGATGCGGTAAATCGACGCTGATGCGAATGATCGCCGGCCTCGAAGACATCACCGGCGGCGACCTTACCATCGACGGCATGCGCGTGAACGACGTGGCGCCCGCCAAACGCGGCATCGCGATGGTGTTCCAGTCGTACGCGCTGTATCCGCACATGACGCTGTACGACAACATGGCGTTCGGCCTGAAACTCGCCGGCACCAAGAAGCCGGAAATCGACGCGGCCGTGCGTAACGCAGCGAAGATCCTGCACATCGATCATCTGCTGGATCGCAAGCCGAAGCAGTTGTCCGGCGGTCAGCGTCAGCGTGTGGCGATCGGCCGCGCGATCACGCGCAAGCCGAAGGTGTTCCTGTTCGACGAACCGCTGTCGAATCTCGACGCCGCGCTGCGCGTGAAAATGCGCCTCGAATTCGCGCGTCTGCACGACGAGCTGAAGACCACGATGATCTACGTGACGCACGATCAGGTCGAAGCCATGACGCTGGCCGACAAGATCGTCGTGCTGTCGGCGGGCAATCTGGAGCAGGTCGGCAGTCCGACCATGCTGTATCACGCGCCCGCCAACCGTTTCGTCGCCGGCTTTATCGGCTCGCCGAAAATGAACTTCATGGAAGGCGTGGTGCAGTCGGTCACGCACGACGGCGTCACGGTGCGCTACGAAACCGGCGAGACGCAGCGCGTCGCGGTGGAGCCGGGCGCGGTCAAGCAGGGCGACAAGGTGACGGTCGGCATTCGCCCCGAGCATCTGCACGTGGGCAATAGCGACGACGGCATCTCGGCTCGTACGATGGCACTCGAATCGCTCGGTGACGCGGCTTATTTGTACGCTGAATCCAGCGTCTCACCGGACGGCCTGATCGCGCGGATTCCGCCGCTCGAACGGCATACGAAAGGCGAGATGCAGAAGCTGGGCGCGACGCCGGAGCACTGCCATCTGTTCGACAGCGCGGGGAAAGCATTCCAGCGTAAGATCGTCGAGGTGCTGGCCGCCTGACCGCGTGATGTTGGCGAAAGCGGCGGGCGCGCCGCTTTCCTTTCAACCACGCCGGGAAACGCTCATGTCCGCCTACGTTGTCATTACGCGCGAGAAAACGCTCGACCAGGCCAAGCTCGACGAATACAGGCAGGTTGCGCCCGCAACCTTCGAGCAGCATCCGGTCACCATGCTGGCGAGCCACGGGCGCAAGGAAGTGGTGGAAGGGCCGGCGATCGAAGAGATTCTGATTCTCGAATTCGCCGGCTATGACGAGGCGATCGCGTGGTATCGCAGCCCGGCGTATCAGGCGGTCAGCGAGACACGTCTGCAGGGCGGCGATTACCGGATCATCATTACCGAAGGTTTGCCGCTGGTGTAGTGCGGGGCGCGAATCAATTCGCCGCAGCGGTGTGTACCGCTCGAACTGCACAAAACGCTCGGCCCCTAAGCGCTCTCAAGCCTCAAGCCTCAAGCCTCAAGCGCCGCCCGCGCGCACAGCTCGTCGGTCACCAACCCCGACAACCATCCGCCTTTCAGCACTGCGATCAGCGCTTCCCGCTTGCGCTCGCCGCCCGCGAAACCAATTGTCGGGCGCCGCGGCGGCGAATCGAGTGCGAGGCTGGTCACGCGCCGGCCGGTCGGCGACTCGACGCGCGCGCCGGTCGCATCGATCGGCAAGCCGAGCATTTCGGCCACGGCGCCGCCTTGCATCATGTCCTTCACTTCCGCCGACGTAATGAAGCCGTCTTCATGCAACGGGCAGGTCGGCCCGATATTGCCGACGCCGACGAACGCGACATCCGCGTCCGCCGCCAGCGTTTCGACGATCCGGTACAGCCGGTGATTGCACCATTGCGAGCGCTCCGCCTCGGTATCGGCGAGCAACGGAGCCGGCAACAGAAAATGCTTGCCCCCTGTCTTCTCGGAGATGTGCAGCGCGACGTCGTAGCGGTTCGAGGAGCCGTCCTGGGCGATCGCCCCGACCAACGACACCAACCGGTGCTGCGGACGGTCTAGCTGCGCGATCTGATCGACCGACGCCTTCAGCGTCCGGCCGCTGCCGACCGCGACCACCATCGGCTTTTCTTCGTTCAGATGGCGCTCCATCACCTGCGCGCCGGCCACCGCGAGTTTGCGGTCGACTTCCTCTGACGTATCGCTGTCCACCGGCACGACTTCGCACATGGAGAGTCCGTAGCGCTTGGACAGTTGATCGGCGAGCGACAGACAGTCGGCCAGTTTGTGATCGACGCGCACGCGAATCAGGTTCTTCTCGACGGCGAAGGCGACCAGGCGCTGCGCGACCGGACGCGACACCTGCAGCTTCTCGGCGATCTCGTTCTGGGTGTTGCCGGCGACGTAGTAAAGCCACGCGGCGCGGGTAGCAAGATCTAATTTTTCTGTGGACTTGGGCACGGTGACGGCTCGCTTATAGTGCGCCGATGATAGCAGCCGGCTCTCCTGTCTCTTCGGAGAGCGGCTGCGGCTTGCCGTCGCTCAGGCGAGCGGCGTGCGTGCCGGATCGAATAGCGGCCGCACGTGGCGATACAGCGCGCGATACGCTTCGAGCCGCGCGCGCAGTTCGGCATGGCGGCGCGGATTCGGCGTGAATTCCTTTTCGATGGGCGGCTTGGTCAGCACCGTGGCCGGATCGCCGCCCGCGGCCAGCCAGCCGAGACGGGCCGCGCCGAGCGCCGCGCCGGTTTCGCCGCCGCCGTGTTTGCGGGTGGCGGTGTCGAGCGCGTCGGCCAGCAACTGCGCCCAGTAATCGCTGCGCGCGCCGCCGCCGAGCAGCGACAACGCCTTCGCTTCGGTGCCGGCCGCGCGCAGCGCGTCGAGGCCGTCGGTGAGCGCGAGCGTCACGCCTTCGAGCACCGCATAGCCGAGCAGCGCGCGATCGGTCGCGTGGTTCATGCCGAAGAACACGCCTTGCGCGTACGGGTCGTTGTGCGGCGTGCGTTCACCGGACAGATAGGGCAGGAAAAGCGGCGCGGTGTTCAACGCGTCGGCGGGCAGCGCTTCGATTTCCGCGAGCAATGTCGGTTCGTCGGTCGAGGTCAGTTTGCAGACCCAGCGCAGGCAACTCGCCGCCGAGAGCACCACGCTCATCTGATGCCAGCGATCCGGAATCGCATGACAGAACGCATGCACGGCGGACGCCGGGTTCGGCCGGAAACTGTCGCCGACCACGCACAGCACGCCCGAGGTGCCGAGCGACACGAAGCCGTCGCCCGGTTGCGTCGCGCCGATTCCGATCGCGCTGGTGGCGTTATCGCCGCCGCCGGCCGCGACGATCACGCCGTCGCTCAGACCGAATTCGCGTGCTACTTCGGGCAACAACGTGCCGGACGGCGCGCTGCCTTCACAAAGGCTCGGCATTTGCGCGCGCGTCATGTTGCAGGCTGCCAGCAACGAATCGGACCAGTCGCGTTTGGCGACGTCGAGCCACAACGTGCCGGCCGCGTCCGACGGATCGGACACCTTGCCGCCGGTCAGTTGCAGACGCAAGTAATCCTTCGGCAGCAGCACGCAGGCGGTCCGCGCGAAAATCTCCGGCTCATGGCGCGCGACCCACAGCAGCTTCGGCGCGGTGAAACCCGGCATGGCCAGATTGCCGGCCACGCTGTGCAGATCGGGCGCGCGCTCGGTCAGCTCCGCGCATTCCTTGTCGCTGCGCATGTCGTTCCACAGAATCGCGGGACGCAGCACGCGGTTTTCCGCATCGAGCAGCACCGCGCCGTGCATCTGCCCCGACAGGCCGATGCCGCGAATCTGCGCGAACTCGTCGGGGTGTTTGGCGCGCAACGCGGCGAGCGCCGTGCGCGTGCCGGCCCACCAGTCTTCGGGATTCTGTTCGGCCCAGCGCTGATGCGGACGTGAAACGGTAAACGGGGAGCCCGCGGTGCCGATTACGCGTCCGTTGGAGGCGAGCAGCAGGACTTTCACTTCGGACGTGCCGAGGTCGATGCCGAGATACATGGGCGCGGAACCTTCGTCGTTGGAGATGCGCTACTTTAGCCGCACACCGCGCGCGCTGCCATGCGCATTAAGCCTGGCAGCGGCGCGCTTCGCTGTTGCGTTTTAGGGGTGCCGCGTTGCCGCGGCTGGTGCGGGCGGTGCGTTCAGGCCGCGCCGCGTTTGGCGAGCCACACGTCGACACGCGCGAGTGCGCCTTCCAGCGCCGACTCCAGTTCCGGCGTCTGCGCCATGCTGCCCCACAGCAGGCGGTCGGCGGCGAACGCTTTCAGCGGATCGGGCGCGGCGAAGAAACCGCGCGCGACCTTCTCGTCCATCACGCCGTCCTGATACGCGTACGGCAATTCGCCCGACTGCCAGCGTTGCAGAAAGCGGAAGAACAGCGCGGGCAGCATGGCCGTGGCCGCCGGGGTGACGCCACGTTCGAAACACTCGGCCAGCGTCGGCGCGATAAAGCCGGGCAGCTTCGAAAAACCGTCGGCCGCGACGCGCTGATTGGTGTCCTGGATATACGGATTGCTGAAGCGTTCGAGCACCACGTCGCGATACCGGTCGAGATCGAGCGGACTCGGCGTGAGGCACGGAATCACGTCTTCGGTCACGTAGTCGAACGCGAACTTGTTGATGTCGGCGTCGAGCGTGCCTTCGTGAATGTAGTCCAGCCCGACCAGCGTGCCCGCCCACGCAATGCAGCTATGCGGCGCGTTCAGAATGCGGATCTTCGCTTCCTCGTACGGCATCACCGAGTCGACCAGTTCCGCGCCGACCTTTTCCCAAGCGGGGCGGCCAGCAATGAAGCGGTCTTCGATCACCCATTGAATGAACGCTTCGCCCATCACCGGGCACGCATCGTCGACGCCGGTCGCGGCCTTCACGCGCTCGCGCACATCTGGCGTGGGACGCGGCGTAATACGGTCGACCATCGAACTCGGGCACGCGGTGTTGTCGTCGAACCATTGCGCGAGTTCGTTCGCGCCGCGTCGTTCGAGAAACTCGCTCATGCCCGCATGAAAGCGCTCGCCGTTGCTGCGCAGGTTGTCGCAGGTTTGCAGCGTGACCGGGCCTGCGCCGCGCTTCATGCGCGCGTCGAGAATCGCCGCGAGTGCGCCGTAGATCGTGCCGTGGCCGCCGTTGAGGTCGGCCGCGAGATCGGCGTTCGCGGTATCGAGTTCGTCTTCTTCGTCGAGGTAATAGCCGCCTTCGGTCACCGTGAACGCGATGATCTTGCAGGCCGGATCGGCGCCCGCTTCAATCAACCCGTCGAGGCTCTCGGTCCACGGCAACACGCGCTCGATCGAACGGATCGTCTCGTACGCGCGTTCGCCTTGCGGCGTGACGGTTTCGAGCGTGTACACGCCTTTCTGAGCGGCGAGCGCGTCGAGCACCGCGTTCATGTCGCTGCGAATATTGCCGACGGTGAGCGACCAGTGCGGCTCGCCGGGCACCTTCGCTTCGTTCAAACGGTGCAGATACCACGCCTGATGCGCGCGATGAAACGATCCCGCGCCGATGTGCAGGATCACGTGTGCGGCCGCGCCGCTGCCTTGTCCGCTGTTCATGTACGTCTCCTGAATGTCCTGGCTCGCACGGCTTGAAGCCGGCGTTTCTTGTGATGGAGCATTTGCTCTTCGTGTGAGCGAATGATCGTACCCGGCGAAACGAATGTCAAGGCGAGGTCGCTGGGTTTTCGTGGCGCAGCGCGGCGTGGCGGGGCTTGCGGGCGAGCTTCACGAGGTACGGTTGCATGACGGACGTGCTTTGCCGTGCGGATCACCGCGTATTGCATTGCATCAAATTTGACCTTTTCCGGGTCAGGACTAACCCGAATGCAAAAAAGTATCGGTTCGCGGTTTCATTTTTAGTGGTGGCGAGCGCGTTTGAGGGCTACTTTTCGCTATAGAAGACAACAAGACGAAGCGTTGGCGACGCCCCCGGCGAGCCGCTTCATGGAGGCAGACAGTGCAACCCGATCTCGAACTCGTGGCCGTGCGCCGCGACGAATCGTTCAAAGTGTGGTCGCATGGCTATCCGTATCGCACGGTGCGCTGGCATTTCCACCCGGAGTACGAGATTCACCTGATCGTCGCGACGACCGGCAAGATGTTCGTCGGCGATCACATCAGCAGCTATACGCCCGGCAATCTCGTGCTGATGGGGCCGAACCTGCCGCACAACTGGGTCAGCGACGTGCCGGAAGGCGAGACCATCGCGCAGCGCAATCTGGTCGTGCAATTCGGCCAGGAGTTCGTGTCGAGCTGCGTCGACAGTTTTCCGGAGTGGCGTCAGGTCGAGGCGTTGCTCGCCGACTCGCGCCGTGGCGTGTCGTTCGGCGCCTCGACCAGCGAGACGGTCAAGCCGCTGTTCCTCGAATTGCTGACCGCGCGCGGCTTGCGCCGGCTGGTGCTGTTCATGTCGATGCTTGAAATCCTGATGAACGCCGAAGACCGCGAAGCGCTCGCAAGCCCTGCGTATCAGGCCGACTCGACCGGATTCGCGTCGACGCGGATCAATCATGCGCTGTCGTATATCGGCAAGAACCTCGCGAACGATCTGCGCGAATCGGATCTGGCGCAGCTCGCGGGTCAGAGCGTCAGCGCGTTCTCACGCTATTTCCGCCGTCATACCGGGCTGCCGTTCGTGCAGTACGTGAACCGCATGCGGATCAACCTCGCGTGCCAGTTGCTGACCGACGGCGAACTCAGCGTGACCGATATCTGTTTCAAGGCGGGTTTCAACAACCTGTCGAATTTCAACCGGCAGTTTCTCGCGGTGAAGGGCATGGCGCCTTCGAAATTCCGCCGCTATCAGCAACTCAACGACGCGAGCCGCGACGCCTCCGAACAGGCCGCCGCGCGCGGCGTGGGCATTGACGACGCGCCCGCCATCGTGCTCGCGCCGGGGCTCCCGCGCCCGGCCGCCGCCGCTTATCCACCGACGTAGTTTCCCGCTTCGACCAGGTTGAAACCTTAGCCGAAGCGTTCCACTTCACCCGCGTTGCAACACGTATCGCGCTGTCCGACGACAGCGTGAGGGACGTGCTTACTTTTAATAACGGAGACAACCATGACGCAATCCCTTTCGAAGCCCGCCTCGTTGAAAAGCTTCACTCGCGACGCGGCGGCCATCGCGGCGTTCGCCTTCGGCCTGTCGTTCATCGCTGCGCCGGCCGCGCAAGCCGCACCGCTGAAAATCGGCATGACGTTTCAGGAGCTGAACAACCCGTACTTCGTGACGATGCAAAAGGCGCTCAACGACGCAGCCGCGTCGATCGGCGCGACCGTGGTCGTGACCGACGCGCATCACGACGTCAGCAAGCAGGTCAGCGACGTCGAAGACATGCTGCAGAAGAAGATCGACATTCTGCTCGTGAATCCGACCGACTCGACCGGCATTCAATCGGCGGTGACGTCGGCGAAGAAGGCGGGCGTGGTCGTGGTCGCGGTGGATGCGAACGCCAACGGTCCGGTCGATTCGTTCGTCGGCTCGAAGAACTTCGACGCGGGTGAAATGGCTTGCGACTATCTGGCGAAGGCGATTGGCGGCAGCGGTGAAGTGGCGATTCTCGACGGCATTCCGGTCGTGCCGATTCTGGAACGCGTGCGGGGTTGCAAGGCGGCGCTCGCGAAGGTGCCGGGCATCAAAGTCGTCGATACGCAGAACGGTAAGCAGGAACGCGCAACCGCGCTGTCGGTTACCGAGAACATGATTCAGGCGCATCCGAACCTGAAGGGTGTGTTCAGCGTGAACGACGGTGGCTCGATGGGCGCGTTGTCGGCGATCGAATCGTCGGGCAAGGACATCAAGCTGACCAGCGTCGACGGTGCGCCGGAAGCAATCGCGGCGATCCAGAAGCCGAACTCGAAGTTCATCGAAACGTCCGCGCAATTCCCGGCCGACCAGGTGCGTATCGCGCTCGGCATTGCGCTCGCGAAGAAGTGGGGCGCCAATGTGCCGAAAACGATTCCGGTCGACGTGAAGATGATCGACAAGAGCAATGCCAAGGGTTTCAGCTGGTAAGACGACAGGCGCGCCGCACCGTGTTTGCGTTGTCTGACACGCGACACGGCGGCGCGCCGCAGAGGAGCACCCGATGGACACCATTCTCAAACTCGACAACATCACCAAAAGCTTTCCCGGCGTGAAAGCGCTGCAAGGCATTCATCTCGAGATCGCGCGCGGCGAGATCCACGCGTTGCTCGGCGAAAACGGCGCCGGCAAATCGACGCTGATGAAAATCCTCTGCGGCATCTATCAGCCGGATGAAGGCGCGATCACGATCGCGGGCGAGGCGCGACACTTCACGAACTATCACGACGCGGTGGCGGCGGGCGTCGGCATCGTGTTCCAGGAGTTCAGCCTGATTCCGTATCTGAACGCGGTGGAGAACATGTTTCTCGGCCGCGAATTGAAGAACGGCCTGGGCCTGCTCGAACGCGGCAAGATGCGTCGCATGGCAGCGGCGATTTTTCAGCGACTCGGCGTGACGATCGATCTGTCGGTGCCGATTCGCGAGCTCTCTGTCGCGCAGCAGCAGTTCGTCGAAATCGGCAAGGCGTTGTCGTTGGAAGCCCGCATTCTGATTCTGGATGAGCCGACCGCGACGCTCACGCCTGCCGAGGCCGAGCATCTGTTCGCGATCATGCGCGATCTGAAACAGCAGGGCGTGGCGATGATTTTCATCTCGCACCACCTCGAAGAGATATTCGAAGTGTGCGACCGCATCACGGTGCTGCGCGATGGGCAATACGTCGGCATGATGGAAGTGGCCGATTCCGACGTGGGGCGTCTGGTGGAAATGATGGTGGGCCGCCGCATTGAAAGCAGCTTTCCGCCGAAGCCGCCGTTGCATGCCGACGCGAAAATCGTACTGGAGGTTCAGAAGCTGCAATTGCTGAAGGACAGTCCCGTGTTGAGTTTCACGCTGCGTGAAGGCGAGATTCTCGGTTTCGCGGGTCTCGTCGGTTCAGGCCGCACCGAAACCGCGCTCGCCGTGATCGGCGCGGATCCGGCGTACATGAAGGAGATTCGCATCAACGGTGCAGCCGCGAAGCTGTCCGATCCCGCCGACGCGTTGCGCGCCGGCGTGGGCATTCTGCCGGAGAGCCGCAAGACCGAAGGTCTGATCACCGACTTCTCGATCAAGCAGAACATCTCGATCAACAACCTCGGCAAGTATCGCTCGTTGCGTTTCTTCATCGACCAGCGCAGCGAAGCGCGTGCCACCGCCGACATCATGAAACGCGTGGGCGTCAAGGCGCCGACCATGCACACCGAAGTCGCGACGCTGTCGGGCGGCAACCAGCAGAAAGTAGTGATTGCCCGCTGGCTGAATCATCACACCAACATCCTGATCTTCGACGAACCGACACGCGGCATCGACGTCGGCGCCAAAGCCGAAATCTATCTGCTGATGCGCGAACTCACCGCGCGCGGCTACTCGATCATCATGATCTCGTCCGAACTGCCGGAGATCGTCGGCATGTGCGACCGCGTCGCCGTGTTCCGCCAGGGCCGCATCGAAGCAATGCTCGAAGGCGATGCGATCGACTCCAATGCCGTGATGACCTATGCCACCGCCGGCTCCCTGGGAGCAAAACATGAACACGCCTAATCCTTCTTCGTCACCGAAAACTTCCACGGTCAGCAGCGACACGCCAGGTGCGCCGGTGCGCTTTACGTGGGCCGCGTTGAAACGCTCCACCTTGTTCTATCCGTTCATCGGCCTGCTGGTGGTCTGCATCGTGATGGTGTTTGCGAGCGACAGCTTTCTCTCCGCCGCCAACATCGAAAACGTGCTGCGCCAGGTGTCGATCAACGCCATCATCGCCGTGGGGATGACGTGCGTGATTCTGACCGGCGGGATCGATCTGTCGGTGGGGTCGGTGATGGCGCTGGCGGGCACGCTCGCCGCAGGCTTGATGGTTGCCGGCATGAACGCCGTGGCCGCGTTGGCAGTTGGCATTGCCGTCGGTCTCGGCTTCGGCGCGGCGAACGGCTTCTTCGTCGCGTTCGCCGGCATGCCGCCGATCATCGTCACGCTCGCGACGATGGGCATCGCGCGCGGTCTCGCGTTGATCTACACGGGCGGCTATCCGATCGACGGTTTGCCCGACTGGGTCGCGTTCTTCGGCAGCGGCAAGATTCTCGGCGTGCAGGCGCCGGTCGTGATCATGGTGGTGATCTACGCGATCGCGTGGGTGCTGCTCGAACGCATGCCGTTCGGCCGCTACGTGTACGCGATCGGCGGCAACGAACAGGCGACGCGTTTGTCCGGCGTGCGCGTGGCGCGCGTCAAGCTGATCGTCTACTCGATCGCCGGCTTGACCTCGGCGTTTGCCGCCATCGTGCTGACCGCGCGCCTGATGAGCGGTCAACCGAACGCGGGCGTCGGCTTCGAACTCGACGCGATTGCCGCCGTGGTGATGGGCGGCACCTCGATCTCGGGCGGCCGCGGCTCGATCATCGGCACGTTGATCGGCGCGTTGCTGCTCGGGGTGCTGAACAACGGCCTGAACATGGTCGGTGTGAATCCATATGTGCAGAACGTGATCAAGGGCGGAATCATTTTGCTGGCGATCTATATCAGCCGCGACCGTAGAAAGTAATTCTCCACTGACTTCCCATTTCAAGCAGGACCACAGCAATGACGACTCAAACCGACAAGCAGAACATGACAGCCATTGTCTGTCATGCACCGAAAGACTATCGCGTCGAACAGGTGTCGAAACCCACGGCGCGTGCGCATGAACTGGTGATTCGCATTGCCGCGTGCGGTATCTGCGCGAGCGATTGCAAATGCCATTCCGGCGCGAAGATGTTCTGGGGCGGCCCGAGCCCGTGGGTGAAAGCACCGGTGATTCCGGGGCACGAGTTCTTCGGTTTCGTCGAAGAAATCGGCGAGGGCGCGGCGGAGCATTTCGGCGTGAAGCTGGGCGACCGGGTGATTGCCGAACAGATCGTGCCCTGCGGCAAATGCCGGTATTGCAAATCCGGCAAGTACTGGATGTGCGAGGTGCACAACATTTTCGGCTTCCAGCGCGAAGTAGCGGACGGCGGCATGGCCGAGTACATGCGCATTCCGCCGACCGCGATCGTGCACAAGATCCCCGATGGCATTTCGCTCGAAGACGCCGCGATCATCGAACCGTTGGCGTGTGCGATTCACACCGTCAATCGCGGTGAACTGCAACTCGACGATGTGGTCGTGATCGCGGGCGCCGGGCCGTTGGGGCTGATGATGACGCAAGTCGCGCATTTGAAAACGCCGAAGAAACTGGTGGTGATCGATCTGGTGGAAGAACGGCTCGCGCTCGCGCGCGAATACGGCGCCGACGTGACGATCAATCCGAAACAGGAAGACGCACTGGCCATCGTTCATTCGCTCACTGACGGCTACGGTTGCGATGTGTATATTGAAACCACCGGCGCACCGATCGGCGTGAATCAGGGCATGGACCTGATTCGCAAGCTCGGGCGTTTTGTCGAGTTCTCCGTGTTCGGCGCGGATACCACGCTTGACTGGTCGGTGATCGGCGACCGCAAGGAACTCGATGTGCGTGGCGCGCATCTCGGACCGTACTGCTATCCGATCGCAATCGATCTGCTGGCGCGCGGACTGGTGACGTCGAAAGGCATCGTGACGCACGGCTTTTCATTGGAAGAATGGGACGAGGCGATCAAGGTCGCGAATTCGCTCGATTCGATCAAGGTGTTGATGAAGCCGCGCGCCTGAGCCTCGTCGGGACGGGTAAGCGGCCTATAAAACGGAGACTGTATGGATTACGTCATCGGCGTCGATATCGGCACGCAGAGCACCAAGGCGTTGCTCGTCGATCGGCACGGCGCGATCGTCGCGCAACATGCGTCGAGCTATCAGCCGGATACGCCCAAGCCGCTGTGGGCCGAACAATGGCCCGCAGTGTGGTTCAAGGCGGTGGTCGAGTGTATCGCCGCGTGCGTCGCGAAGGCGAAGGAGGCGGGCGTCGCGGCGAAGTCGATCAAGGCGGTCTGCGTGAGCAGTCTGTACGGCGGCTCGGGCATTCCGGTGGATAGCGAAATGCGGCCGCTTTATCCGTGTCTGATCTGGATGGATCGCCGCGCGACCGCGCAGGTGGAATGGGTAAGCGCGAACGTCGATCTCGAACGGCTACGCACGATTACCGGTAATGGCGTGGACAGCTATTACGGTTATACGAAGATGCTGTGGCTGCGCGATAACGAGCCGGAAGTGTGGGCGCATACGCGCTATTTTTTGCCGCCGAATGCGTATGTGATCTACATGCTGACCGGCGAGGTGGCGGTCGATCATAGTTCGGCGGGCAATATCGGCGGTATCTACGATATGGCGAAACGCGACTGGTCGGACGAAGCGCTGGACATGCTAGGCATTCCCGCGACCATGATGCCGGAGCGATTGGTTGAATCGTCCGACGTGGTGGGCGGCTTGCTATCGCAATGGACCGAGACGCTTGGACTCGATGCGGGCACGGCGATCGTGGCCGGCGGCGTCGATGCGGCGATGGCGACGTTCGCCGCCGGCGTTACGCGTGCGGGGCAGCATGTGGCGATGATCGGTACCAGCATGTGCTGGGGTTATATCAATCAGAGTGTCGATGCGCGGCATGGCTTGATCAGCATGCCGCACGTGTTCAACGGGCAGCACGATATTTATGTGTTCGGTGGCGCGATTACGGCGGGAGCGTCGGTGACGTGGTATCGCGAGCAGTTCTGTCACGCCGAGATCGAGGCGGCGCGCGCGACGCCGCATGGCGATCCGCACCGGTTGCTCGAGGAGTCGGCGGCGAACGTGCCGGCCGGGTCGGATGGGGTGATGTTCCTGCCGTATCTGATGGGCGAGCGGAGTCCGGTGTGGGATGCGAAGGCGAGCGGCGCGTTTGTCGGACTCAGTCTGTTCCATACGCGTGGGCATCTATATCGCGCGGTGTTGGAGGGCGTGTCTTTTGCGCTGAAGCACAACATCGAAGCGGGACGTCAAGGCGCGTTGTCGCTGGATGACAAATTGATCGTCGTGGGCGGCGCCGCGCATTCGGATTTGTGGATGCAGATTATTGCCGACGTGACCGGTTATCCGGTCTATACGATCGAGCAAAATGTCGAGGCGGCAATGGGCGCGGCGTTGCTCGCGGGTGTGGGTGTCGGGTTGGTGTCGCGGGAAGAGGCGCAGGGCGGTTGGGTGACGCTGGTCGAGCGGGCGCAGCCGGACGCGGTGCGGATGGCGCTATATGAACAGCGGTTCGGCATTTATACGGATTTGTATCCGGCGTTGAAGCCGGTCATGCATCGGTTGCAGACATCATGAATGCTACTTTTGATTTTTCTGAGCGGTCGGTTCTCGTTACGGGCGCTTCTAGTGGGATTGGGCGGGCTATCGTCGAGGCTTTGTGTGCTTCTGGCGCGCATGTTGTTGCGGCGGCGCGGAGTGTGAATGAGTTGGCTCGGTTGGCTGAGGAGACGGGTTGTGAGCCGTTGATGCTCGATGTGAGCGACGAAGGTGCTATCGATGAGGCGTTCGAATCGCTTGGGGTGTTCGATGGGCTCGTTAATTGTGCTGGGATTGCTTTGCTCGAACGGGCTGTGGATACCACGGCGGCTAGCTTCGATCGGGTCATGGCGGTGAATGCCCGGGGGGCTGTGCTCGTTGCCAAGCATGTGGCGCTGGGGATGATCGGCGCTAAGCGCGCGGGCAGTATCGTCAACGTTTCTAGTCAAGCTGCGCTTGTGGCTTTGGATGATCATTTGAGTTACTCGGCTTCTAAGGCTGCGCTTGATGCTGTGACTCGTTCTCTATGCGTTGAGTTGGGGGCGTTTGGGATTCGGGTCAATAGCGTGAATCCTACGGTTACTTTGACGCCTATGGCGGTGCTGGCCTGGAGTGATCCCGCTAAGCGTGAGCCTGCTTTGAAGGCTATTCCTCTTGGGCGCTTTGCTGAATCTCGCGAAGTCGCTGCGCCTGTTCTGTTTTTGCTGAGTGAGGCGGCTTCTATGGTTAGTGGGGTTTGTTTGGCTGTTGATGGAGGTTATACCGCCAGGTAGGTTGGGGATTTTGCCTGCGCGGCGATCGGGTGGTTGGCCTTTCCTTGCCTTGTTAGTGGTCTATTAGCGTTGCCCCTGTGCGGGGCGGCACCTACTTCTCTTTGCCGCGGCAAAGAGAAGTAGGCAAGAGAAAGCCGCTCACACCGCTAATTCTTAAGTGGGGCCCCCGCACAGTCTCGGTAGTGGTGCATCTGGAATCTGGGTTCTCGCACACTCCGCGTTCGTGGCACAGCAGTCATTCTTCCGGCGACGCTGCGCGCGCCGTCGCGGTGTTTCTCTTTGGCGGTCGCCAGTTTTGCATTCCATATTCCGGGTTTTTCTTCCTCGCGTATGAAGAGCGCTCGATGTTCTCACGTGTGACGGTGCGGCGGATTTCACTCGCTCGTGACGCTGATGCTCCTGTTCTTCGTCTTCGTGCTCATGACGTGACTCACGCTTATCGCCGTCGTAAATTCTCGGTCGTCACGTCCGCGGCATAGCAACGCGGGAGGCTCTTGCCGCGAATTTCGCGTGTATGTTGATGACCTGTGCGAGTGAGTTGGCGTGTCCCCGCGCGTCGTCAGAAATTTTGACGTTCCTCGGACTCGCACGTTAGCTACTACGTTGCGTCGACTTTGAGGTCTGTGGGAGGGCAAGCACGTTGTCCTTCTGCATTGGCGAGTACAGGTCGCACCTCGTATCACCGTCGGATCGTCATAAAGATCACGCGTTCGTGCTCCTCTGTCGATGCCGCTCGATCGTCAACCGTTCTCCGTATCGCACTTCGAAGATGGCATAGCGCGATAGGGGTAAGGTGTTTTGGAGAATAGACCATGTACGAGAACATGCATCGCTCACTCACTCGGCGTCATTGGGCCATTGCGTTCACCGCGCTATTCGGCGTCACGCTTGTTCATGCTCACGGGCGATTGACTCAACCGGCTTCTCGTATTGTGTTGTGTGTGGAGCGAAAAAACGTCAATTGCAACGTCGATGCATGGCAGGCGAACGCAATGGAGAATGGCAAATTTTTCCCCGCCACACGGGCGGGCCTCGCGGATGTTTTTGCCCCGCAAGATGTGCGTAACGCAGAGCCGCCGAAGGATGGCGAGATTGCCGGAGCGAGTGTGAACGGGCGCATTGCGGTATTGAATGAACAATCCGCGGACCGATGGACGAAGATTCCGGTGCGGGCCAATTCGATTCAAATTTTCAAGTGGGAATATTCGGCGGTGCACGCGACGCGGCGTTGGAACTACTTCATCACGCGTTCCGGCTGGGATCCTGCGAAGCCGTTGACGCGAGCGCAGTTGGACCTATCCGTGATTTTGTGGGCGAGGCATATCATGAAGGATGAAAATCATGGATATGCCGATCATGAAAAAGAAACGTACCGTCGCCTCCCAGGCAGCGGCCCGAGGGCCGCTGCCTGAGCTGCCTGAAGGTCTGCTTGATGAACTGGTGAAGGGTCCGATGACGCCTGTCCAGGTCCAGGACCTGATGCTGGCGTTCAACAAGGCCATCATCGAGCGCGCGATGGGCGCCGAGATGAACATGCATCTGGGCTACCCGCCGGGCCAGCCCAAGCCCGACGGCCAGGCCAACGAACGCAACGGCGCCAGCGGCAAGACGATCATCACCGAGCGCGGCCCCGTCAGGCTCGATCTGCCGCGCGATCGTGAGGGCAGTTTCGCGCCGATCCTGATTCCCAAACACGAGCGCCGTTTCACGGGCTTCGATGAGCGCATCATCGCCATGTACGCCCGCGGCATGAGCGTGCGCGAGATTCAGGCGTTTCTGGCTGAAAGCTATGGCACCGAGGTCTCACCCGACTTCATCAGCTCAGTCACTGACGAAGTGATGGCTGAAACGCTGGCCTGGCAAAACCGCCCGCTCGAGCCGATGTACCCGGTGGTGTTCTTCGACGCGCTACGCGTGAAGATCCGTGGCGACGGCGTGGTGAGCAACAAGGCCGTCTATCTGGCGCTGGGTATCCAGGCCGACGGCCAGCGCGACGTACTCGGCCTGTGGATTGAACAGACCGAGGGCGCGAAGTTCTGGCTCAAGGTGTTCAATGACCTCAAGACCCGCGGTTGCCAGGACATCCTGATCGCGGTGGTGGACGGTCTGAAAGGACTGGCCGAGGCGATCGGGACGGCGTACCCCCGCACAGCGGTGCAGACCTGCATCGTGCATCTGATCCGAAACAGTCTGGAGTACGCCAGCCACAAGGACCGCAAGGCGGTCGCCACGGCGCTGCGACCGATCTATGCAGCCGCGAGCGAACAGGCTGCACAGCAGGCCTTGCAGGACTTCACTGAAGGACCCTGGGGAACGAAGTATCCGACCATCGTGCAATCCTGGCAGCGTGCCTGGGAACACGTCACGCCGTTCTTCGTGTTTCCCCCGGAGATACGCCGGGTCGTTTACACAACAAACGCCATAGAGAGTCTGAACATGCAACTGCGCAAGATCATCAAGACCCGCGGACACTTCCCCAACGACGAGGCCGCCATCAAGCTGCTGTGGCTGGCGCTACGCAACGTGCTGGCAAAGTCCGTGAGAGCGGCATTCGACTGGAAAGCGGCGATGAACCAGTTTGCTATCCTGTTTGGCGAGCGCTTCACGCTCGCACGTGGCTAGAAATCTTTAAACCGCCTCGCACACAAAAATGCGGACAGGTTCGCGCAGTTTGACGAGAAGCCGTTCTGCACGGTCCAGAACGACGGTCAACCCTATTGGAAATTTAATCTGAAGCCTGCTCAACCGACGATACATCAATGCCAATTACCCGATCGCACCGGCTACCAGGTCATCCTCGCGGTCTGGGAAGTCGCGGATACGCAGATGGGCTTTTACCAGGTCGTCGATACGCACTTTACGGATACAAAGGGCAGTCCGGTAATGAGCCCATTCTAGGAACCGAGTGCGAGAGTACGGAAAGCCATGCAAACGACGATGGTGCCGCAACGCGGCCACATCGACCGCGCGCCGCGAGAACAACCGCGAGGGCGCGCGCAGCGCCGCCGGAAGAATGACTGCTGTACCACTGCCGCAAAATGCGCGAGAACCCAGATTCCAGATGTACCACTACCGCGACTGCGCGGGGGCCCCACTTAAGAATTAGCGGTGTGAGCGGCTTTCTCTTGCCTACTTCTCTTTGCCGCGGCAAAGAGAAGTAGGTGCCGCCCCGCACAGGGGCAACGCTAATAGACCACAAGCAAAGCAAGGAAAGGCCAACACCGCAAGCGCGCAACCAACCCGCCGAGCAGCCCAACCCGCCTCCTAAAGCATAGTCCGAACATGCCAAAGTTCAGGAAACAAAACCACATCAAGCATCTTTCGCAGATAGGTAGCCCCACTAGTCCCACCTGTCCCTTGCTTGAACCCAATAATGCGCTCGACGGTAGTCACATGCCGAAACCGCCACTGCCGAAACGCATCTTCAAGATCAACAAGTTCCTCGGCCATCTCATACAGTTCCCAATACTGGGAAGGATTCCGATAAACCTCAAGCCAGGCGGCTTCGACCGAAGCATCATGGACAGTAGGCTGAGTCCAATCCCGCTCCAACCGGGAGGCTGAAATAGGAAACCCCCGCCGCGCCAGCAACCGAACAACCTCATCGTAGAAGGAGGGCGCCTCAAGCGAAGCCTTAACCTCAGCAAAAACCTCAGCCCGATGCGAATGCGGCTTCAGCATCTGCTCATTCTTATTCCCAAGCAGAAACTCAATCTGCCGATACTGATAAGACTGAAACCCGGAAGAACTCCCAAGAAACGGCCGCATAGCCGTGTATTCAGACGGCGTCATCGTGGCAAGAACACTCCACGCCTGGACGAGCTGCTCCATGATCCGCGAAACACGAGCGAGCATCTTGAACGCCGGCGGCAATTCATCGCGATGCACGGCCTGCAGCGCCGCGCGCAGCTCATACAAGGCGAGCTTCATCCACAGCTCACTCGTCTGATGCTGAATGATGAACAGCATCTCATTGTGATCCGGCGACAAGGGATGCTGTGCATCGAGCACTGACCCGAGCGACAGATAGTCGCCGTAACTCATCGATTCCGAGAAATCGAGCTGCGCGTCATGCCAGCCATCGCCTGAAGAGGCCGCAGAAGCAGCAGCACCGGCCGCCACGCCCCCATGCCCAAACGGACACCCCTGCACAGGCTTCTCTTCCGGCAACCCCGGCGTTTGCATATGATCGTTCATCGCCCGCTCCTCAGGTCACCGCGCCGCGAGCGGCAAATTCAGGCGCTCGCCAGGTCTCATGCACGAGCACGTCGCGCAACGTCTCCACGGCGTCCCACACATCCACAAAGCGCGTATACAAAGGCGTAAAACCAAACCGCAACACACGCGGCTCGCGATAATCGCCGATCACCCCACGCGCGATCAACGCCTGCATCACCTCATACCCATGCGGATGCTCGAAGCTCGCATGCGAACCCCGCTGCGCATGCTCGCGCGGCGTGACGAGTGTCAGCGGAAACTCGCCGCAACGCGCTTCAACCAGTTCGATGAACAGATCGGTCAACGCCAGCGACTTGCGACGAATCGCCTGCATATCGGTTTGCAAAAACACATCGAGTCCGCACTCGACCAGCGACATCGAGATCATCGGCTGCGTGCCGCACAAAAAGCGGCCGATGCCGTCATCCGGCCGATACGCCGGGTCCATCTCGAACGGCGCGCGATGCCCCCACCAGCCGGACAGCGGCTGCGTGAAATCGTTTTGATGACGCTTGGACACCCACGCGAATGCCGGCGAACCCGGCCCGCCATTCAGATACTTGTACGTGCAACCCACCGCATAGTCAGCGCCGACGCCATTCAGATCGACCGGCACGGCGCCCGCCGAATGCGCGAGGTCCCACAAGGCGAGCGCGCCTTTGTCGTGAATCAGCTTCGTCAGCGCGGCCATGTCGTGCATATAGCCGGTGCGGTAGTTCACATGCGTGATCATCGCGATGGCGGTGTCGTCGCCGATCGCGGCAGGCAGTTCGGACGGATCGTCGACGAGGCGCAGTTCATAGCCGCGATCGAGCTGTTCGATCAAACCTTGCGCGATGTACAGATCGGTCGGGAAATTCGAGCACTCGGACACGATCACACGACGCTTCGGGTCGCGCGCATTCGCCATGCGCACCGCCGCGGACAGCAGCTTGAACAGGTTGATCGAAATCGTATCGGTGACGACCACTTCGTCGTCCGCCGCGCCGATCAGCGGCGCGAGCTTGTTGCCGAGGCGGCGCGGCAGCGCGAACCAGCCGGCGCTGTTCCAGCTACGGATCAGGCCTTCGCCCCATTCGGCGGCGATCACGGTTTGCGCGCGCTGCGCGGCAGCGGCTGGCGGCACGCCGAGCGAATTGCCGTCGAGGTAGATGGTGGTCGGCGACAGTGCGAACTGGTCGCGCAGTAAGGCGAGCGGGTCGGCGCTGTCGAGCGCCAGGGCTTCTTCACGGTGGTTCATGATGGTTCCGTCAGTCGGATACAGGATCGAGAGTGGGATGGTGGGAGACTCGGCGGCGTTTAGCGGTCGGCGTTCAGCGTTCGGTGGGCGTCAGCGTCAGGAGTCGGCAGCGGCGTTCGCCGTCGGCAGCGCACGCAGAATCGCGCGCACCGGGCTCGCATCGAGCGTGGTCAGCTTGAGCGGCAGCGCGATCAATTCATAGTCGCCAGGCGCGACGGCATCCAGCACGATGCCTTCGAGAATCGCCATGCGGTGCGCGCGGATTCGGTGGTGCGCATCCATCGTCTTCGACTCTTGCGGATCGAGCGACGGCGTATCGATGCCGATAAGTTGCACGCCACGTGCGGCGAGCAAATCGATCGTCTCCGGCGCGACCGCGCAAAACGCGCTGTCCCACGCGGCTGTTGGCGCGGTTTTGTAAGTGCGTAGTAAGACTCGCGGCGGCAGGTCGTCGAGCGAACCGGTCAGGTGTTGTGGCGTCACAACAGGGGCCGCGCCGATGCAATGAATCACGCGGCATCGGCCGAGGTAGGCGTCGAGCGGCACTTCGCCGATTGCCGCGCCTTGTGCGTCATAGTGCAGCGGCGCGTCGGTGTGCGCGCCGGTGTGCGGCGACAGCGTCAGGCGCGCGACGTTGACGGGCGAGCCCGCCTCCATGCGCCACACGCGTTCTATGCCGACCGGCGTATCGCCCGGCCAGACGGGCGTTGCGGTATCGACGGCGGGGGTGATGTCCCAGATTGTTTGCATGTCTCCATCGGCGGATTGTGTCTATCTCGAAATGATAGGTGGCCTGCCGCGAAATGTGATTGCGAAAAAATCTCCTTCTGCGTCGTGTCTTGGAACATAATTTGGCATAAATGGGAAAGGGAGACCGAATATGAACGCGATCTCGCTCGACGCCACCGATTGCCGTATCTTGACGGTGCTTCAGCAAGAAGGACGGATCAGCAATCTCGACCTGGCGGAGCGCATCTCGCTCTCGCCATCGGCCTGTCTACGACGTCTGCGCCTCCTGGAGGAGCAGGGCGTCATCGAACATTACCGTGCGTGTCTGAACCGCGAAGTGCTGGGTTTCGAACTGGAAGCGTTCGTGCAGGTGTCCATGCGCAACGACCAGGAGAACTGGCACGAGCGCTTTGCCGAAGCGGTGCGGGACTGGCCGGAAGTGGTCGGCGCGTTCGTCGTGACCGGCGAAACCCATTACCTGCTGCGGGTTCTCGCGCACAACCTCAAACACTATTCGGATTTCGTGCTGCAGCGCCTCTACAAGGCGCCCGGCGTGATGGATATTCGTTCGAATATCGTGCTGCAGACGTTGAAGGTAGATTCCGGCGTACCGGTGGCGTTGGTGACCAAAAGCAGCAGCCATGGCACCGCGCATAACGACCGCTGATTGTGAGTAAACGCGCCGCCGGCTCAGGAGCTGCGAGGCGGCTCGGCAGCGGCGCGGTTCAGATCGATTTAAGCCCGTGGAACTGGCCGCTCTGAAACACCAGCGGCGAGGTCTCCGCGGCATTCTCGTGCACGCCGCAGCGCTCCACTTCGCCGACGAAAATCACGTGGTCGCCTTCCTCGTAGCGGCTACGGTTATGGCATTCGAACCACGCTAGCGCGCCGTCGAGCACCGGCATGCCGGAGTCGCCCGCCGCGTGCGACACGCCTTCGAAGCGGTCACCCTTCACGGTGGCGAAGCGTTTGCACAGATCGAGCTGCGACGCGGCCAGCACATTCACTACGTAGTGGCTATTGGACTGGAACACCGGCATCGAGGCCGATCGCGTCGCCAGACTCCACAGCACCAGCGGCGGGTCGAGCGAAACCGAATTAAACGAACTGGCCGTGATGCCGATCAATTGGCCGGACGCCGCACGCGTTGTAATAACGGTGACGCCGGTGGCGAATTGGCCGAGCGCCTGTTTGAAGGCGTTCTGGTCGAAGTTGGGCGGACTGGCGTGCTTCATCGGCAGGATGCCCCTCGTGCAAACAGGACCCACTCCGGACCGAACCCGTCGCACGCGTGGCCGAAAACAAATGATTCGAAAGTCATAGTGAAAATCGTCGATTTATCCCAATTTTAACTGCAATCGCGGCGAATTGGCCGCGACCCCAGCCGACATGTGGTTAAGCGCACTAAGCTGGAAGGTCCCGGTGGTGGCATGAGCGTTGCGGTAAAGCGGAACCGGCATCGGCCGTTTATGCGTATCTAGGAGCGTGCAGCATGAGTCAGACAGGCGAAGTCGCCACTCTCGGTGGCGGGTGTTTCTGGTGCCTCGAAGCGGTGTATCTGGGCGTCGACGGTGTGAATTCGGTGGAGTCGGGCTATGCGGGCGGCCAGACCCAGCATCCGACCTATGAACAGGTGTGTGACGGCGTGACCGGTCACGCTGAAGTCGTGAACGTCGACTTCGATCCGGCGAAGATCAACTATCGCGAGATTCTGGATATTTTCTTTGCGATCCACGATCCGACGCAGTTGAACCGGCAGGGTAACGACGTCGGCACGCAATACCGGTCGGTGATTTTCACGCACTCGGAAGCGCAGCGTGAGACGGCGTTGCAGGCGATCCGCGAGATCGGCGAGCAGCAGATTTACGACGAGCAGATCGTCACCCAGGTGCTGCCGTTGGACGGCAATTACTGGCCGGCCGAGGCCTATCATCAGAACTATTTCGCGCAGCATCCGAATCAGGGCTACTGCTCGTTCGTGGTGGCGCCGAAGGTCGCGAAGTTTCGGCAGAAATTCGCGCATCGGATCAAGGCGGGTTGAGGGGGAGCGGCCAGCGATGGCCGCTTTTTTCCTATCTGCCTGGGTTTATCGCGTTACCGTCTGTCGCTTATCGCCTATCGCGTTACGGTTCACCGCGCTGCGGCGTCTGGTCCTCGCGCTCGGCTTCATGTTCCTCGCGCGCGGCGTCGCGCTCATCCTCATGCTCATGTTCGTGAGCTTGCCGTGCGTACGCTTCGATAATCTCTCTCGCCAACTCGACGCAGCTCAGTGGCGCCGACCCCTCCGCCTTATTGTTGATCGCGATCACCACCGGCTGGCCGGCCAGCGCGTAGCGCGCGGCCAATTCAGCGAGCGCCGCGCGCGTCGCCGGGTCGTGATCGACCAACTGGTTGAACGGTTCGTACTTGGCCTTCGCCTGTTCGTATTTGAAGCCGCCGTGCAGACTCCAGCGCACGATCAGCGGCCCGGCCGGCTCGCCGTCCAGTAGCGCGAGCGCTGCCGCCTGCCGCAACGGATCCGGCATGCGCGCATGAATCCCCACGCAATAGCGCACGCCGGCCGTCTTCAGCGTACGGATGAAGCGCGGCGTCAGCAGACTCGCGTCGCGGATTTCGATCGCGTAGCAGGTGCCGTCGGGCAGCTTGGGTAACGCCATCAAAAACTCGGCCAGACGTTCGATGAACACCGCCGGCTGCGCCAGCATCTGATCCGGCAGCGGCGACAGCTGGAACACCAGCGCGCCGGCCTTCGCGCCGAGTCCTTCGACACACGGCGTGACGAAGTCGTCGATCGCCATTTGCGCGTTCAGAAAACACGGGTTCAGCGCGACCGGCTCGCCGCGTTCGGCGCGCACGGTGGCGTCGGTGATCGTCATCGGCGCTTTGACGATGAAGCGGAAGTGCTCGGGTACCTGCTGCGCGTAGCGCAAGTATTCGGTGACCGTGAGCGCCTGATAGAACGAGCGGTCGATGCTGACCGTCTTCAGCAACGGATGCGCGCCGTAGGCGGTGAGGCCTTCGCGCGAGAGTTTGCTGTTGCTGTATTCGTCGCCATAGACGATGCCGTTCCAGCCCGGGAACGACCAGGTGGACGTGCCGAGATGGATCTGCGGCGGAAGACCCGTGGCGAGCGCGATGAGTTCGGGCGAGGGCGGGGCGGCGATGACGTCGCGGGCGCGGCGTTTTTTCTTCGGCTCCGCTGGAGCGGGCGTGGCCGTGGCCGTGGCCGTGGTGAGACCCGTGTCGGGCGACGTTGCCGAATCACCAGGCGCTGCCGCCGCCACCCGCGCCAGCGGCATCCCGAACAGATCGAACTGCACAGCTCCGCCGTCGGCGTCCACCGCGCCAGTCACTGTCTGCTCAACTTCACTTGTCCCGCTCTGATCCATCGATCGTCGACCTGCTGTTCAAGGGTTGCGCCACGCTGGGCCGCTACTGCACGACGCCGCAGCGCAACCGCGTCACGGCGCTTTGTCGTACATATAACGGCGCGACCACGGCAAGGTTTTCGCGCTACGGCCGGCTTTGCGGCAGACCACCTGGTAGATCGAGACGTCGTCGGTTTCGAACGCATACGCGCAACCGGCCAGGTACACGCGCCAGATGCGGAATTTTTCGTCGTCGACCAGCGTGCGGGCTTCGTCCGCATGCGCTTCGAAATTGTCCGCCCACAGATTCAGCGTGTGCGCATAGTGACGGCGCAGGCTTTCGACGTCAACCGCTTCGAGCCCGCCGCGCTGCATCGCTTCGAGCGCGAGGCCGATGTGCGGCAGCTCGCCGTCCGGGAACACATAACGATCGATAAACTCGCCGCCGCCCAGCGCGGTCTCGCCGCTGTCGGAATCGCTCGACGTAATACCGTGGTTCATCGCCACGCCGTCATCGACCAGCAGATCGTGAATCTTCTCGAAGTAGCCCGGCAGATTCTTGCGGCCCACGTGCTCGAACATGCCGACGCTGGTAATCCGGTCGAACTGTCCTTCGACGTCGCGATAATCCTGCAGACGAATTTCGATCTGGCCTTCCAGGCCCGCGGCTTTCACGCGCGCGGTGGCGAGATCGAACTGGTTCTGCGAGAGCGTCACGCCCACGCATTGCGCGCCGAACTTCTGCGCCGCGCGCAGCACGAGCGCGCCCCAGCCGCAGCCGATGTCGAGCAGACGCTGCCCGGGCTGCAACTGGATTTTGGTGAGAATGTGATCGATCTTCTTGATCTGCGCGGTGGCGAGATCTTCGTCGCCATTCTCGAAGTACGCACACGAGTACACCATGTTCTCATCGAGCCACAGCTGGTAGAACTCGTTCGAGACGTCGTAGTGATACTGGATCGCCTTCTTGTCCGACGCTTTCGAGTGATGAAAATAGCGCCGCACGCGCGCCAGCTTGCTCGCGCTGTTGACGGTATTGCGCGCCAACTGGTAGCTGATATTGATGATGTCCGACAGCTTGCCTTCGATGTCGATCTTGCCCTTCACGTACGCCTCGCCGAGATTGTCGAGGCTCGGTTCGAGCAGATAGGGCAGCGCCGTGGCGCTTTTGACATGAAGGGTGACCTGAGGCGCCGCGAACTGCCCGAAGTCATGTTGCTGACCGTCCCACAGCACGAGGCGTGCGGGCAGGTTAGCTTTGGTTTTTACGTCTTCCACCCACTGCGCCAGCTTTTTCTCCCAGAACATGTGATCTCTCCGTGTCCGTTGAATTAAAGCAAAGCTTGTGTGGATCGCAGCCCAGTGCGGCGCAACTCCCGTGCCGCGAGATGCCATCCGGCCGGCGTGCGCTGCTACGTTGGCAGCGCGCGCGACGGCGTTAAATTCCGAGTCAGGGCGACAGACGGGAGATTTGCCAGTCGCTGTGTTCGCTTGAACGCGTGTAGAGCAGACGGTCGTGCAGACGCGACGGTCGGCCCTGCCAGAATTCGATTGCTTCGGGTACCAAACGATAACCGCCCCAATGCGGCGGACGCGGCGGCTGGTCGCCGTAGAGCAGGGTGATTTCGCGCTCGCGTGTCTCGAGTTGCGAGCGGCTTTCAATTGCCTGACTCTGATTGGATGCCCATGCACCGATGCGTGAACCGAGCGGACGCGAGGCGAAGTACTTGTCGCTTTCTTCCGCGCTGGTTTTGACAATGCTGCCCTCGATACGCACCTGGCGCTCGAGTTCGATCCAGTAAAACAGCAGGCTCGCGTAGGGATTCGCGGCCAGTTCGCAGCCCTTGCGGCTTTCGTAATTGGTGAAGAACACGAAGCCGCGTTCGTCGACGCCTTTGATCAGCACAATGCGCGCCGATGGCCGGCCGCGCGAGTCGACCGTGGCGAGCGTCATGGTATTTGGCTCGGGGAGTTGGGCGTCGACCGCCTGTTCAAACCACGTATCGAATTGACGAAACGGGTTGCGGTCGACATCGGCAACGTCCAAAGAACCGAGTGAATAGTTGTTTCGAAGATCGGCGAGTGAGGTCATGTTCTTATGCGAACGCTACAGTCAGTCCAGTATAGCTAAGGAGAGAAATCTTTGCGCGCGACCAGGTCAAGGCTTCGCGCCATGCACCAGTGTATTGCGCCCTGGTCGCGATCGCTTGCGCTGAGTCACCCTTGCGCCGATAGGGATTGACGCGATCAGGCAAAATACCGGCTGCGAACGCGTCAGCGCCGCAGATTTCCGTTTTACGTGTTTCGCCTGATTTCGCCTGCTTTTGCCTGATTCCAACGAGCCCCGCCACCATGTCCAGCCCCACCGCGCAATCCGATCTTACTACCAGCCTCGACGCGAGCGAAACCGCCGACCGCGCGCGGCGCTTCGGCGGTATCGCCCGTCTGTATGGGGCGCCGGCGCTGGCCGCATTCGAAGCAGCGCATGTCGCGGTGATCGGTATCGGCGGCGTGGGGTCGTGGGTGGCCGAGGCGCTCGCGCGCAGCGCGGTCGGCACGCTGACGCTGATCGATCTCGACAACGTGGCCGAGAGCAACACTAACCGGCAGATCCATGCGCTCGACGGCAACTACGGGAAACCGAAGGTCGAAGCCATGGCCGAACGCATCGCGGCGATCAATCCGTATTGCGATGTGCGGCTGATCGAAGACTTCGTCGAGCCGGATAATTTCGCCGCGACGCTCGGCGGCGGCTTCGATTACGTGATCGATGCGATCGACAGCGTGCGCACCAAGACCGCGTTGATCGCATGGTGCGTCGAGCGGAATCAGCCCTTGATCACGGTGGGCGGCGCGGGTGGGCAACTCGATCCGACGCGCATTCGCATCGACGATCTTGCGCTGACGATCCAGGATCCGTTGCTGTCGAAGGTGCGCGCGCAATTGCGCAAACAGCACGATTTTCCGCGCGGGCCGAAAGCGAAGTTCAAGGTGAGCGCGGTGTATTCCGACGAACCGCTGATCTATCCGGAAGTGGCCGTCGTCGATGTCGACGAGGACGCGGAGCCGGTGAGCACGTCGCCTACGGGCCCGGTCGGTTTGAATTGTGCGGGGTTTGGCTCGAGCGTGTGTGTGACCGCGAGCTTTGGATTTGCCGCCGCCGCGCATGTATTGCGGGCGTTAGGGAAGCAGGCTGCGGCTTGAGGAAACATGCGGTGGCCGCCGAGGCCGCCACCGCATTCGAGCATCGCGCGGTTTGTTTAATACAACGCCGCGCTCAACTTACGCCGCCATTGCGACACCAGTTCCGGCTGATGCGCGGCCAGATCGAACACCGACAGCATCGTCTTGCGGCCGATATCGTCACGGAACGTGCGATCGCGTTGCACGATTGCCAGCAAGTGCTCGAGCGCCCCGTCGTACTTGAGACGGGCAATCAGCGCGCTGGCCAGATCGAAGCGTGCTTCGAGATCGGTCGGGTCGGCAGCGACTTTGGCCTCAAGGGCATCCGTGGGCGGCAGGGCCGCCGCCGCGTCCACCGCGTCGAGCCGCGTCTTGATCGCGTTGAAACGCGCGTCGATGCCTTGCGTGGTTTTCGGCGACAGCAGATCGACTTCGCTGCGGGCTTCGTCGATCAGGTTGTCTTCGAGCAGCATTTCGATGCGGTCCATGCGCGCTTCGTCGAAACCCGGGTCGTAGGCGAGGGCGGCTTGCAGCGCGTCGTACGCGTCGTTGCGGCGGCCTTCGGCCAGCGCGGTTTGCGCGTCGAGACGCGCCGCGTCCGCACCTTGCGGCACCAGCCGCTCGATAAACTCGCGCAGCTGACCTTCAGGCAGCACGCCGACGAACTGATCGACCGGCCGGCCGTCGGCAAACGCCATGACGTGCGGAATGCTGCGCACCTGGAAGTGCGTGGCGAGTTCCTGGTTTTCGTCCACGTTCACCTTCACCAGCTTCCATTTGCCGGCGGCCTCGGCTTCGAGCTTTTCGAGCATCGGGCCGAGTGTCTTGCATGGGCCGCACCAGGGCGCCCAGAAATCGACCAGCACGGGGGCCAGCGTCGACGCCGTGATGACGTCCTGTTCGAAAGTGGCCAGAGTGGTGTCCATTGCGTCCTCGTCGATAAAACGGTTTGTCGTTAAATGGGGCCGGTCGGCGTGGATTCAATACGGCGCGTGCCTACGCGTCTCCTTCGCAGATCAAGCGCCTTTGCGTTCCGGCAGCGGAATCCATTCAGTCTCGCCCGGCACCTTACCCATCTCCTGATTCATCCACGCCAGCTTCGCGGCTTCGATCTTTTCGCGCGAACTGGCGACGAAATTCCACTCGATAAAGCGCTCGCCGTCCAGCTTCTCGCCGCCGAGCAGCATCACGCGCGCGCCGTGCGTGCTGGCGAGCGTGACGGTTTCGTCGAGCGCGAGGACGGCCATCTGACCGACTTCGAGCGGCGTGCCGTCGATCTCCAGATCGCCGTCCACCAGATAGACGCCGCGTTCCTCGTGTTCCGGTTCCAGCGCGAAGGCGCCGCCCGGCGCGAACTCACCGGCCACATACAGCGTGCCGGAGAACGTGACGACCGGCGAGGTCTCGCCGAAAGCGGTGCCCGCGATCACCCGCAGCGTCACGCCGTTACGCTCGACGACCGGCAGCGTGTCGCCGGCATGATGCGAGAACGACGGTTCGATATCTTCGTCGTCCAGCGGCAGCGCGACCCACGTCTGAATGCCGTGCATGGTGAGGCCGGTCGCGCGGTCTTCTTCCGGCGTGCGTTCGGAATGGACGATGCCGCGGCCCGCGGTCATCCAGTTGACGTCGCCGGGGACGATTTTCTGCTCCGAGCCGAGGCTGTCGCGATGCATGACCGAGCCTTCGAACAGATACGTCACGGTCGCAAGGCCGATATGCGGATGCGGACGCACGTCGAGGCCGACGCCGGGTTCGAGCGTGGCCGGCCCCATGTGATCGAAGAAGATGAACGGGCCGATCAGACGCGCGGCCATGGCGGGCAGCACGCGCCGCACGGTCAGACTGCCGACGTCGCGCAGATGCGGTTTGAGGACTGCTTTGATCGAGGAGGACATGGGCAGGCTCGGCTGGAATAGTGAGTGGGGATAGTGCCTAATGGGCTGATTCTACTGCGGAGGGCGTCACGACGACGGTTCGGCGCGCCTTGCCGCACGCCGGCTCACCGTGGCGCAGGGCGGCGCCCCTTGGCGTTCCGGGAATCCGTAACGCGGGCGATCGCCGGCCGCGATGGGCTCCGTTAAACTGCCGGATTGAACAATAAATTGGAGACCGGCATGTCGCCCAGGGATTTGCTGCTCGCACTGGTCGTCGTGGTGGCGTGGGGCGTCAACTTCGTCGTGATCAAGGTGGGTCTGCACGGTGTGCCGCCGATGCTGCTGGGCGCGTTGCGCTTCACGCTCGCCGCGGTGCCGGCGGTGTTCTTCGTCAAGCGGCCGAAGCTGCCGTGGCGCTGGCTGTTCGCGTATGGCGCGACGATTTCGCTCGGGCAGTTCGCCTTCCTGTTTTCCGCCATGTATGTTGGCATGCCCGCGGGGCTCGCTTCGCTAGTGCTGCAAGCGCAGGCATTTTTCACGCTGATCTTCGCGGCTTTCTTTCTGCACGAGCGTTTTCGCTTGCCGAATGTCGTCGGTCTGTTGATCGCGGCTGGCGGCCTCGCCGTGATCGGCTTGCAAGGCGGCCATGCGATGACACTCGCCGGTTTCGTCCTCACGCTGTGCGCCGCGTGTTCGTGGGCGCTCGGCAACATCGTCACGAAGAAGGTCGGCAAGGTCGATCTGGTCGGGCTGGTGGTGTGGGGCAGCCTGATTCCGCCGTTACCGTTCTTCGCGCTGTCGTATGTGTTCGAGGGACCACAGCGGATCGCCGCGGCGCTGACCGGCATCAGCGCCACGTCGATTTTCGCGATCGTCTATCTGGCGTTTATCGCGACGCTGATCGGTTATGGCTTGTGGAGCCGGCTGCTGTCACGGTATCCGGCTAGCCAGGTCGCGCCGTTTTCGTTGCTGGTGCCGATTGTCGGGTTGGCGTCGGCGTCGCTGTTTCTCGACGAGCACCTGTCCGCGGTGCAAGTCGTCGGCGCGTTGCTGGTGATGGCGGGGCTGGCGGTGAACGTGTTCGGCGGTTGGGTCGTGCAGCGGCTGTCGCTGGCGCGTTAGTTTCCGGCTGCGTGCTGACCGTGCATAAGAAAACGACCGCTTCTTTCGAGAACGGCCGTTTCCGATTTTCCGATTGCCTGTCAAGGGCGATGTGATTGAGCAGGCAATCGATCAAGCCTGTGAGCGTCACAATGCGCAACGCGGCGTCAACGCCCACCGACCCGCCCGCCATCACGTCATGCGGTTCTTCGCCAACGGCGGATTCGCCGCGAAATAACGCTTGATGCCGTTCATGATCGCATCCGCCATCTTGTCGCGATACGCGTCGTCGTTCAAACGGCGCTCTTCGTCCGGGTTGCTGATGAAGGCCGTCTCCACCAGGATCGACGGAATGTCCGGCGCCTTCAGCACGGCGAAACCGGCCTGTTCGACCGAGCCCTTGTGCAGCTTGTTGATGCCGCCGATTTCCTTCAGCACGAAGTTGCCGTAGCGCATCGAATCGCGAATCTGCGCGGTGGTCGACATATCGAACAGCGCGCGGTTGACGCTGGCGTCGGCGCTCTTGATGTTGATCCCGCCGATCTGATCCGACGAGTTTTCCTTGTTCGCCATCCAGCGCGCCGCGGCGCTCGACGCGCCATGGTCGGACAGCGCGAACACCGACGAACCCTTTGCCTCGGGCGTGGTGAACGCGTCCGCGTGAATCGACACGAACAGGTCCGCGCCGACGCGCCGCGCCTTCTGCACGCGCACGTTCAGCGGCACGAAGAAGTCGGCGTCGCGCGTCATCATGGAGCGCATGTTCGGTTGCGCATCGATCTTCGCGCGCAGCTTCTTCGCGATGTCGAGTGCGACGTGTTTCTCGTACGTGCCCGAGCTGCCGATCGCACCCGGATCTTCGCCGCCGTGACCCGGGTCGATCGCGACGGTCAGCAGACGCACCGTGTTGCTCTTGCCGGATTTCGGCGCGGTGAACGCGTAGTTGTCGTCGCCGCTGTTGTCGTCGTCGCCCAGCTTGCTTGCGCTGTTGCCGCCTTTATTATTACGAGCGATCGCCGTAGGCGGCGCGACCGGCGCCGTGGGCTTGGCAATGATCGGCGGCATAGGCGTAGGCGCACCATGCACCGGCGGACGCGGCACGCCGTTCGATGACCCACCACCGCCGCCGCCGTTCTGCGCATAGCGTTCGAAGAACGCCTCGCTGTTGTCGGCGGTGGGCGGCGTGGTGCCGGGGCCGCTCAGCGTGGCGGGCGGCGCGCTGTTTTCATTCAGCGTCTGCTGCTTGTGTTCGGTCTGCGCCAGCAGATCCATCAATGGATCGGGCGCGACCGCCGGATACAGGTCGAACACCAGCCGGTACTTGTACGCGCCAACCGGCGGCAGCGTGAACACCTGCGGCTTCACCGAACCCTTCAGGTCGAACACCATGCGCACCACGTGCGGCTGATATTGCCCAACCCGCACCGACGAGATCTGCGGATCGTTCGGCGTGATCTTCGAGACCAGATCCTTCAGCGCCTGATCGAGATCGAGGCCGGTCAGATCGACCACCAGCCGGTCCGGTCCCTGCAGCAGTTGCTGGGCGTTCTGCAACGGTTGATCGGATTCGATCGTTACGCGCGTGTAGTCGCGTGCCGGCCAGACCCGCACGCCGAGCACCGAGCTGGCCCACGCGAGACGCGGCGCGACGAGGCCGAGCATCAGCGTGGACGCGCCCGCGCACAGAATCTGCCGACGCCGCCAGTTATGCGAGGCGGTAGCCGCCGATTCGATCGAGCGGAACGGTTTGATCAACATCTTTCGAGACATGCCTTTCCTGATTCGCTATATGCGCGTGCGACGAGTACGCGGCCTTCGCCCGTGTGATCCAGCTCGAGCGTGAAGACGAGATCCGGCACGCCCAGGAGACGCCCTGCGCGTTGCGGCCATTCGACGAGGCAGACGGCGCCGCTGTCGAAGTACTCCCGAAAGCCCGCATCGGCCCATTCGGCCGGATCGGTGAATCTATACAGATCGAAGTGATAGAGCGTGAGTTCCCCAGCGGGCCGTTCGAGCTCGTAGGGTTCGACGAGAGTGTAGGTGGGACTGCGTACGCGGCCGGTGTGACCGAGGCCGCGTAAAGTTGAGCGTACGAGCGTGGTTTTGCCGGCGCCGAGATCGCCGACGAGCTGCACTTGCAGCCCATGAAATGCCGTGTCGCCGTCAGCGCGCGGCGCGGCTTGCCGTGCTTCGCCCGGCATGCCGCGCAGGCTTTCGATCGCTTGCGCGAAGCGCGCGCCGAAGGCGAGTGTGGCGGCTTCGTCCGCGAACGCGAAGGTGCGTTCGAGCAGGACAGCGGCGGGCGGTTGGATCGCTTGATCGGGATTGACAGGCATTCTCGTAAAATGGCGTGATGAACCGAAGTCCGAAGTCCCCTGTTTCCAGCACGCCAGCGTCTAGCAACGACGCGGGTGCCGAGCGTCCATTCGATGAAGCGGCGCTGAATGCGCTCGCGCTCGACATCAAAAGTTGGGGCCGTGAACTGGGTTTCGGGGCGATCGGGATTAGCGACACCGACCTCTCCGCTGCCGAAGCGCCGCTTGCAGCCTGGCTGGAAGCGGGTTGTCACGGCGAGATGGATTATATGGCGAAACACGGCATGAAACGCGCGCGGCCGGCCGAGCTTGTGGCCGGTACGCGACGTGTGATTACCGCGCGCATCGCCTATTTGCCCGCGCAGACATTGAGCGGAAAGGCGCACGAAAGCGCTTTGCAGGACGGGTCGCTCGCTGTGCCGCTGATTGCGCCGCTCGTGCAGGACTGGCGTGCGGCCGAAACGGCGCGGCTTGCGGATCCGTCGGCGGCGGTGGTGTCGATCTATGCGCGTGGCCGCGATTATCACAAGGTGATGCGTAATCGTCTGCAACAACTTGCCGAGAAAATCGAAGCGAAGATCGGCGCGTTCGGTTACCGCGTATTTACCGATTCGGCGCCTGTGCTCGAGGTAGAACTTGCGCAGAAGGCCGGCATCGGCTGGCGCGGCAAACACACGCTGCTGCTGCAACGCGACGCGGGTTCGCTGTTTTTTCTCGGCGAAATCTATGTCGACTTGCCGTTGCCGACCGACGCCGAGATCGCGCCCGAACTCGCGCCGGAAACGCCCGGCGCGCATTGCGGCAGTTGCACGCGCTGCATCGACGCCTGTCCGACCGGTGCGATCGTGGCGCCGTATAAGGTCGACGCGCGGCTGTGCATCTCTTACCTCACGATCGAATTGAAAGGCAGTATTCCCGTGGATATGCGGCCGCTGATCGGCAATCGCGTGTATGGCTGCGACGATTGCCAGCTCGTGTGTCCATGGAACAAGTTCGCGCAGGCGGCGCCGGTCGCCGATTTCGACGTGCGGCATGGGCTGGATCGTGCGTCGCTCGTCGAGCTGTTTGCATGGAGCGCGGAAGACTTCGACACGCGCATGCAGGGCAGCGCGATTCGCCGCATCGGTTACGAAAGCTGGCTGCGCAATCTCGCGGTGGGAATGGGCAATGCGTTGCGCGCGGCGTCGCCGGAAAGCTTGAGCGAGGAGGCGCGCGAGCGCATTGTTGATTCGCTAAGGCTGCGTGCCGACGACCCGTCCGCGGTGGTGCGCGAGCATGTGGAATGGGCTTTGGAAGCGGCGTAAAGTAGCGGCAGTTCGCGTTCCAAACCCGAAACGCCACGCCAGTCAGGGAGCAGGCAACCATGTTCAACGCAGTGATCGATGCGCCGTTCGGCAAAGTCGGCATCCGCCTCGAAGGCGACGCCGTGCGCGAGATCGTCTATCTGCCGGAGTCGATCCAGAACATCGCGCCAGATACGCCGTTGGCCCGGCAAGCGGTCGAGCAGATCGAACGGTATTTCGACGAGGCGTCCGCCACCTTCGAATTGCCGCTCGCGCCGGTCGGCACCGCGTTCCAGCAGCGCGTCTGGCAGGCGATCAGCGCGATTCCGCCGGGCGTCGTGCTGACTTACGGGCAACTGGCGAAGCAGGTCGGCAGCGTGCCGCGCGCGGTCGGGCAAGCGTGCGGCTCGAACTATTTCCCGATCGTGATTCCGTGTCATCGGGTGGTCGGCTCGGGCGACATCGGCGGCTTCGCGCATCATGCCGGCGACGGCTTCTTTCGCAACGTCAAACGCTGGCTTCTCAAGCATGAAGGCATTCCCTACGCATGAGCGATACCCTGGCTGACGACGCGAGCCTCGCGTCGCCTCTCTTCGCGGCAAGCTCTGCCTCGATCGATGCATTCTGCGACGCGCTATGGCTTGAACACGGCCTGTCGCGCAACACGCTCGACGCGTATCGCCGCGATCTGCGTCTGTTTTGCGAATGGCTGGCGCAGACCCGCAACACGTCGCTCGATATCGCCGGCGAAGCCGATCTCAACGCGTATAGCGCCGCGCGTCAGAAGGATAAATCGACGTCGGCGAACCGCCGGCTTTCGGTGTTTCGCCGCTATTACGCGTGGGCGGTGCGCGAACATCGCGCGAAGGTCGATCCCACGTTGCGGATCCGCTCGGCGAAACAGCCGCCGCGTTTTCCGTCGACGTTGAGCGAGGCGCAAGTCGAGGCGCTGCTCGGCGCGCCCGACGTCGCCACGCCCTTAGGTCTGCGCGACCGCACGATGCTGGAACTGATGTACGCGAGCGGTTTGCGTGTCACGGAACTCGTCACGCTGAAAACGGTGGAAGTCGGCCTGAACGAAGGCGTGGTGCGCGTGATGGGCAAGGGCTCGAAGGAGCGTCTGATTCCGTTCGGCCAGGAGGCGCATGACTGGATCGAACGTTATCTGCGCGAGGCGCGGCCGGCGCTGCTCGGCGCGCGCGCCACGGACGCGCTGTTCGTGACGAGCCGCGCGGAGGGCATGACGCGTCAGCAGTTCTGGAACATCATCAAGCGGCACGCGGTGGCCGCGAATGTGCATGCGCCGTTGTCGCCGCATACGCTGCGGCATGCGTTCGCGACACACCTGCTTAACCATGGCGCCGATCTGCGCGTCGTGCAATTGCTGCTCGGGCATACCGACATTTCGACCACGCAGATTTACACGCATGTGGCGCGTGAGCGGTTGAAGTCGCTGCACGCGGAGCATCATCCGCGTGGGTGACCCGGGCGCTGGCGAGGGCCGTGTTTGCCTTTGCCTCTGCCTTCGCTTCAGAGATACTCGCGCAACCGGTGCTTGAGAATCTTGCCGGTCGACGCAGCCGGTAGCGCTGCAAGCACTTTCACTTCGGCAGGACGCTTATACGGCGCGAGCCGCTCGCCGCACCACGCGATCAGTTCAGCCGCCGTCACCTTCGCGCCCGCGATCAATTCGACGAACGCGACCACTTCCTCGTTACCCTCGACCGCGCGCCCGATCACCGCCGACTGTACGACCTGCGGATGCGCGTTCAACGCATGCTCGACCTCGGCCGGATACACATTGAAGCCCGAACGAATGATCAGCTCCTTGCTACGCCCGACGATATGCAACGCGCCGTCCGCGTCCTGGCGCGCGAGATCGCCGGTCTTGAGCCAGCCGTCTTCGGTCACGGCGACGCGCGTTTGCTCCGGATTGCGGTAATAGCCGAGCATCACGTTCGGACCGCGCACCCACAATTCGCCGATCTCGCCGGACGCGGCATCGACACCGTCGAGTCCGACGAACTTCACCTCGACGCCCGGAATGACCTCGCCGACCGAGCAGTCGCTGCGCGGCCGCTCGAGCATGGTGTGCGAGACGGTCGGGCTGCTTTCGGTCATGCCGTAGCCGTTGTGCAGCGGCAGGCCGTAGACGGCTTCGACCTGCGACTTCAGCGCGGCGTCGAGCGGCGAGCCGCCCGAGTAGGCGAAGCGCAGACGCGGCGCGGACCACGCATGGCCGTGCGTCTGCAGATGTTCGAGCAGCTTGGCGTGCATGGCCGGCACGCCCTGGAAGATCGACACGCGTTCGTCGGCGAGCGCGCGGCGCACGGCTTCCGGCGCGAAGCGCGGCACGAGCCGCAAGGTCGCACCGGCGTGCAGGCTGCCGAGACACACCGACGCGAAACCGTACACGTGCGAGATGGGCAGCACGGCGTAGACGACGTCGTCAGGGCCGACGTTGCGCAGACGGCTCGACACCGACGCGATGAACAGTAAATTGCGATGCGACAGCATCACGCCTTTCGGCGCGCCGGTGGTGCCGGTGGTGTAGATCAGCGCGGCGCATTGGCGGTGGTTGGCGGCTTCGACGGGCTCGGCTTGCACGTTGGCGTCGACCGTGTATGACCACGCACCGATGTCCGGCGTGAACGCCGGTGCTGCGATCGCCTGATGGCGTACTGCATGCTGTTGGGCGTCCTTCGAACTTTCCACCGCATACGCGACCACGCGGGGCTGCGCGTGCGCACGGATCGAGTCGAGTTCCGCGGCGGACAGGCGCGCGTTCGACACCAGCGCCCACGCGTCCAGTTTCGCCGTGGCGAACAGCAGCACGATCTGCGCGATGCTGTTTTCCGCGACGATCATCACGCGGTCGCCGCCACGCACGCCCCATTCGCGCAGCAGCGCGGCGGCGGCTTCGACGGCGGCCAGCAGTTGCGCGCTGGTGAGACGGCGCGCATCTTCGATCAGCGCGACGTGCTGCGGATCGCGGGCGGCGGCGAGCGCCGGAATCTCGGCGATGCGCGCGGGCAGGGCGGCGAGCAAGGCGGGGATATCGATCGTGGAACGGGGGGAGGACTCGAGGCTCAACGCTGTCTCCGTGCAACATGGTTGCAGTTAGCGATTCGGTGCCCAGCGTACGGTGCGCCGGGAGATTTGCGAACGATCGTGCCACAATCGCCGGACCCGCACAATTGGTCATTCGGCAAATAGCCGTTGTGCAAACTCGCCATTACAATGCGCCGATGAGCAAATCCAGACACGTCTCCGAAACGCCGGCCACGCAGTTTCTGCGCCGCCATGGCGTCACGTTCGGCGAACATCCTTACGATTATGTCGAACACGGCGGCACCGGCGAATCGGCGCGCCAGCTCGGCGTGGACGAACATCATGTCGTGAAGACGCTAGTCATGGAAGACGAACACGCCAAGCCGCTGATCGTGCTGATGCACGGCGATCGTACCGTCAGTACCAAGAATCTCGCGCGGCAGATCGGTGCGAAGCGCGTCGAGCCGTGCAAGCCCGAGGTGGCGAACCGGCACTCCGGCTATCTGATCGGCGGCACCTCGCCGTTCGGGACGCGCAAGGCGATGCCCGTGTACGTCGAGTCGAGCATTCTCGAGATGGATACGATCTGGCTGAACGGCGGCCGGCGCGGATTTCTGGTCAGTATCGAGCCGAAGGTGCTGACCGGTCTGCTGGCCGCGCAGGCGGTTCAGTGCGCGAGCGTCGATTGACGTTTGCCTGAATGTTTTCCGGGCGGGCGGGTTGGGTAGAATGTGCGCCGCTTTGTCGTCCGTTGCGTTTGCGGGTGGGTGCGGGTGTTGGCCCGTTGTACGCCTTGTTGTATGCCCTGTTGCGGTTGGGGTATCGAGTTTCAGACCGCCGATCCTTATAAGAGTCCCTTGATGCAAAACCTGATCGTTGCTGTCGTTGCCTACCTGATCGGTTCGCTGTCGTTTGCCGTGATCGTGAGCAAAGCGATGGGCCTCGACGACCCCCGCTCGTATGGCTCGGGCAATCCGGGCGCCACCAACGTGCTGCGCAGCGGCAGCAAGAAGGCCGCGATTCTCACGCTGATCGGCGACGCCTTCAAGGGCTGGTTGCCGGTGTGGGCCGTCGTGCACTTCGGCGCGCGTTTTGGGCTCGACGATACGTCGGTGGCGATCGCGTCGATCGCGGTGTTTCTCGGCCACCTGTATCCGGTTTTCTTCCGCTTCAAGGGCGGCAAGGGCGTGGCCACCGCCGCGGGCGTGCTGCTCGCGATCAATCCGATTCTCGGTATCGCTACGCTGCTCACGTGGCTGATCGTGGCGTTCTTCACGCGCTATTCGTCGCTGGCCGCGTTGGCCGCGGCGGTGTTTGCGCCGCTGTTCGATGGTTTTCTGTTCGGGCCGCACATTATCGCGCTGGCGATCGTGGTGATGAGCACGCTGCTGGTGTGGCGTCATCGCGGCAATATCGCCAAGCTGATGCGCGGTCAGGAAAGCCGGATCGGCGCTAAGAAGAAGGCGGATGCGGCCGCGAGTCCGGCGGCGGGGAATGATCGTTGAGGGTGAAGCCGAGGGGTGTGGCGGCTTGGTTGGGGTGAGGCTCTACGCCTACTCCGGACCGGGGGTGATGCGTGAGCGGCGGCCTGGCTAGTGTTTTGTCGACACCGCCGCGCATACTCCTCGCGCGGTGCCTTCGCAGCCGTGCCTTCAGGCCGGCGCCTGGTTGCCCAGGCGCCCATTCGCGCGACTGACGCTCAGTCGCGGAAGTTGTTGAAGTCGAGCGGCGTGTCGGTCACGTCTTTGCGCAGCATCGCGATCACGCTTTGCAGATCGTCGCGCTTGCCGCCGGTAATGCGCACCGCGTCGCCCTGAATGCTCGCCTGGACCTTGATCTTGCTGTCCTTGACGAGGCGCACGATTTTCTTCGACAGGTCGCCGGACACGCCCTTTTTGATCTTGATGACCTGCTTGACCTTGTCGCCGCCGATCTTCTCGGTCTTGCCGTAGTCGAGGAAGCGCACGTCCACGTTGCGCTTGGCCATTTTGGACAGCAGCACGTCGGTCACCTGGCCGAGTTTGAAGTCATCGTCCGCGTAGGCGGTGATTTCGTTTTCCTTGTGTTCGACGCGCGCGTCCGACCCTTTGAAGTCGAAGCGGGTTGAGATTTCCTTGTTGGACTGCTCGATCGCGTTCTTCACTTCAATCATGTCTGCTTCACAGACGACGTCAAACGATGGCATTACATTCTCCCAATAGTGCTGCGGTGCGTGACGCGGCCGGTCGGCTGCTCACGGGGCACTCGCTATAATCACGGACCGGTCGTCATTTTACCGACGCCGTTCCCTTTTGCCCAAGGCTGCCGTGCATTGTCGCGCGGACCGGGGCGGATGTCGTTTCATTCGACGCTCATTCAACGTTCATTCGACGCTCATTCAGCATATCGTGCGTCGTTTCACTCTTCTCACTCCGATGTCCCAATCCGAATCCCCCGAGTTCATGTCCGGCTACTCGCTGAAGGCGCACAACACCTTCGGCCTCGACGTTCGCGCGCAGTTCGCGTGCCGGATCGAGCGCGAGGAGCAACTGATGGCGGCGGTGCGCGACCCGCGCGCGGCCGGCTTGCCGCGTCTGGTGCTGGGCGGCGGCAGCAACGTGGTGCTGAGCGGCGATTTCGGTGGACTGGTGCTGCTGGTGGCGCTGCGCGGCCGCCGTGTCGTGCGCGAGGACGACGCGGCGTGGTACGTCGAAGCGGCCGGCGGCGAGCCGTGGCATGAGTTCGTGGCGTGGACCTTGGCGCAAGGGCTGCCCGGACTTGAAAACCTCGCGCTGATCCCGGGCACGGTCGGCGCGGCGCCGATTCAGAATATCGGCGCGTACGGGCTGGAGATGTGCGAGCGCTTCGCGTCGCTGCGCGCGGTGGAGCTCGCCACGGGCGAGACGGTCGAGCTCGACGCGCAGGCTTGCCGGTTCGGCTACCGCGACAGTTTTTTCAAGCGGGAAGGGCGCGACCGCTTCGTGATTACGTCGGTGACGTTCCGTCTGCCGAAGGCCTGGCAGCCGCGCGCCGGATATGCCGATCTGGCGCGGGCGTTGGCTGCGAATGGCCATGCGGATGCGTCACCCACCGCGCAGGCCATTTTCGACGCGGTGGTGGCGGTGCGGCGCGCGAAGCTGCCGGATCCGCTGGAGCTCGGCAACGCCGGCAGCTTCTTCAAGAATCCGGTGGTGGAGGCGCAGCAGTTCGAGGCGTTGAAACTCAAGGAGCCGGAGCTCGTGTCGTATCCTCAGGCCGATGGGCGGGTGAAGCTCGCGGCAGGCTGGCTGATCGATCAATGCGGCTGGAAAGGGCGCGCGATGGGCGCGGCGGCGGTGCATGAAAGGCAGGCGCTGGTGCTGGTGAATCGCGGCGGCGCGAGTGGGGCGGAGGTGCTGGCGCTCGCCAAGGCGGTGCAGCGCGATGTGTTCGCGAGATTTGGTGTGGAGCTGGAAGCGGAGCCGGTTTGTTTGTGATTGGCTGACGGGTTGTCGGGTTGTCGCTGGCTCTGAGCGGCTACTGGAAAAGAAAAAAGCGCCAGGAGAAATCTCCCGGCGCTTTTTTTGCGTCCACTTTTCGGCGCTTGACTTCGCTTGCACGAAGTTAGCCTACGCCGACATGCTCACCTTCAGTCACGCTGACGACGCGCGTTTTCCGCGATCCGCATGCGCAGTGCGTTCAGCTTGATGAAGCCGCCGGCGTCAGCCTGGTTGTACGCGCCGCCGTCGTCGTCGAACGTGGCGATGGTCTTGTCGAACAGCGTTTCTTTCGAATCGCGCGCGACAACCGACACGCTGCCCTTGTACAGCTTCACTCGCACCCAGCCGTTGACCTTGTCTTGCGTATGGTCGATCAGCACCTGGATCGCGCGACGCTCCGGGCTCCACCAGTAGCCGTTATAAATCAGCGACGCGTAACGGGCCATCAGATCGTCTTTCAGATGCGCGACTTCACGGTCGAGCGTGATCGACTCGATGCCGCGGTGCGCCTTCAGCATGATCGTGCCGCCCGGCGTTTCATAGCAGCCGCGCGACTTCATGCCGACGTAACGGTTTTCCACCAGATCCAGACGGCCGATGCCGTGCTTGCCGCCCAGACGGTTCAGCTCGGTCAGCATTTCCGCTGCCGACAGACGCTTGCCGTTGATCGCGACCGGATCGCCGTGTTCGTATTCGATATCGAGGAATTCAGCCTGGTCCGGTGCCTGTTCCGGCGACACGGTCCAACGCCACATATCGGCTTCGGCTTCGTTCTTCGGGTCTTCCAGGTGACGGCCTTCGAACGAGATGTGCAGCAGGTTCGCGTCCATCGAATACGGCGCGCCGCCTTGCTTGTGCTTCATTTCGATCGGAATGCCGGCCTTTTCCGCGTAAGCGAGCAGTTTTTCGCGCGACAGCAGATCCCATTCACGCCACGGCGCGATCACCTTGATGCCCGGTTCCAGCGCGTAGTAGCCGAGTTCGAAGCGAACCTGGTCGTTGCCCTTGCCGGTTGCACCGTGCGACACCGCCTGCGCGCCGGTGGCGCGAGCGATCTCGATCTGACGCTTGGCGATCAGCGGACGCGCGATCGACGTGCCCAGCAGGTACTCGCCTTCATAAATCGTGTTGGCGCGGAACATCGGGAACACGTAGTCGCGCACGAATTCTTCGCGCAGGTCTTCGATGAAGATGTTGTCCTGCTTGATGCCGAGTTGCAGGGCTTTCTTGCGCGCCGGTTCCAGCTCTTCGCCCTGGCCGATGTCGGCCGTGAACGTGACGACTTCGGCGTCGTAATTGTCCTGCAACCACTTCAGGATGACGGAGGTGTCGAGGCCGCCCGAATAGGCGAGCACGACTTTCTTGATATCGCTCATGGTGAACTCGTAGCTGGAAAAAGCGGGAAAACAAGGCGCGCCGGCAGTTCCGGAGCGCGGAAAAAGCACTATTTTGACACTAAACCGCCACGCGCCCGCGGTTTTGGGGCTAGGTGGCGGGTCGGCCAGGCTCTTATGAAGCCCTGACATTCGGCCGGATGCGTGGCGCTGACGTGGATGCCTTGCCTCGTATTCAAGGCCCCGTCGCGCTTCACGCAGATGCTGCTGATCGTGCTGGGCAGCGGCTCGCTCAGTGATTCAGCTTGCCGAGCAGCAGGTATTCCATCAACGCCTTTTGCACGTGCAGGCGATTTTCCGCTTCGTCCCACACGACGCTTTGCGGGCCGTCGATCACTTCGGCGCTGACTTCCTCGCCGCGGTGGGCGGGCAGGCAGTGCATGAACAGCGCGTCGGCGTTGGCGCGCGCCATCATGTCGGCGTCGACGCACCAGTCGGCGAAGGCTTTCTTGCGCGCTTCGTTTTCAGCTTCGAAGCCCATGCTGGTCCAGACGTCGGTCGTGACGAGATCGGCGCCCGCGCAGGCTTCGTTCGGGTCGTCGAATTCTTCGTAGAACGGCGCGCTTTCCGCGGCAACCATGGTGTGATCGAGCTTGTAGCCCGGCGGCGTGGACAGGCGCAGATTGAAGCCGAGAATCTGCGCGGCTTCAATCCACGTGTACAGCATGTTGTTGGCGTCGCCGACCCATGCAACCGTCTTGCCGCGAATCGGGCCACGGTGCTCGAAGTACGTGAAAATGTCCGCCAGCACCTGGCACGGGTGATATTCGTTGGTCAACCCGTTGATGACCGGCACGCGCGAATTCTCAGCGAAGCGCTTAAGAATGTCCTGGCCGAATGTGCGGATCATGATGATGTCGACCATGCGCGAGATCACTTGCGCTGCGTCTTCGATCGGTTCGCCGCGGCCGAGCTGGGTGTCGCGCGTGCTCATGAACACCGCGTGCCCGCCGAGCTGGAAGATGCCGGCTTCGAACGACAGGCGCGTGCGTGTCGAATTCTTTTCGAAGATCATGGCCAGCGTGCGATCGTGCAGCGGGTGATAAGTCTCGTAGCTCTTGAATTTGCGCTTCAGAATGCGCGCGCGTTCGAGCACGTACTCGTAGTCGTCCAGCGAGAAATCCTTGAACTGCAGATAGTGGCGAATTTTCTTGGCGGTCATGAAACAAATACGGCGGTCTCACCCGGCAGGATTGCCGGACGGCGCCGCCGTCGTTTGTGGTAACTCAAAGCAGCATAAAGGATTTCGCCCCGTTTGACGAGTCGGCTAAAAGGCCGGGCAAGCTGTCTGAAAGCCGCTCGCAAGTGTCAAACAAGCCTTGTGTGCGCTGCGGAAAAAGGTCCGCTGCGCTATAATCTCGCGGTTATCCCAAAGCCCAGCAAGCCCGTATTTCGCTTGCGGGACACGGCTCGCGCGGCTCAGAAGGCCCTCACGCGGTGCGCCGTCATGACCAGCGCCGAGGCAGTTCGGTCGGCCTCTGGCGGTTTCTGGTGGCGCGACTCGTCGGCATGGCGAGCTCACGCAGTTCATGTCGCCGTGCCGTCCGCTTTGCTGTCATCCCGCTGGGCAGTTACACAGGTATTCCTACATGGCCGAAGAAGCTCCAACCGAATTTTTCATTCAGGGCATCACGTCGAAGGGAAAGCGGTTCCGACCGAGCGACTGGTCGGAGCGGCTTGCGGGCGTGATGGCGTGCTTCGGCCCGGGAAAAAAGGGGCCGAACGCCTACATGCAGTATTCGCCCTACGTCCGGCCGACCATGATCGGCGACCTCAAGTGCGTCATTCTCGATTCGCGTTTGCGGGACATCGAGCCCATGGCCTTCGACTTCGTGCTCAACTTTGCGAAAGACAATGACCTTCTCGTGACCGAGGCGTGTGAACTGCAACTCGAACACGCTACGCCGCAAGAAAAAAGACACGTGATTTAACGCGAGTCAGCCGGATCGGCAAAAACAAAAACCCGCCAGTGGCGGGTTCAGACTGCTGACCAACCCCACGTTTTTCGGAGCGTGGGGTTTTGTTTTTCAGGCAAAGCAAATCTGGCAGTGAAGCACGACGTGGCGGTTGAAACGGGCCAGAAGTGCAGCGATGAGCCACTGCAGGCGATTGCCGGGCCGCTGGCGCACGCATAAACACGCCCGCAGGCGTGCCACCAGCAGCGCGATCTTCTTGATGTTCTGCGCCGCAGCGCCGAGCAGGCACTGCTCGGCCACCTTGCGCAGCCCGCGCATCCTCGCGTAGCGATGCCCATGCAGCTGCTTGGCATCCGCGAAGCTGCGCTCCACCGTTTCCTTGCGCCGTTTGTAGATCGCCTTGCCCCAGTCGGTCAGGCGACGCGCATCGACGCGCTCCTTCGCGCGCTCCCATACGTGCCGGATGACCACCTTCACATGGTTTGCGCTCGTCGTGCATTGGCCGCGCGCCTCACAGGTGCCGCAGCGCGACGGATCGGACCTGAACTCCTGATAGCCCGCGCGGTTTGTCGTGCTGTAGCGCAGTACCTGCCCGCGTGGGCACGTGTATTCCTCGCGATACCGGCTGTATCTGAACTCGCGTTTGTAGAAGAACCCGGGCTTGTGATTCGGCGTGCGGTAGCCCATCACGCCCTCAATGCCGCGATCCTCCAGCCCCTGGCAGATTGCCGGCGTGAAGTAGCCCGCATCCAGCCCCACCGCCTGCACCTGGAAGCCAAAGCGTTCGCGCTGCCGGTCCAGCCGCGCCAGATACGGCTGGCTGTCGTGCACCGAGGCGGGTGTCACATGCGTGTCGGTGACGATTGAATAGCGCGCATCGACCGTGCGGTGATCCAGGTAGAAGAAGCCCGTGGGCTTGTCGTCGCGCACCATGTAGCCGCTGTCCGGGTCGGTGCGGCTGACCTTCGTTTCCTTGCGCTCCGGTGTGGCAGCCGACCTCGAGCCCTCATCGTCGTCGGGGCCTTTGCGTTCGTCGCGCCGCAGCGGCTTCTTATCGTGCGCTGCCCGGTCCGCATCGACCGCAGCGTCCAGCGCCGCCAGATAAGCCGAAGGCGCCTGTTCGAGCTGCACCAGATCAAACTTGCGCTTGTTGGCGTTCGCCTTCAGGTGGGTGCTGTCGGTGTAGAGCACCCGTCCCTCGACCATGCCGCGCCCGATCGCCTGCTGCACGATTGCGTCGAAGATCTCCTGGTAGACCGTCGTGTCGGTGAAGCGCCGTCGCCGGTTCTGCGAGAACGTCGAGGCGTCAGGCACCCGGTCCGTGAGCCGAAAGCGTGCAAACCACCGGTAGGCCACGTTGACCTGCACCTCGCGCATGAGCTGGCGCTCACTGCGTACCCCGAACAGGTAGCCGATGAACAGCAATTTGAACATCACCACCGGATCGAGCGCTGGGCGCCCGTTGTCCGCGCAATACAGGTGCGCCACCTTCTCACGGATGAATTCGAAATCCACCGCCGCGTCGATCTGGCGCAGCAGGTGGTCCTTCGGCACGAGTTCCTCGAGCGTCACCATCTCGAGTTCGTGCTGCATGGGCGTCGGTGTCTTCAGCATGCCCCAATTAAACGACAAAGCCCGACGCAAGGCCAGGCTTTGGGGGTACTTTGTCAGCAGTCTGAACCCGCCAGTGGCGGGTTTTTTTGTGTCTGAAGCGGTGGTGGCTTCAGCGAGTAGGGCGGGCTAAGCGCAAACCGCCGAGCCCCAAGCAAAAAAGCCCACCAAAGCGGGCTTTTTTGTGCAGCGGAAACAGGAGGTAGCCCACCGAAGCGGGCCGACCGAAATTACTGCGCTGCGGGCGCTTGCAGACCCTTGAGGGCTGCGGCGAGACGGCTCTTATTGCGAGCAGCCTTATTCTTGTGAACGATTTTCTTGTCGGCAATGATGTCGATGGTCTTCGACGATGCCTTGAAGATTTCAAGGGCCTTAGCCTTGTCGCCGGCGTCGATCGCCTTGCGGACAGCCTTGATGGCCGTGCGGAACTTCGAGCGCAGTGCCGAGTTGTGCGAGTTTGCCTTGGCGGCCTGGCGGGCGCGCTTACGTGCTTGTGCGGTATTAGCCATGACGGTTCCTTATCCTGTTCCTGTTTCCAGTACCCGACCTTCAAGTGGTGAGGTGCTGCTTTTAATCCGAACTCCTGGAAGCGATTGCCCAAGAGCGCAAAAGTGTCGAAAAAATTCGATCGTACGACGCGAAGGCGGGCCGTGTTTCGGAGTATTCGAGGCTTTGAGCAGGTAGCGTGGTGCCGACCTGAACCCCGTCCGAAAGTTGAGCGAGCTTCGAAACCGGCGATTATAGCAACAAAATCAGGCACGTGGCAACGGGGAATGTGCTGTCCCGTTCGGGCCGGCCGCCAGGAATGCCCGTTAGATTGCGATCGGATCGAACGTCCGCGCGACAAATCTGTCCGATTCGCGGTCTGCGCGATCCAATTGGTCGAATTCGGATCCAATTCGCGCTCCGGCTCGTCGTCCGCTCTTGCGGCACCCGTATAATAAGCGCCCCATGAATCTATTCCGAGCCCTGCTGACGGTCAGCGGCTTCACGCTGCTGTCGCGCGTGACCGGACTGGCCCGCGAAACGCTGATCGCACGCGCGTTCGGTGCCAGTCAATACACTGACGCGTTCTACGTCGCCTTCCGCATTCCGAACCTGCTGCGCCGTATTTCGGCCGAAGGCGCGTTTTCGCAAGCCTTCGTGCCGATCCTCGCCGAGTTCAAGAACAGCCAGGGGCACGACGCCACCAAGGCGCTGGTCGACGCCACGTCTACAGTGCTTGCGTGGGCGCTGGCGGTCATGTCGATTCTCGGCGTGGTGTTCGCGTCCGGCGTGGTGTTCGTCGTCGCGTCGGGTCTGGCGCACGAAGGCCACGCGTACACGCTCGCGGTCACCATGACCCGCATCATGTTCCCGTACATCATCTTCATCTCGCTGACGTCGCTGGCGTCGGGCGTGCTGAATACGTACAAGAACTTCTCGTTGCCCGCGTTCGCGCCGGTGCTGCTGAACGTCGCGTTTATCGCCGCGGCGGTGTTCGTCGCGCCGCGTATGAAAACGCCGGTCTATGCGCTTGCGTGGGCGGTGATCGTCGGCGGGGTGTTGCAGTTCATCGTGCAATTGCCGGGGCTGAAGAAGATCGACATGATCCCGCGCATCGGCCTGAATCCGGTGAAGGCGCTCGCGCATCGCGGCGTGAAACGCGTGCTGTCGAAGATGGTGCCCGCCATGTTCGCCGTGTCGGTCGCGCAGATCAGTCTGATCATCAACACGAACATCGCGTCGCGCATCGGCCCGGGCGCTGTCTCGTGGATCAATTACGCCGATCGGCTGATGGAGTTTCCGACTGCGCTGCTGGGCGTCGCGCTCGGCACGATTTTGCTGCCGAGCCTGTCGAAAGCGCACGTCGACGCCGATCCGCACGAGTATTCGTCGTTGCTCGACTGGGGCCTGCGCGTCACGTTCCTGCTGGCCGCGCCGAGCGCGATCGCGCTGTTTTTCTTCGCCGAGCCGCTGACCGCCGTGCTGTTCCACTACGGCAAGTTCGACGGCAATTCGGTCGTGATGGTGAGCCGCGCGCTGTCCGCGTACGGCGTCGGCCTGATTGGCCTGATTCTGATCAAGATCCTCGCGCCGGGTTTCTACGCGAAGCAGGACATCAAAACACCGGTGAAGATCGGCGTGGTCGTGCTGGTGCTGACGCAGCTCAGCAACTACGTATTCGTGCCGATTTTCGCGCATGCCGGCCTCACGCTGAGCGTCGGGCTCGGCGCGTGCGGCAATGCGCTGCTGCTGTTTCTGGGTCTGCGCAAGCGCGGTATTTATATGCCGTCGAACGGTTGGCTCAAATTTTTCGTGCAATTGCTCGGCGCCTGTCTGGTGCTGGCGGGCGTGATGCACTGGCTGGCCATCAGTTTCGACTGGATCGGCATGCATGACCGGCCGGTCGACCGGATCGCGTTGCTGGCGGCGTGCCTCGTTCTGTTCGCCGCGCTATATTTCGGTATGCTTTGGCTGATGGGCTTCAAGTACGCGTATTTCAAAAGACGAGTGAAGTGATCACGATGACGCGAGTTCTCGACTATTTCAGCACGCTCGTCGCGGAAGACGACAGCCTGCCGCTCACCGAGGCGGCGCTCTCGCTAGCGCAGGACGCTTATCCGGACCTCGATCTGCAAGGCACGCTGGCCGAGATCGATGAGTTGGTGGTGCGCCTGCAGCGCCGCATGCCGGACGACGCCGACATCCGGCAGAAGGTCGGCATTCTGAATCGCTTTTTCTTCCGCGAGCTGGGTTTCGCCAGAAACCTCAACGATTACGAAGACCCCGACAACAGCCATCTGAACGCGGTGCTCAAGCGTCGCCGCGGCATTCCGATTTCGCTCGCGGTGCTGTACCTGGAAATGGCCGAGCAGATCGGGATTCCGGTGCGTGGCGTGTCGTTTCCGGGGCACTTTCTGCTGCGCGTCACCACGCCCGACGGCGACGTGATGCTCGATCCGACCAACGGACATTCGCTGTCCGAGTCGCAGATGGTGGAGATGCTGGAGCCTTATGTGGCGTCGGCCAGCGACTCGGTGAGCCGGGCGTTGCGCATGCTGCTGCAACCGGCCACGCGGCGCGAGATCATCGCGCGAATGCTGCGCAATCTGAAGTCCACGTATCTTCAGACGGAACGTTGGCAGCGCCTGCTGGCGGTGCAGCAGCGTCTGGTGATCCTGCTGCCGAACAGTATCGAAGAGGTGCGGGATCGCGGCTTCGCTTATGCGCGGCTCGATTATTTGCGCCCCGCGCTCGAAGACCTCGAGCGCTATCTCGGCGATTGTCCGGATGCCGAGGACGCGACCGTCGTGGAATCGCAGTTGCATGAGTTGCGGCAACGCACGCAGCACAACGACGGCGATTAACGTCTCCTATTCAAACCAGACGCAATAAAAAAAGCCTGTGCATGATTCATGCACAGGCTTTTTTTGCATTGACGCACGCCGCCGGATCGAACCCAGCGGCGCAGCGCGGCTCAATCAAGTTACTTCGGCTGCATCCGGATCGCGCCGTCCAGACGAATCACTTCGCCATTGAGCATCGGATTGTCGAAGATCTGCTTGGCCAGCATCGCGTATTCGATCGGCTTGCCGAGGCGCGGGGGGAACGGCACCATCGCGCCGAGGGCGTCCTGCACTTCCTGCGGCATGCCGAGCAGCATCGGCGTTTCGAAGATGCCCGGCGCGATCGTCATGACGCGGATCGCGTTGCGCGACAGGTCGCGGGCGATCGGCAGCGTCATGCCGGCCACGCCGGCTTTCGACGCCGCATAAGCCGCCTGGCCGATCTGGCCGTCGAACGCCGCCACCGACGCCGTGTTGACGATCACGCCACGCTCGCCATTCGCGTTCGGCTCGTTCTTCGACATGGCCGCGGCCGCGAGCCGGACCATGTTGAAGGTGCCGATCAGGTTGATCGAGATGGTGCGCGAGAACGACTCGAGCGGATGCGGGCCGTCTTTGCCCACCGTTTTGACGGCCGGCGCGACACCGGCGCAATTGATCAGGCCGCGCAGCGTGCCGAGCTTCGTGGCGGCTTCGACGGCTTGCGTCGCGTCGTCTTCGCGGCTCACGTCGCATTTGACGAACACGCCGCCGAGTTCCTGCGCGAGCGCCTGGCCGGCCGCTTCGTTCAGGTCGGCGAGCACCACCTTGCCGCCGTTCTCGACGAACAGGCGCGCGGTTGCGGCGCCGAGACCCGATGCACCACCGGTGATCAGGAATACGTTGTCACGAATCTCCATGTCTTCTCCTTTGCGACGGTTTGTTCAGTTGTGTCTGGGTCGAATATCTTTTCGATAATCGATTGTAACGGCTATGTTGCAACGCGGAAAGCGCGGCGGCTGCATCGGCAGGCCGGCGGCCTTTCGACCTCAAACCGCTACGGATGGCTAATCAATCCTAATCGCGACGGCTCAAGGTGAACTTGACAAAAGTCACGCCGCAGAACGAAAAAACCCGCCGGCAAGGGCGGGTTTTTCATCGGACAAACTCGGTGCGAGGCGCGCTTACTTCAGCGCTTCGAATGCGCGGCCGCGAATTTCGTCGACGCTGCCGAGGCCCGAAATGCGGCGGTATTGCGGCGCCTTCAGCGAAGTCGATGCGTCGCCGTTATTGGCCCACGTGGTGTAGTACTCGATCAGCGGCTTGGTTTGCGCTTCATACACTTCCAGACGCTTCTTGACCGTTTCTTCCTTGTCGTCGTCGCGCTGGATCAGCGGTTCGCCGGTCACATCGTCCACGCCTTCGACCTTCGGCGGATTGAACTTGACGTGATACGTACGACCCGACGCAGCATGCGAGCGACGGCCGCTCATGCGCACGATGATCTCGTCGAACGGCACGTCGATCTCGAGCACGTAGTCGATCGCGACGCCGGCCTGCTTCATGGCTTCGGCTTGCGGAATGGTGCGCGGAAAACCGTCGAACAGATAGCCGTTCGCGCAGTCGGCTTGCTGCAGACGTTCCTTCACCAGATTGATGATGAGTTCGTCCGTGACCAGCTCGCCCGCGTCCATGAAACGCTTGGCTTCGATGCCGAGCGGCGTGCCGGCCTTGACGGCCGCGCGCAACATGTCGCCGGTGGAAATCTGCGGAATGCCGAATTTTTCCTTGATGAAGGTTGCCTGAGTGCCCTTACCTGCACCGGGCGCACCCAAAAGGATCAAACGCATGTGATATCTCCAGATCTATGTGAATTCTTGGGTGGCGCTGCAGTCATCCCACGATGCGTCGAGGGGGCCGCGTCGACTGCCGAGGTGAATCTTGCGCTGCACGTCGAGACGACGGCGCTGCAAAGACGACCACGGCGCGAGCGGGCAAACCCTGACTCTCGCTTGTCACGGGAGGCGCGCACAACCGTCCGATTATGCCATGGGTTTTTCTGCTCAAGACCCGAATAAAGCCTGCACGCGTGCGAGATCGGCGGGTGTGTCGACGCCGGGCAGCGGCGCGTTGTCGGTGACGCGCACCGCGATGCGCTCGCCATGCCACATGGCGCGCAATTGTTCGAGCGCTTCGACCTGTTCGATTGGCGAGATCGCGAGCGTGGGGTAGGTGCGCAGGAATTGCGCGCGATACGCATACAGCCCGATATGCCGGTAGACGACCGCGGGGGCCGGCGGCGTGGGCATCGACGCGACATTCGGCCAATGCGGCTGGTAAGCGTCGCGCGACCAGGGAATCGGCGCACGCGAAAAGTACAGCGCCACGCCGCGCGCGTCGAGCACGACCTTGACGACGTTCGGGTTGAAGATTTCAGCCGGGTCGGTGATCGGATGCGCGGCGGTGGCGATCGCGCAGCCGTGGCTCGCCGCGAGGTGCGACGCAACGCCGCACACCAGCGCCGGATCGATCAGCGGTTCGTCGCCCTGCACGTTGACGACGATCGTGTCGTCGCTCCAGCCGAACTGCGCGGCGACTTCCGCGAGACGGTCCGTGCCCGACGGATGATCGGCGCGCGTGAGCACGGCTTCGAAGCCGTGGTCGCGAGCCGCGTCGAGCACCGCTTGCGCGTCTGAGGCGATCAGCACCTGCTGGGCGCCCGATTCGCGTGCACGTTCGGCGACCCGCACCACCATCGGCTTGCCGCCGATGTCGGCGAGCGGCTTGTTCGGCAGACGCGTCGAAGCGAGCCGGGCCGGCACGACGGCGATGAACGGGGGAGTGGTGGCGTTGGCTTGGGTCATCGGAAGATTGACGCGTTACGCCACCGAACCCGGATTCAGATCGACCGGTGTGCCTTCCACGGTCTGCCGTGCTTCGTCGACCAGCATGACGGGAATGCCGTCGCGGATCGGATAAGCCAACTTGTCCGCGTTGCAGATCAGTTCCTGCGCGGCGCGGTCGTAGCTGAGCGGGCCCTTGCAGATCGGGCAGACGAGAATTTCAAGCAGGCGAGCGTCCACGGACTTTCTCCACAACTAATGCAATGAGGCGATGATCGAGCGCGGCTTCGACCGGGACAACCCAGATGCGCGCGTCGTGCCAGGACCCTAATTTTACCGCATCCTTTTCCGTTATCAGGATCGTGTCGGCGTCCACGTCGGTAAATGGATTGCGCTCGAACGCGTAGTGATCGGGCAGCGCGCGGGTGGCCGGCGCGAGACCGGCGGCGCGCAACGTCGCGAAAAAGCGCTCGGGCGCGCCGATGCCGGCCGCGGCCAGCACGCGCTCGCCGCTGAATTGCGCGAGCGGACGACGCAGCGCGGGATTGTCCAGGTGCCAGGCGTCGGCGGGGGCGAGTGGCAACGCGAAGGTGTTCGGCCACGCGGGCAAGGTGCGCGCATACGGATCGTTGACGAGCGTCGCATCGCGACGGCGCGACAGCGGCTCGCGCAGCGGACCGGCCGGCAGCAGAAAGCCGTTGCCGCCGAGCCGGTGGTCGAACACCACGAGTTCTGCGTCGCGCTTCAGGCGGTAATGCTGCAAGCCGTCGTCGCTGACAATCACGTCGACTTCGCGATGCGCGGCGCACAGCGCCTGCGCGGCGGCCACGCGGTCCGGACAGACCCACACCGGCGCACCGGTGCGACGCGCGATCAGCAACGGTTCGTCGCCGCCGACGTTCGCCGCCGAAGCCGGCGTGACCGGCGTCGGCGCTTTCACGCGCGCGCCGTAGCCGCGCGACACCACGCCGGGGGTGAAGCCCGCGGCGCGCAAGGCTTCCACCAGCGCGATCACGGTCGGCGTCTTGCCGGTGCCGCCGACGGTCACATTGCCGACCACCACGACCGGCACGCCGACGCGCACGGATTTGAGCCAGCCGAGGGAAAACGCGGCGCGGCGCGCGGCGGCGATCACGCCGAACACGCAGGCGAAGGGCGTCAGCGCCCATGCGAGCGGGCCGCGCTGCTGCCATTCGCGCGCGAGGCGTGCTTCGAGGCGGTCGTTGAAGTCGCTCATGGGCAAGTCGTGTGGACGAACAGCGCGCTGTCCGCCGAAGCGGGCCGGCGCGGCGGCATCAAGGCGTCGGCCGCAAGACGGGACGTCAGGCCGGACATACTACGCGGGGTCAGCATCAACGCGGTTCTCCGGACGATCAAAAAGTGAGGCGGAAACACTCCAGCAGCAGCGGGTGACAACCGGTGACGACCAGCGGCAGAGCCTCGCTCATCCACGCAGTGCACCGCGCTTCGCTGGGCTTACGGTTTGCCGTCAGAACCCACCACTCTAGCGCGCGAGCGTCCAGCCCGGCAAGTCGCCCGACTTGACAAAGACGCGAATTCAGCCCTTCTCACGCGCTTCGCAGCCTGTGGATAACTTTGTGGAGAACCTGCCGCCCAACCGGCCGAGAAGGCCGTTCCGAGCGCTCCGCATCGGCAATGATTCTCTTTAACGAGATATAAATGCTATATAAATCAACGGGATGATTCGAGTTTCCGCGCTCTGGCGGGCGCTCTGGCGGGATTCGTCAGGCGTTTCCCGCCATGTGGACACTTTTAACAATTCACCCGCCGCGCTGGACGCGGATGGCCGCTCGGTCTATCGTCTGTCCGGCCAGTCACAGACATTCCTCGCATGAATCCCGAAAGCCCTTTTTCTTCGTCCGCTGCGCCCGGCGGTGAGGTCGTCGTGCCCGTTTCCGCGCTCAATCGCGCGATCGGCACGATGCTCGAACGCTCTTTTCCGCTCGTCTGGGTGGCGGGCGAAGTGTCGAACTTCACGCGCGCCGCGAGCGGCCACTGGTACTTCTCGATCAAGGACGCGCAAGCGCAGATGCGTTGCGTGATGTTCCGCGGCCGAGCGCAATACGCCGAGTTCACGCCGCGCGAAGGCGACCGCATCGAAGTGCGCGCACTCGTGACGATGTACGAGCCGCGCGGCGAGTTGCAACTGAATGTGGAAGCGGTGCGCCGCACCGGACAAGGGCGGCTTTACGAAGCGTTCTTGCGTCTGAAAGCGCAGCTCGAAGCGGAAGGGCTCTTCGCCGCCGAACGCAAACGCGCGCTGCCATCGCATCCGCGATCGATCGGCATCGTCACGTCGCTACAGGCCGCCGCGTTGCGCGACGTGCTGACCACGCTGTCGCGCCGTGCGCCGCATATTCCGGTGATCGTCTATCCGGCGCCGGTGCAGGGCGTGGGTGTCAGCGCCAAACTCGCGGCGATGGTCGACGCCGCCAATGCGCGCCGCGAAGTCGACGTGCTGATCGTGTGCCGCGGCGGCGGTTCGATCGAAGATCTGTGGGCCTTCAACGAAGAAGTGCTGGCGCGCGCGATCGCCGAAAGCGCGATCCCGGTGGTGAGCGGCGTCGGTCACGAAACCGATTTCACGATCGCCGATTTCGCCGCCGACGTGCGCGCGCCGACCCCAACCGGCGCCGCCGAACTCGTCAGCCCGCAACGCGTGCTCTTGCTGCGCGAACTCGATCAGCGGCATGCCACGCTCGCGCGCGACTTTGGCCGCATGATGGAGCGGCGTGCCCAGCAACTCGACTGGCTCGCGCGCCGGCTGGTGTCGCCGGCCGAGCGTCTGACGCGGCAACGCACGCATTTGCAGCAGTTGAGCGTGCGGCTTGCGTCGGCGGGCGCGCGCCCCGTGCGCGACGCGCGAGCGCGGTTTTCGCTGTTGCAGATGCGCTGGCAGCGCTGGCGTCCCGATCTCGCCGCGCATCAGGCGAAGCTGGGCAATCTCACGCAACGTCTGGACGCGGCATTGTTACGCCAGCATGAACGTCAGAGCGCGAAGATCGGCACGCTTGCCGCGCGGCTCGAAGTGCTGAGCCCGCAGCGCACGCTGGAGCGCGGCTATGCGGCGGTGCTCGATGCGCAGAACGGTCGCGCGGTGCGCGCGCCGTCGTCGTTGAAGCCGGGGCGGCGTCTCACCGTGCATCTCGCGGAAGGGTCCGCGGATATCGCAATCGCCGACGTGCAAGCCCGCCTCACCGACGGTTTCTGAGCCATCGCCGAAGGTCCTCGAACGCTGCATTTTCGACCGCCGAGAAGGGCGGGCACATCGCGTGCGACAGCACTAATTACGCGCTATGTGCGGCATGTTCGCCGATGCCGGGCATAAAGTCCGTTGGTTTGCGGGGTTATTCCAACTCGCCTACAATCGAGTGCTCAAAAGTGTAGTCCGCAGACTCCCCCACAACAGATACAGACAAAGGAAAGCACCATGGAACATACGCTCCCGCCGCTGCCGTTCGCGAAAAACGCACTCGTCCCGCATATGTCGGAAGAGACGCTCGAGTTCCACTACGGCAAGCATCACCAGACCTATGTGACTAACCTGAACAATCTGATCAAGGGCACGGAGTTCGAGAACCTGTCGCTTGAAGAGATCGTCAAGAAGGCAACGGGTGGCCTGTTCAACAACGCCGCTCAAGTGTGGAACCACACGTTCTTCTGGAACAGCCTGTCGCCGCAAGGTGGCGGTGCACCGACCGGCGCACTGGCCGACGCGATCAACGCCAAGTGGGGTTCGTTCGACAAGTTCAAGGAAGAGTTCGCTAAAACCGCTGTCGGCACGTTCGGCTCGGGTTGGGCATGGCTGGTGAAGAAGGCTGACGGTTCGCTCGACCTCGTGTCGACCAGCAACGCCGCTACGCCGCTGACCACCGACGCGAAGGCACTGCTGACGATCGACGTGTGGGAACACGCGTACTACATCGACTACCGCAATGCGCGTCCGAAGTTCGTCGAAGCGTTCTGGAACATCGCCAACTGGGAATTCGCGTCGAAGAACTTCGCGTGAGATTGCCGGTTGTATGTTCGGTCGTAATAAAGCCTTGAAAAAAACAATAAAGTTGTGATAGCACGAGGGCTCGGGCAACAATAAAGTTGTGACAGGTCCTTCAGCAGATGGCCCCGGTTTGTCAAAACCGGGGCCTTTGTGTTTGGGGTGCGAGGACCGATGCCGTGTCTAGACTCATGCGCCGTGAAGCGTTTGCAGCGAGGGATCATGCTCGCAAGTCTGCTCCATCGCTGATGGTTCGCCCCACTAATGCTCAGTATTCGATGTACATCCCAAGTCCAGGGACGGGGATGCAGCGATGAAACTCAATCGGCTTCCGTCGGGCTCTTGCCTTTGTGAGGTCGACTTTAGAACCTTCTTGACGCTTTACGCTACCCGGCAAGAAAATTGTTCGTCAGGGTTGCTTGATTCGCGAGGCGAACCGGTTTTGGCTGATGCCTGAAGTTGATCTTCGCAAAATGCTGCCAGCAATACCCTATTGTAGATTCGCTCGGATGGGCAGTCAGAGACACGTTCAGCAGCTGCTCGCTGCGTCCGAAACGTAAAGGACTCAATATGCTCCTATTTCTGGATACTGAGTACACCGGGCTTGGTCAGCGGTCGCCGCAGCTTATCAGTCTAGGAATCGTCGCCGAGGACGCAAGCCGTGAGTTCTATATCGAGCTTGCGGATATGTGGCGAACTGAGGATTGCTCTGACTTTGTGAGGGGCAGGGTTTTGCCGCTACTAGAGGGCATGTCTCTTCCGTTCCTGCAAGCCCGAGCTCGGCTGCGTGATTGGTTTTTGAACGCCCCACGTGCAGTGCAAATAGCGTGTGACTCGGGCACAGATTTTCGGTTTTTGCTTGAACTGCTGGGCAGCCCCCTTCCAGCGAATTTGGCGGCCACGTACTTTGACTTGCGGCCCTTGATTGATACAGGCGTCTACGACCGGACGGTGTCGAACTGCTATCAACATGACAATCGGATACATCACGCCCTAGTCGATGCACGAGCGTATCGCAAAGGTTGGCTCGCATGGATGGACGAGCGAAAAGCCGCTCGCAATTTGGGTGGCCGAGGCGGTGACGCACCGCTGATCGTTGGACCTTGAAATTTAAAACGGCGGCATACCTGCAAGTGCTACACGGAAAGCAAACCGATAGGCGCGGGAAACGAAAATTGCTGGACTATGGAATCTAAACGGATTCGTGAACCCAAAAATGTTGCAGGGAAACGAAATTAGCGAGACTGGGCCGCTAATTGATGAGAGTGTAAAACGGAAATCGTGGGAGTACGTGGACTCGGGTGGAAGCAAAGGTCGGGTTGACGATAAGGGCCACCGCCCCAGACCGCTGTTACTGCAAGGCGTCCGACCGAGGTCGCACCCTGCTCATGTCTGCCATTTAGGCCGGCGCCCTCGTAACGGTCGGTTCCGTGGTTCAGCGGGCGTTCATCCCGTCTAAGTGGTTGTAAGTTATTGACCATTCCCATCATTCGAATATGGGTTTTGGTGAGGCGGCTACCGCTTGCGTTCCCGACGCTCGCCGACGTGGTGAGTGGCAGGTCTCATGGACGCCGAACTCCTACTTTCGACCTTCAGCGTGAAGGGGCGAACGCGTGAAATCGGCCATATAGGTCTCTTGCCCTTCGCCCAATAATGACTGATTCACGCGCGATACCAGATGCATCAATCAGGCTGACTGCTTTTCTGTCGCCCTTGTTCTCCGTCGAGTCTGCCGCGTAGAAGATTCAAGACGAACCTCCTCTACGGTCTTACCGTCCAGCTTTGGCAACCTCGGCATCCATCGACGGTAAAACGACCGTTCGTCACCGACGAGCACCAATCGCGATCCGATGGTCTGACGCACCGCCAAGTCTGCAATTGAGAATGCGCGCGCGAGCCATGGTCGAAGCTTGGACTTGAGCATCAACGCGCCGTCTCCCCACGACGAATCTGTTGCGACTGCACGGCACATGCGCCTTACTTCGTCCGAAACCGAGATATCGTCTTCTCCGAAGCACAACTTGTTTTGTCTCATCCCGAAATGGGCAACGACGTTGGGAATTGTTAAGCGTCGCCCGACTTTTCCGATGCCAGCTTCAATTACGCTGAGCTTGTCGAAGCACTCACAAATGGCATGCCATTCACGTTCATCCAACGCGAGGTATTGCTTGTGTCCGCTCCGCTCAAGTTTTCGCTGCGCCCAAACTATCGTGACGAATATATCTCGGAACCACCGTTGAACCTCCGTCCGAAGTGGAAACAACAAACCACCACGCTTACTCAGCTCATCTGGATCCAAGTAAACGCCATCAATCAGTCCGGCAGCTTTCACCCTCTCTGGAATAGGCCGAAATTCACCTTCCCGGTATAGCTGCCCCTTTGCCGTATTCAACCAAGGCAGGCTGCCATCAGAATCAATCGAGTAGCTACTACCGTTCCTTATCTCCATATGGTTTCGAAAGAATCCGATAGCCTCCTCGACAGCTTGGTAGGTAATCCAGTCGTCGCCATCGCTCCCGAGCGTATTCCTCACCGCTTCAGCAACGCGTGCATCAAGTTCAGATCTTGGGACGACCACCGCTCCTTGCCAGTCGGCCGCCAAGGTCCGAATCTCGCCAGCATCGATATATAGTACGTCGGTGCAAATCCTCGGATCCGCACCGTTCATCTCAATCCGCTTTACGATCGCCTGCAATTTCTCCAGCACAGACTCAAGCCGCGATGAAATGACTCTAGCTGAGGAATTGAAAGCGCCTTGCAGCATGAGCGCGTCTACAACAAAATTACTCTCTTTGCTGTTGCAACGAGGGCACGACAACTTTAGATTGAGCAGATTATCGACATCCAGATAGGAAAAGTACTTTTCCATCAACGTTGGATGGCTTCGCGCGATTATGTGCGCGACGTGGAAATTACCTCGTTCAATCTGCCGGTGGCAAGTGGCGCACTCTCCCCCGTACAGATGAAATACTACCGATCGACAGTGCGGCTTGCCATAAAATCCGTTGTACTGAACGAAATCTTCTTGACGAAGAACACGGCTCATTCAAATCTCCTGAAAGCTCCATCCGACGAAGACGTCCATCGACAGAAGTCCCAGCATCCTCCGAAACACGCCTATGTCGCTCCTGAGACCGACTGGGCTCACCGGCGTTGATGCGAAGACGATTGAGTTAGACAAAACTCTGCGGTTGCGCGCGCCTGTCGGAGACGCAAAGCAGCGAACAATGTAGCTCGCTAAAGTTATATTGTCCCCGCGACGTGCGCGGGGACGATCAGAGCTTCACTCCTTCGCGGTAAGCCTGAAAAAGCCGCGTTGTTTCCGTTCCCCTTCATTGAGGAAACCCCTTCGCGCGAGCTGGGTACAGGCTCGATTCACATCCCATGGCACTTCTTCCAACGCCTCGGCTAGCGTTGTGAAGTGCTGCCACTCATTCGTGCACAAGGGCAGCACACGTTGGCACAATTCGATTTCATCCTCGACCACAACTTCTTCGCCGTCATCCGAGCCGTCGCACCAAAGGATGGTGTGATGCCAGATGATGAAGTGGCTCTGGCAACCCGTGTCCCGCCAAACCGACGGGAACACCGACAACTGATTGCGTTTTCGGTAGTAGCGCCACGCTTTATCCGTACGCGGATCAAGATTGATCGTGAGCGTTTCGCTACAACCATCGGGGCATGCCAGCACCAGTGACCGAGGCACTCCCCGGTTCACAAGAACAAAATCCCCCGGCCTTTCCAGTAACGCGTCTGCCGCATGTCGGTGTGTGACGGTCCCCCGGTCGCGAACTCGCAGTGCCTTAGCCACGATTCCTCTTCCTGATAATTTCTTCGATAAGCTTCGCGCCAAGTTCCAACGCGACGACGCGACGGCCCCTGTCTGCTTCGGATGTCGCCGGAAATTTGCACCAGCGCCACATCGCGACAACGAGTGCAATCGGATACTCCAAACTATCGCTCTGCTCATAAATGCCGAACGCCCTAATGCGCTGAAGACACCCAAAAAGCCAAGAGTCTGGCTTCGGCTCCAGTTCTGCACGAGGGCTGCTCAGTATCGCATCCAGAGTGTAGTACGGAGCTATTTCACTCCTCCATTCTGGCTGGTCAAAGACGTCCGGTCCGTCCTCGAGTCCTCGATAAGTGAAGACAAGTGCAACCTCAAGCATCGCTACGTCGAAGCACAGCGGTGCGCCCATCCCCACTTCGGTATCCCCCTTGACCGCACCGAGGTCAATCAGGATTGCGTCATCCCCTCGCACCCGAACATTCTCGCCATGCAGGTCGCCATGTATTGTCGCGACACGATGCGGAAATTTAACATCCTGCAAGAGTTGCCAGAGCGCCACCGGGTTGATCTGCTCCCGTTGGATTGGTTCTGAGTCGAGATACTCCTGCTGAATTTCTTGAGGGGAGATCATCTGCAACCGCTCAGCCGCAGTAACGAGCGGCTCCTCCGACATGATGGTCTGTCTTGCCCGGTCCCGCCATCGATGCAGTGTCCGGTTGAAGAGGTTCGAGATGGCAGGCTCGGCGCGCCCAGCGCGTGCAGCATCAAGCATGGACTCTGATTTGTCCACGAAATCGGCAACATACACGGCCTTATGGAACCCCTCAACGAATCTTTCAAGGTTCGGCCGCAACTCAAACGGAACAAACGGAGAGACCACTTCCATCGCGCGGACCTCTCTCGCCAACGGCTCGCGCTTATTGATTTTCACGAGCCGAGGCTGCGTCAAGTGGGCAACCGAGCTCTCGGCCTCCAGGCGCTTCTCGTACGCCATGAACACCTTCGAACCGGAGAAACCAGGAGCGATCTTGCGCAAGTGTATTTCCTGCGCCTTCGGGAAGGCCCGGTCGACAAGGCGTCGCTCGTCCTCTGTCAGTTTTTCCTCCGGGCCAATTTCCTTAATGTGGCAACCCTTCCACTTCGGCCCATGTTCGAACCGAATGATATGGTCAAAATGTATCCCTTTTAGATTGGGCGCGAAGCGAACCTCTCTGTCCCACGGATAGCTGGGGCTCACCTGCACGAGAGCCTGCTCGCGAATCCGCAGTCGTTCCGCCCGGTCCTCCGCCAGGAACACAATGCGGATGCCGTGTTCGATGAACCTCGGAATCAGCTTGCAGACTGCTGCAATCTCATTCGAGTCTGCTGACAGTTGGTTGACGACAACGACCGATGTCGTGCCCAGCAACGGGTCATTCACGGAGTCGGACGCTGGGTTCTCCATGATCTGGAATCCGCGAATTTCGAGCTTCTCCCGCGTGCCAGGCAGTGGTGCAACGCCATACCAGATAATGTTGGTTGCGACGCTCACAGGCCCTCCGCAGGAAGAAAGGTCAGGCGGCGCGAGTCACCCGCACCAACAACGCCATCTGCGCCGCATACGCCGCAATCCTGCTGCGGTGAGGTCCTGAGCAGTCGGACGGTGCCGGCTACACCGTCGTATGACTGCCAACGCGCACGGGCTGGAATTGCGGTGAATGCGCCGAGAAGCATCGTCACAGCCAATGACACTATCGCGCTGTTGAGCGAAATAACCGCAGGCTGTTTCACGCCGCCTTCGTTGAAATACGGGTCAGCGGCGCGCTGAGCTTCCGTCATCAACTCCTCGCGAATACGCCGCGGGTCAAGAGCGTTGCTGCACACGAGGCAAGGCAACCCGGGCGCGAGCATTTGTGTGCGCCCCGTCATTGCGTGGACCTCGCCGTCGCGCGTGTTGATGCCAACGCCGACGTCGATCGCAGGCACGAGGTATTGATAGGCAAACTCGGAAACAAACGCCCGGCTCGAATGGGAATCGGTGCAAATGAAGATGCAGTCGGCGTTTCGCAGCAGCGCCGACGCCCCATCGGAGATCACTGAGCCGATATAGCAGCTGACGCGCACTTTAGGGTTGATGAGTTCAAGCATCTGCGCTGCCACGTTCACCTTCTTTTGGCCTACGGACTTCTCCACCGTTCCGACCACGCGATTCAGATTGGTTTTCTCGATCACGTCGGAATCGATGAGCACGAACGAACCCACGCCCAGATGCGCCAGTTGCTGCGCAGCAACAGACCCGGTTCCGCCTAGGCCGACAATTGCGACCGTCATCGAGCTGAGAATCGCCTGACCTTCCTCGCCGAATGCCCGCATCTGGCGGTCATAGCGCTCGTCCTGCTGGATTTCACCCGCACGGCCAGGGAGCAGCACCTCTGCACCGACCACGCGTACATCGACGCGCTCGGTGGCGGCAAACTTCCGCGCGATGAGTTGGCCGTTGCAAAGCACGACTGAAAAGCAGTCATGCTCCGGGTTACGGTCGCGCATGAACCCCAGCAGACCAGCTTCGGTCTCGTCATCGACGGGGGAAAAGTCGCTGTAGCCCGAGGGGTGGGTATGCAGAACCGCGAGCGAAAATCCGTCCTCACGCGCGCGCCTCGTTACGCGCGTGAGGAATTGCGGCGCAAATGTGATCTCGATAGCCGAGGCGCGCAGACAGTCTTCGGGCTGAGCGAGCTCGACCTTTCTGACCAGGTAGCGGTCCCCGACAAGGTCTCGCGTCAGGTAGAGGACGGCTCCGCGCTCAACATCAGCGCCCAGAGACTCAGTGAGATAATAAAGCGTCGGTGCACTGATGACGAGCTCGCTCATTGCACCGCCTTAAAACGATTGAGGATAACGTTCACGTACGTCGTCAGGGTGCACTTCGACGCGTTCCACGACTGATTAACGTGCCACGAAAACCACAACGTGTTCGTGTCCAGTTGGCCCGGCATCGTTTGCCCGACCCCCGTGTTCTGCGGCATCCCACCGTTTTTCAGGCGAAGCGAGCTATCGGCCCAGAAGCAGTCCGGTGCTGAATATGGGTAGCCATTCGGAACGATGAAGCGCACTTCGGTGGATGGCTGCGACCAGCCGTCGGGCAAAGGCACCTGCGGAATCCGTATCAGGAACATGCCCCCGCCTACCGACGTCAGCGTTGCCCCAGGGTACATCCGCTGCACGTCGGAGAATTGTTCCTCGACGCTCTTCATACGCCACCAAACGTTGCCGGAGGGACGATCGTGAAGTGCGCCGGCGCTACGCGCCCTTTGAACTCAACCACGGTCGCAGGATGAATCACCTCGTCCGGCTCGGAACCCTCGCCCTCAAGCACGAGCGAATTCGCCGGATCCCAGCCCGGAATCATGGCGGTGATCTGCGCACCGGTCAGATGCTCGTATTCGGTCTTGTACTCGACGCCGTCGACGTAGAAGACGTAGAGCGGAGGCGGAGGAGGCCGCTTGTGCGTGCGCAGATGTTCGATACCTTGCTTGCCCAGCTCGAAGACGCCGCCCGACTTCAAGACTGCGTTGTTGGCATCGTCGCGAATCCACACTAGGTCATTGTCTTCCGACACGTTGGCGAGATGGCGGATCTGTTCGACGGGAATCGTGTGTTCGCCCCAGAAAACCGAATGCTCGTTCACCGTGAATTCGAATGCCTCGCCGCCTTCGAACGCGAAAAATTCGGCGTGCCCGTCGCCGACGTTCAGAATGTCGTCCGACGCCACAACGCGCGAACCGAACTTGCTGCGCTGGATCAGCAGGTAGTCATCGGCCGGCTCATACCCGGCGTCCGCCAGAATCTGCGCGCTAGTCGGCGTCGGGTCGTCCGAGCTCGCCGGCTTCCCGTTAATCAGATACTTAAAATCTTGGTTTGCTTCAGCCATGTTGGTCACCTCGGATATTGAATGGCTATGCCCCCCGTCTACCCCGTGCCACGCATGCTGCACTGCAACGCAGGTTTTAACCTACGGCGGACTTCGACGAGTACAATTTCATGATACAACAAACAAACGCGATGGATCAAGTTTCTTTACGTATCGAGGACTAGCATGAACGAATTATCTCCAAAGAAGCGCTGGGGTATAGAGCAACGTCTTGAATTTATTGACTTTACAGTGTATTGGCAGGGGGCGATCAATCGGTCCCACATCATCGACCACTTCGGTGTCTCCGCCCAGCAGGCATCGAATGATCTGACCGAGTACCAGAAAGTCGCACCCGAGAACCTCCGTTACGACCTCAGTTCGAAACGCTACCTCGCCACCGAAGGCTTTCATTGCGCCTTCATAAAGCCAGACGCTGAACGCTACCTCGCCCAGTTGGGGGCGTTGACTGCGAACACCGTCAACAAGGAGGAGACGTGGCTAGGCGACGCCCCTATTACAGCCACGCTGCCCATACCGACCCGGCGCGTTAATGCGCCTTTGCTGCGTGCCGTGCTAAAAGCGATCCGGTCGAATCAGTCTCTCGAGATTGAATATCAGTCGCTCAGCAGCGCCGGTCCCACCGCCGTTTGGCGTCGCATTACGCCGCACGCATTCGCATCGGACGGATTCAGGTGGCACATGCGAGCTTTTTGCCACCGCGACAGTCAATTCAAGGATTTTCTTCTGTCTAGATGCCGCGATGCGCGCGATGAGCAAGCCCCAGGTGCGAACGCCGCCGATGACAAGTTATGGCACACAAACTTTGCTGTGGAGCTCGTGCCAAACCCTCACTTATCTGAGTGGGAGCAGAAGGCAATCGAGCTTGACTACGGCATGTTCAACGGACGCGTGGTTCTGCAGGTACGCATGGCGATGCTCTATTACTTCGACAAACGAATGCGAAACGAATTTGCGCTACGAGGACCAATCACGCTGACTGACGACCCTAAGCAAACGCCTGTTGTCATTGCAAATTTAGAAGAATATGAAAAGGCGAAGGCTTCAGTCGGTGCATAGCTGGCATCGAGCAAGGCTCACTTTTTCAATTCAGAACTCACGTGCTTTTCGCTCGTCAACTACACAGACTGCCCATCGGAAAGCAGCGCCTAGCGACACTGGCGGTAAAGCAGCGTGGATTGCTTTGCTGGATGATCTCTACGACAGGGGAGCGTTTCCGAAAGTTGCGATTGCTGTTTTGCGAACGTATCGAAAGATCGGGAAAATCTGCGTCGTTATGGCAAATCAGAAGTAGCTATGCCTACTGCATTCATTGCTGGCGCGATCACTATCAACTATCTGCCGCCGGTGCGCATGCCGCGAATCGACAACATCACCGGTTTGGGATTTGAGGTCATCGTTGGTGATGCGAATGGCGTTGATAGATTGTTCCAGAAATTTGATGGGTCACGCGGTCAAGAATGTGACGATGCTATTTCCGTGAGGCTGAGTGCAGCTAACATCGACCGATGGACCACGACATCGGAAAGCAGCCGTTCAACGCTGCATTTGGCCTAGGAGGCGTTCCACGCGGCACCACCGGGGGCGTGGGACGCCATCACAGCAAGAACACTGGCAGTGACTTCTCTCGCCGCATGGAAGAAGTTGCGGCGGACAATTTTTCCCGTTAGAGATTCGCTTATTAAAATGATTTTTTTAAATCATTATTAAGGTTTCCTGATGAAAAATAAAAGTCTTCTCGACAGTGAACATTAGAGAGCGTATGTTTCTACGAAACCTTAATCGGTTCCTCTGGTGCCTATGTCGACACACGCCACTCCCAGTGAATTCGGGAACTGCTTGATTCTTCTCCGTCGAAGCCGGGGGATGAATCAAATGGACGTTGCACACCGACTTGGATGCAGCAGAGCTTTCGTCAGCCAGCTCGAACGCGGGCTAAAGGCTCCGGGACCAAAACTGCTCGATCGCCTTTCAATAGCACTCGGCCTTCCCGTTCGGGAAAGCGTACAACTGTCGGAGATGGCGGCACTTTCACGTGGATCGATTCCGATTCCATCGAGCATGCCCCTATCTGTTCGCCGAAAGATTTTCCATCTGTGTCGGGTCGATCGCGCGCCGTCAACTGAAGACTGGACCAAGCTCGAAGACTGCTTGGCCGCGCTGCTCACCGATTCCAACGATGCGGCCTAGTTCAGGGAGGAACTTCTAACGTCAGAAACGCAAAAGCCAACCAAACCCTTTGCAGGCCTGATCGGCTTCTTTGTGGTGACAGAGCGTACTGCCGCCTTGGACATCGTCAGTATCGTTCTCTCATTCCTAGGAGTCAAGCCCTTTGCGTCCCCGCAGTTCCTGATCCCTAATGGCGTCGGGAGCGATGCCGCCTGTCCGCAATTATGGGTTACGTCAGTGCCTTTCGAGCGATCGCGGCGCGTCCAGCGCACGGTCGCGATCCAGATACATTGGAAGAGGCGAACGATGCATCGATGCGAAATGGTGATAAAGCAGTACATCGTCGACGGACGTGGCACCGGACACGGCGTGAATTATCAGCCCTGGCTTCAGATATCCCGACGAGGTGTTCCGTCCAACGGAAATCTCGTATTCCGGCCATTGCCCGTCGGACGACACGGGCATTTCCTATCACGCAATGAATGGCACATGGCGATGTGGTTACTCTGGCTTGGGGCAGATGATTTACGGGAGCAGTTTCCCCTTTGGCCGTTTGCACATCCACACCCGCTTCACGGCCGACCAGAATTGGCACAAAATCGATTGCCGTTCAGTTCGGGGACGCTGGCTATAGCGCGTCGGTTGGGTATAAGTCACGGCTATTTCTGCGGAACGCGGATACCCTACATCGGCACGACTGATCTGATGCTAACGACTTTCAGACAGGGGCGGTGCAGCGCTGTCGCGATCGCGTTGAAGCCCAAAGATATGCTAAGCCGTAGCGTCGAAATGCCCCAGCGAGTCCGGGAGCGCCTTGCGTTAGAGATGGCCTATTCGGCTGAACTCTCGATCCCGTGGACACTGTTGTCAGATGGGGAAATTTCAAGGCCGTTGCGGGAGGGACTCGAGCTGGCTGTCCGCGCGGTAGGACCGCAAATTGAGCCAAAAAAACAAGATGAATACGGCGTTGCACTTACAGAGTTACTTGAGGAAGGGTTAAGTGTTGAGGATGCTATCGGCAAGGCCCAACGCATTTTCAAAGTCGACAGGGCATCTGCCGTTGCCGCTTTTCACCACGGCATCTGGCACAGAACGATCCCAATTGATATTCGCGAACCTATCGTAATGAGTGAGCCTGCGAAATTGACAGATTTCGCATGGGCGTACCAGGCGGCTGCGAAGATCTTGGGAGGCAATGGTGAGTGAGCTGACACCAAATCAAGTTTTTCGAATGTCCTCTGGCGCCGTCGATGCCGAAGGACTGTATCGGATCCTCTGGGTTGACCACAGGTGCGGCGAAATTCTGATCATCCCGTTAGATCAACATCGAAGAAACGGTCCGAAGCGGGTCCCGTTAGAGCGGGTGACCACCGCGATTCAGAACGGCACGGCCGAACCGGCGACCGTGAAGGCAGATCCTCGAGCCCTAATGAGCGACGAGCAACTGGCGCTAGCATACCCGAGCAAGCGACTTGGGCAGCCGTCTTTTCCGGTGAAGTACCGTGCGGAATGGTGGTCCATTATCGAGCCTATAGTCGCGCAGGCTCATCGATATTTTGCGCGGCAGTGTTCACTAAACGACCTTGTCGAGCCGCGAGCAACCGAACGACGTGCCAGTGTGCATCGCATATATGAAGTGCTCTACCGCTTCTGGGCGGCTGGGTCCATTCCATCGGCAGTTCTACCGGCGACGTCGCGGTGCGGGGCGCGGGGTAGACCGCGTGCGGGTGGGGGCTTTTCGCTTGGCCGCAAGAAGTTGTTGATCGGGAGTGACTCGGCTGTCGTATCGAACTTCAAGCTTACGGAGAAAGACATCGCACGCCTTCAATTCGGATGGAGGCAATATTTAGAACCAGGGAGCGACGTCTATGACGCGTATAACAAAACGATAACTGCGTTTTACTACAGTCACTTTGAGGACGACGGTGGCACTCCTCGGGCCGTTCAGCTGCCGCCAGAGAAACGGCCATCCGTTCATCAGTTCAGGTACCACGGACCACGCCAGCCTGGTGGTATGTCCGCATCGCGTCAACTGATGGGGCAGCGCGAATGGTTCCTCAACTATCGCCCTCTGGGCGGGTCGCCTCCGAGGGGCTTTAGACACATCGGCGCGGTAGCACAGGCGGACGCGGCTACGAACGATCTCCATCTGTTATCTGTATTTGACCGTTCGAAAAACGTCGGAACGTGTCACTGGATTTTGATGGTCGATGAGTTCACGTCCGTCATTGCGGGAGTACACGTTTGCTGGAACGTGAGCGGCGAAGCAGCGCAGCTCGCAATGCTGAATGCCGCGTCATCGAAGGTCGAGTTTGGTGCTCGATATGGAATCAAGATCACGGACGACGACATTCCGGCCATTGTTTTTTCGCACGTACGATGCGACCGGGGAGAATTCCATAACGATTCGACGCGCAAGAAGTTTGCGGCGATCAATTCTGGACTTGAATATGTGCAAACCGGTCGAGCTGATCTTAAGGGGCTATGTGAAACAGACCACGGTGCCATGCACGGCGCGACAAGTCACAAACTGCCAGGAACGACTCGCGGGCGGCCGCGTAAGCGCGGCGAGCCTGATCCGGCTCTCGACGCCTGCCTCAATATTTACGAGTTCACTGGTGAGCTATTGCGTGCTGTCATCATCCACAATACCGTTGCGACGGTGGAAGATCGCCTGACGACCGAAATGATCCGCGATGGGGTCAAGCCGACACGCATGAGTATCTGGAAGTGGGCAAAGCAGAAGGGATACGTGTCTTCTGCGCCCTGCGATTACGAACACATGATAGTCAACTTGTGTCCACAAGTTGAAGCAGTCGTGAAGCCGAACGGTATCTTTCTTGTTCACTCCAGCGCTGAGTCAGGAGGGTATTCGATCGTAATTAGTCGATTGAGGTACGTTGGGGCGATAGCCGAAAGGCGCGAATGGTTTGAAACATCACGACGTAGCGGCAGCTTCAGGATTACGGTTTTTCACAATCCGTTCGATTTGCGGAAGGTGTGGTTTGTCGATACGGAGTATGGTCTTCAGACTCTGGATCTTGTGACCGACGACCCGTTATTGGGCAGATTGGCGAATCTTCGCGACTTGGTAGTTGCGGAGACTGAGCTCGCAGCAGTCGGTAGGGACATCGATCAGCGCGAGGGTCTTCAATTGCGAGCAGACGCAGAAGCGTATCGCAAAGTAACGGTGAAAAAGGCGCAAGCGGAAAAGAAGGTTGCGCTCGAGAGGTTAGGCAAAGCAGCGAGCAAGAGCGCCCGGCTTCGAGGTCGGCGCGAGAACCGCGTGAGCGAGCTCGCATCTACCGGCAATGCCCCGATGCTCAACCCGGCAAGCAACAACATTCTCGCGCATGAAGGTGATGACGCCGCGTCCACCGTTGTGTCACTGATGTCACGTCAGAAATCCGGGCGAGACCAGTGCAGACAGGCGATCGAAGAGTGGCTTGATTCCGGAGACGATACATGAAGCCGGGCATTCGTATCGTAAGTACGGCGCCGGGCGTCGGTGGCGATTCCGTCGAGATGAATCCCTTGCTGATTGGATTTCCTGATCCTCTGGATGACTCCTCGTTGGTGCAGAGGTTGGCCTTCAACCCGTTTTATAGTCGAACTTGGCGAGAACGCAATCGTGATCCGAGCCGGTTAAGGGACTATCTGCAGAGTGTCTTTGTACCAACGCCGACGACAATTGAAGCAACGCGGCGAATGCTGTTAAGCATTCGCAATGGCTATCTACGCCGCGACCCCGCGCAGCCAAACTGCTGGTCAGAGTATTTCCGTGACGAACGCGGCGCGCCTCCCTCCGTGCAGTTTGATCCAAGACACCCCGCGCCGATTGCGATCATAGGGATCACGGGTGTGGGTAAAAGTCATCTGGTTGGCCGAGCGTTGAGTCTGCTTCCCCCGCCACGCAAACATGAAGCCTTGTCGACGCACCTTGCCTCCGTCGTGCAGATTCCTTTCATTTACATCCACTTGGGGACGGTCGATAGTCTGTTGGGACTGATTGTAGCGATTCTGACCCAGATCGATGAAGTACTGGGTGTGAGCAGCTATGGAGATGTTGGCAGGCAACCAAACGTCGATGTCTTGATCGACCGGGCGATCCGTATACTGAAAACGCATTTTTGCGGAGCGGTTGTCCTTGAGGAAGTACAGTACCTGAATTTCGGCCACACAAGCGCTTCGGCTCGTGTACGCAATTTTATGCTGAAGCTTTCGAACGCTGGGATTCCGTTGATCCTTGTAGGAAATCCGCTTGGATTCCAGTTCAAAGAGAAGAATGGAACCTCGAGTCAACTTCTGCGCCGGTTGAAGGACAACGCAATAAGGCTTGAGCCAGCGGAGGCAGCTAGCGATGACGAGTGGAGGTATTTGATTCGCGGTTTGTGGCCTTGTCAGCTTCTCGAGAATCGCGCTAAGCTGACGGACGAGTGGTACGACCTGTTATATCGCATCACCGGAGGATTTCCCGCCTTTCTTATAAGTTTGCTTGACGCTGCACAGCAGCTGGCAATGCGCCGGGGTCATAGGTCCCTAAGCTCCGAGATAGTCGTCGAGGCAGCTAACGCCGATCGATGGCTCAAGCGTCAAGAGAGAATGATGATCGACGCTTTTGTGGCGAAGGATCCGGTTCGGTTGCGAGAATTTAGCGATATAGATCACCTTTACTATCGCGATAAGTGGACGTCCAACAGCGATCCGCTTCCGCTGGCCGACATGCCACGAACACATGAAACGAGCCAGCGATACGTTGAGGCTGGCAAGATGGAGTTGTCCTTGAAACCCGCTTCGAAAGCGCCGCGGGAAAAAGTTAGCGCTGATCCGGCCGCGGTTCAAACCCGACAGTTTTTCCTGGGCGCGTTAGATCAGATGTTGGGCCAGCACGACGAGTCATCGCTACCGAGCGTCGATGCGACTCCGAAGCGAGATCGAACAGCCTGAGTGAAAGTGTTCACGGAGCACGCGTCAGCCAGAGGCTGGGTAGATTTTCCCCGAGCCAGTCCCTGTCGTGACGGTAGAGCCACATGTATCCGCTACCCCTCATTCGACGCAGTTCTGATCGAGTCGCATGTGGATGGTCCGCGATAAGCCGTAGCATACGAGCCCTATAGTAGTCACGCTGACGCAGAGCAAACTTCGTTCTCCACGCTGCGGCGATGTCGGGGTGGGCCTTGATGAAGTTCGTCACACTTCTTCTGGGTACCCCAACAGTTTGCGCGAGTTCATCAGGACCGGCACCGGCTAGCAGGCCAGCGATTAGGGATCCCATGTTCTGAGGATGAATCGCCCGCGGCCGGCGACGATAAAACACGCCGTCCAGCTTTGCCCAATAGATCGCGGTGAACCGCCCCGGATTTGGTGGAGGCTCCAACTCTTGAGAGAATGGAGCCATGAACAAGTCGAACAAATTTTCTGCTGAAGTCCGGGAACGTGCAGTGCGCATGGTGCAAGAGCATCGGGGCGAGTATCCGTCACAGTGGGCAGCGATCGAATCCATCGCCCCGAAGATCGGCTGCACGAGCCAGACATTGCTGGGGTGGGTCAAACGAGATGAAGTCGATAGTGGCGAGCGCGAGGGCGTGAGCACGTCGGAACGCGAACGTCTTAAAGCACTGGAGCGCGAGGTCAAGGAACTGCGCCGCGCCAACGAGATTCTGAAACTGGCGAGCGCGTTTTTCGCCCAGGCGGAGCTCGACCGCCGCCTGAAGTCCTGAAGGCCTTCATCGATCAGCATCGCGACACCTTCGGGGTCGAGCCGATCTGCAAGGTCTTGCGGATTGCCCCGTCGGGCTACCGGCGCCATGCTGCGCAGCTTCGCGATCCGTCGCGCCGCTGCGCTCGCGCTATACGCGATGAACGCCTGCGGCCCGAGATCCAGCGTGTCTGGCAAGCCAACCTGCGTGTCTACGGAGCGGATAAAGTCTGGAAGCAGATGAACCGGGAGCATATCGCGGTGGCTCGCTGCACGGTCGAACGGCTGATGAAGCAACTGGGTTTGCGTGGCGTAATGCGAGGCAAACGTGCTCGCACGACGATTGCCGATGCGGCGGCCGCTCGCCCGCTGGATCGGGTCAACCGGCAGTTCAGGGCGGACCGGCCAAACGAGCTCTGGGTTTCTGATTTCACCTATGTATCGACGTGGCAGGGCTGGCTCTACGTGGCCTTCGTGATCGACGTGTTCGCCCGACGGATCGTCGGTTGGCGCGTCAGTTCGTCGATGACTACAGACTTCGTTCTGGATGCACTTGAACAGGCACTTTGTGCGCGGCGCCCAGGCGGCGATGGAACGTTGATACATCACTCCGACAGAGGCTCGCAATACGTTAGCATTCGCTATAGCGAGCGACTGGCCGAAGCAGAAATCGAGCCCTCGGTTGGTAGCCGTGGCGACAGTTACGACAATGCACTGGCCGAGACAATCAACGGTTTGTACAAGGCCGAACTGATTCATCGCCGCAACTGGAAAACACGGGAGTCCGTCGAGTTGGCAACGCTGGAATGGGTGGCCTGGTTCAATCATCATCGATTGATGGCACCCCTCGGCTACATCCCGCCTGCTGAAGCTGAGGCAAACTACTATCGGCAACTTGAAACACCGGTCGCCGAACCCGCATTAACTTAAACCAACCAGCCTCCACGATTCCCGGGGCGGTTCACGGTATCCAGATCGAGTCCTATGTTGCGGGCGACCTGAGTGATGGTGGGGCCACTTGGTTTCAAGAGCAATGCCAGTTCCTGGCGACGCGGATCGCTGGCACGCGCTCTTCCTACTCGGATCGTCGGTTCCGAGCCTGGAGCTAAGGACATACTGTGGTATGTGTGTAAAAAATCGTCACAGTCGTTAAAAAGAAATGCCATGAGCAGTATGTGTTTTGCCGGATGTTTGTCTCCGCGTACTGCGCGCAACAGTTCACCGAGAAATCCGCCGTTTTCTTCGTAGACGCCCTGTACGAAATGGAACCCCGGAACAGTCTCGATCCCGCGGACGCAGAAGAGGAAGCTATCGCGGAGCTCTCGCAGACGGATGTTGCCTTTAGGTCGCATCAATCCCATTCTTTTTACGCCGGCCAGATAGGTGAGTCGAAGCAGGTTTCTGTCAAGCCATAGGGCTTCCTGTGCCACGAGCCCCCTTGTGATTGCCTGCATTCGCTCCAGCACAGGACGGGCATCGGCGGCCCGGCCGACATCACGCCAGTGCTCACCGGCTACGGTATTCGGTAAAAGCCATTGCTGACCGAGCACTCCTTTGAGCTTGGCGATCGAGTGCCGCAACCAACAACGATGTCGATGGCAGATCCACACGGATGGCCATTGATGTTCCATGTGCCAAAAGGCATGCCCTAGATGTGTTTGATCCTCGTCAGCGCAAACTGCGCACGCCTTTAATGGATGAACTGCAGAGACTCGGCTTGAGGGCAACCCCAAACTGAATTTTATACGCGCTGCAGACGACCCCGTCATTGCCTCGATTGAACGCGCAACGACCTGATCTTGCTTGAACGGCGCGTAGAACCCCAACAGCGTGTGTTTCATGGCCAACGTGGAAACGTCGCCGAATCGCCCGGCTGTCCGGACGACGAACGAACCGAGATGTGAGGGGAAATCATGAATGACGCCGGAAACTGGTGGGCCGAACAGTTGCAAGGCGGTATCCATGGCCAAACGATTCGCTGTCAGTGCATGATACCGGGCACACCAGCTATACAGCGTTTCGTCCCGGTGCATATCCGGCAACACAGTCAACGCATTGTCGAATAATTCGCCAGACTTTGACACCTTGCCTCCCTTCGATACTTGGTAGCTACGATGATATTTGCATGGTGTATTATGCAAATATGCAAAATGGACTGTCTCCCGGGGAAGTGCAGGCTCTTGACTACTTGCGTCAAGCCGTGGCGCTTCGCACGATAACGCAGTCAGAGATTGCCGCTGCGACTGGAGTCGATCAATCGCAGGTATCCCGTATTCTTGCTGGCCGTATAAAGCGGGCTTCGGCAAACGTGTCGCAGTTATGCAGATTTGCATCGCAGGTGCAAGGCGTCGCGACTGTTGATCCGGCCCGCAACATGATCCTCATGGAAGCTTTGCGCATCGTGTGGGACGGCACCGTTGCGCACGCCGAAGCCATCGCGCAAGTAATTCTCAGCTTGCGCCATTTCAAGGAAAGTCGTTAATGAACGCTACTCGACGTTCGCCGCTTAGCTTCTTTCCAGTTCCCCAGGCAGATGAGCTACTCGATAGCATCGTTTACCGCTTTCACAGGTTGTCTGGAAGAAGGAAGGTCGCGGAGACGTTGAGTGCGCTGTTCGGCGTCAACCAACGGACGCTGCCGCGCCTCATGTGCACTCGACTCAGCCACATGGCCGCGTTGCTGCCGATGAGCGTTTGTCCTGACGCGGAGGAGCTGGTACGTCGCCACACTTTGTTACCGGCGCTGGGGCGGCATTTCAATGGCGAGCAATTCCGTAGTGCAATCACAGGATGCCTCAGTTCCGTCAGCGTCGGCACTCCCAAGATCTGTGCCGGGCACCAGACAGTTTTTCATTCCAATTTTGCCTGTTGCCCGATATGCGTTGCGGAAGAGCAGGAGCAGCTTGGTTTCGCGTACTGGCATCGAAGTCATCAGCTAGACGGTGTCGCGACGTGTCATCGTCACGGCTGTGATCTGATTTCTCGCTGCCAGTATTGTCGCCGAGCGATTCACGCAGCTGGATCGGACGAATTGCCTCAACGCCAATGTCGCGCGTGCGGCAGGAACACGCTACCCGTACACGGTCATGACACGTCGGTCGGACGCCTAGCCCGACTCGCTCATGAGGCCCTGCACGGGCCCTTGCGCGGCACAGATCAGGTCGGCCTGCTGCAGGCTGTCCTCGAGGTGACGGGTGACAACACTGAAGAGGTCTGCCGCGAGATGGCAGATATTTATGGAACCGGCTTTCTGCCAAACGTGGTCAGGGCAGGCTCCGAGGATTGGCTGCGAAGTGGTATACGGTCTGTGCGAAAGAACTGGCGCTATGGACCGCGCCAATTGAGATTTTGGCGATATGCACATACGCTTGCCGTCGCAGATTTCATTTTTGGCTCGTGGGAGTACCTGGATCGCGAGATTCAGAGGGTGGCCGACGTATCAGCAATGCGATGAAACGTCGCTGGCAGACTAATTGGACGCGTGATTCGTTGGGACAGGCCAGTGGACTCTCCGCAAGGCATCGACCCTCATTAACGCATCCTGCAGGCCGATTCCCGGCGCTTATTCGAGCTTTTTGGAGCTTTGCAGCGGCCATAGCTCCAGTTGAATAGCCGATATAATGTGCGAGCCAGTTTTTCGGGTCACCAAGATATGGATATTCGAACCGGGGGTATTCGTGCGTGCTGACCCGGCGTCGTGACGATCATGGACGTGAATACTGGATCGGGCGACTTGTCAGCAACCCGACCTTGAGCACGCTTGGGCCGGCAATGTTCGCGAGCTCTATCACTCGGTGCTGACGGCAGGCAGCCATCTGGTCTCGAAGCGGGTAGATTCGGCTGATGATGTGCGTTCTTCGTTACTGGACTTGAAACCTCAAGCAGATCCCGTTTTCAACAGGCAAGCGGACACAAGGCGTTGATTCGCAGGCGCTTTTTGACGGCGCCGCGCTGCGGTTCTTGCTGACGCATCGAGCCAGACGGATGAGCGCAAGAGTGCGGCAGCCAGGCAACTGGGGTTCAGCGGCCACCAAGCGCTGAGCAAACGGATGGAGAGACTGGGTGTTGAAACCGGTCGGCAGGACTAACACGGGAGGTTGGCAGGGCTTTCGCGGCTAGAAGTACATGTAAAGCGCAAACGCCAGCCAGATAAGGATGCTAGATCTAAAGTCCCTGAACTTCGAACCCCTGCGTTCGTTGGCAGCGGAGCTTGCCAACATGGGCGGCTACGCCGAGCATTACGCACACTCGGATCCGGAAGGATCCTTGGTAAAGTTACGCTCCTTTGCTGAACGTCTGGTCGACCTCCTCTACTTGCGGCTTCGCCTGCCCAAGGCCCCGAACTCCAAGTTCTCGGACCTGCTCGCAAACGGCAGCTTCGAAGTGGTCGTCGATCGTGACGCACGCGACAAGTTACACCTCCTGCGCAAGCTGGGAAACAAGGCGGCTCACGGAGAGTCCGTCAACTCCGCAGACTCCGCACGTGGTGTCTACGAGGCGTGGCAGCTTGCGCGTTGGTTCCACGTCGCCTTCCTCGGTGGAAAGATCGCCGACTTTCAAGACTACAAGGCGGCACCTCCCGAAGGCATCGACAACAAAGCCGAGCTCAAGCGCAAGGTCAAAGATCTGGCAGAACGCAACGCGAACGTCGAGGCACGCCTCAAGCAGAGCCTTGAAGAGCTCGAACAGTTGCGCGCCGCCGATGCCGCCCACGCGAAGCTTGAGAGACTGGTGACTTTGCCGACGGAAGCCCAGACGCAGACCCTAGTTACACAAAGCCACCAAGTCGCTCAACAGCTCCGCTTTACAGAGGACCACACTCGCCGCTGGATGATCGACCGCGATCTGCATGCGGCCGGTTGGGTCGTCCCTGTCAAAGGAAGGAGCAGCGATCAAGTGGGTCAGGAGGTCGAAGTCCAGCACCAGGGTACACCCACAGGTCTGGGTTATGCCGACTACGTCCTATGGGACGATAACAACAAGCCGCTTGCGGTCGTTGAGGCAAAGAAGACCACGATCGATGCTCGCGTCGGCCAGCAGCAGGCTAAGGACTACGCCGACGGATTGGAGAAGATGTACGGGCAACGCCCGATGATATTCTGCACCAACGGTCACGAGATCTGGGTGTGGGACGATGAGCAGGGCTACCCCCCACGCAAGATTTACGGCTTCTATTCGAAGGACACATTGCAGTACCGCGTCGCGTTCCAGCGGCGCGAGCGGAAGGATCTGCTCTGCATTCATCCCGACCCGGCAATCGCGAACCGGCTCTATCAGCTCGAAAGCATTAAACGCGTCACGGAGCGCTTCAGCTCGAGCCATCGCAAGGCGCTCATCGTCCAAGCCACGGGTACCGGCAAGACGCGCGTGGCAATCGCTCTGGCAAAGCTGCTGATTGAGGCCAAGTGGGTCAAACGGGTGCTGTTCCTGTGCGATCGTAGGGAACTTCGCAAGCAGGCCAAGAACGCTTTCAACGAGTTTCTAAAGGAGCCCATCTACGTCATCGGCATGGCCAATGACGTCAGCAAGCTCGACGCCCGCATCTACATTGGCATCTACAACGGGCTGATCAACGACCTAGACAGCTTCGATGTCGGTTTCTTCGATCTCGTCATCGCCGACGAGTCTCATCGCTCGATCTACAATACCTACGGTGACATCTTCAGGTACTTCGATGCGCTGCAGATCGGCTTGACCGCTACTCCAATCGAAATGGTCAGCCGCAGTACCTGCCAGATCTTCGGCTGTGACTACAAATTGCCGACTGCTAACTACCCGCTGGAAGACGCGATTCGAGAAAGGAACTTGGTGCCGTTCAAGGTGATGGCGCATACCACGCTATTCCTCCGCGAAGGCATCAAGGCGTCACGCCTGACCGACCAGCAGATAGCCGAACTTGAGGACCAGGGCGTCGACCCGAACACGCTCGAATTCGAGGCCGCAGCCATCGACGACGCGGTGTTCAACAAGGGCACCAACCGAGTGATCTTGCGCAACCTGATGGACAATGGCATCCGAGATGCCGACGGCCAACTTCCCGGCAAGTCCATCATCTTTGCGCGAAACATCAAACACGCCCGGCTACTGGCCGAGCTTTTCGACGAAATGTATCCGCAGTTCGCTGGCAAATTTTGCCAGGTCATTCACTCCGAGGAGCCACGCGCCGAGCAGCTGATCGACGACTTCAAGGGCGCCGAGAACTGCAAGAACGATCAGCTTCGTATCGCCATCTCGGTCGACATGATGGACACGGGCATCGATGTGCCTGAGGTGTTGAACCTCGTTTTCGCCAAGCCGGTCAGGTCTAAGGTGAAGTTCTGGCAGATGATCGGTCGCGGGACTCGACTGTGCAAGAATCTGTTTGGGCCCGGCAAGGACAAGGTTCAGTTCCTTATCTTCGATCACTGGGGTAACTTCGATTACCACGACGTCCACGCAGACGATGTCGAGCCCAATAATCCCAAGTCGCTGATCCAACGCCGCTACGAGGCGCGGCTGGAGCTGGCGCAGCTTGCCCTAACAGCCCACGAGCCCTCGGTGTTCGATCAATTGATCGTGCAGATCCAGCTCGACGCAGAGACGTTGCCGGACAACAGTATCGCCGTGCGCGACGCATGGAAGGATGTTCAACTGGCACGTGACGCGACGCTGCTGCATCAATATGCGCCCGCTACGCGCCAGACACTGCTCGATCGCGTTGCACCGTTGATGAACGCTGTGGACATGCGCGGGCAGGGCGACGCACTGCGTTGGGATCTGTTGATGCTTAAGGCGCAGCGACATGCACTATTGTCGCCCAAGGCACAAAACGCCTGCCGTGCCGACATAGAGGAGTGGCTGAGGCGCTTGCCCCCGCATCTGAACCCAGTACGCGCCAAAGCCGCGGCGCTGAAGCGGGTCACGAGCAATGACTTCTGGCTGCAACCCTGCCATACCGATCTGGAGTCGGCGCGCTTGGAATTGCGTGATATCGTCCACTTGGCCGCGCGCTCGTTGTACCCGCCCGCACCTTCCCCCACTGTTCTCGACGTGCGCGAGAACGCGGCCGAGATTGAGGCCAATTGGCGCACCACTAAGATCAAAACGGTGGACTATGAGAACTACCGCCGCGCCGCGCAGGCAGTGCTGGAACCCTTGTTCGAAACCAGCGCTGTGCTACAGAAGATTCGCAAGGGCGAGGTGGTGAGCGATGCCGATTTAGATCAGCTCAACAGCCTGATTCACACTCACCATTCAAGCGTCGATCTGAGTACCTTGCGGGAGTTCTACCCGGACACCGCCCTACCACTCGGCCTGATCCTGCGCAGCATCATCGGCATGGACGATGCCGCGGTTACCGATCGCTTTACGGGTTTCGCCCAGAAATACCACCTGAACAGCGATCAACTTCGTTTTCTGTCACTGCTGAAGGACCATATCCGACAGTATGGTGCCATCACGACGGATGCGCTGTTCGGGCCGCCCTTTACCCGAATCCACACGGAAGGCCTGCTCGGCGTCTTCTCCAACGAGGACCAACTCGACGAACTGGTCCAAATCGTCCACACCTTCGGCGAGCCCATTCAGCCGCCGACCTCGAATTGAGAACTAGAATCACATGATTACCGGTGAGCTCAAAAGCCGCATCGACGGCCTCTGGACCGAATTCTGGACCGGCGGCATTACCAATCCGCTAACGGTGATCGAGCAGATCACCTTCTTGATGTACAGCCGCATGCTTGACATGATGGAGCGCCGCGACGAGAAGCGAGCCGAACTCAGCAAGAGAACCTTCGCTAGTCATCGCTTCATTGCCGATGAGCAGAATTGCCGCTGGGAGACTTGGCGCCACTATGGCGCGGAAGAAATGCTGCCCCACGTGCGTGACCACGTATTCGCACACTTCCGAAAGCTGGCTGCACGTAGCACCGGCGAGGACAGCCACTTTGCGTCATTCATGAAGGACGCGCAACTGATGATCCAGAAGCCCTCGCTTCTGGTGAAGGCTGTCAACGCGGTGCAGGCCCTGCCGCTGGACCGCGGTGATATTAAGGGCGACCTGTACGAGTACCTGCTGAGCAAGCTCACCACTGCGGGCATCAATGGCCAATTCCGCACGCCACGCCATATCATCCGTCTGATGGTGGAGCTAATGCAGCCTCAGCCTACCGATCGCATCTGCGACCCCGCCTGCGGCACCGCTGGTTTCTTAGTGGAGGCCTACGACTACCTGTTGCGCCAATACACCAGTTCTGCCGGTCGTCACGTGGAGGTGTTGGACGGCGAAGAGCAGATCACATACGGCGGAGACCTGCTGGCCGGGTACCGCCACCACGTAGACCACGACATGTTCCACGGCTACGACTTCGATGCCACGATGCTTCGCATCGCCAGCATGAACCTGATAATGCACGGTGTGGCCGCACCTGACATCCACTATCAGGACACGCTGAGCCAGAGCTTCGAGGAGCGGCACCCCGAGGGTTCAAAAAATGCATTCGATCTAGTGCTGGCCAACCCTCCTTTCAAGGGAAGCCTAGACGAGCTCGACGTAGCGCCAGACATCCTGCGCACCGTCAAAACCAAGAAGACCGAATTGCTCTTTGTCGCACTGATAATGCGCATGCTGAAGGTTGGGGGGCGCAGCGCCACTATCGTGCCAGACGGTGTGCTCTTTGGCTCCAGCAAGGCGCATTTGCAACTGCGCCGACACCTGATCGAGGACAATCAGCTAGAGGCGGTGATCTCGCTGCCCTCGGGTGTGTTCAAGCCCTATGCGGGCGTGTCCGCGGCCATCATCATCTTCGCCAAGGGTGGGAGGACGGACAGCGTGTTTTTCTACGAGGTGGCATCGGACGGCTACACACTGGATGACAAGCGGGCTAAGATCGGCGACGGGCGGGGCGATCTACCCGACGTTCTGGCGCAGTACGCGCGGTGGCGCGAGGGAAGCGGGGACTTCAGTGAGCGGACAGCGCGGTCCTTTGAAGTGCCGGTGGGCGAGATTCAGAGCTGCGGATACGAACTCTCGATTAACCGCTACAAGCAAGTGAAGAAGTCGCTTGTAGCACATGGCGATCCCCGCGAAATCCTGGTTCGACTGGAGGAACTGCAAGCGCAGATTTCCAGTGAATTGCTCGACCTGAAGGAGTTACTTAAGTGAGTTGGCCTCATGTTCGACTCGGCGATTGTTGTGAGGTCGTCTCCGGTGCCACGCCGAAGACCACCATCGAGGCTTATTGGGGTGGGGAGATATTTTGGGCAACGCCTAAAGACATTTCCAACCTTGACTCATCAACGCTAGTCGACACTCCCGACAAAATCACACACGAAGGCTATCGCAGTTGCTCGACCAAGTTGGTTCCTGTCGGCGCAGTGTTGGTGAGCTCGCGCGCGCCCATTGGATTGGTGGCCATCGCCGGAGTAGAGATGTGTACCAATCAGGGTTTCAAGAGCCTAGTGCCTGGACCGAAGGTTCATTCAGAGTATCTCTACCATTGCATGAAGGTGAATGCTTCCCGCCTCGCCTCACTCGGCAACGGAGCTACGTTCAAGGAAGTCTCAAAGTCTGTTGTCGAGGACTTCGAAATCCCATTGCCGCCGCTGGCGGAGCAAATACGGATCGCTACCATCCTCGACAAGGCAGACGGGGTACGCCGCAAACGCCGGGAAGCCATCCGGCTTGTCGACGAATTCCTGCGGGCGGCCTTTTTCGAGAAGTGTGGCGACCCAGTTTCGAACTCGATGGCGTGGCCAGAGAAACGCATTTCCGATGTTGGGAGCGTAACGACGGGGAACACGCCGTCTCGAGAGGTGGCTGCTTACTACGGCGACGCTATCGAGTGGATCAAATCGGACAACATCAACACACCGAGTCACATTTTGACCAAAGCGCGCGAGGGTCTTTCTGAACTTGGCGTCAGCGTAGGAAGGATCGTGGCCGAAGGGGCGACGTTGATGACGTGCATCGCCGGCAGCCCGGATTGCATTGGAAATGTTGCTATGACCGATCGCCGGATCGCTTTCAATCAGCAGATCAATGCAATCACGCCTGGCCCCGGAATCGAGCGGGAATTCTTGTACACCCTTCTGCTCTTCTCGAAGCCAAGAATTCAAGCGTCGTCTACAAACTCCATGAAGGGCATGGTCAGTAAGGGGGCGCTCGAAAAGGTCAAGCTCATATGGCCTAGCGAGAACACGCAGAACGAGATCGCTGCTTTGTTTCGTCAGGTGCAACAAGTTGTCGGCCACATGGAGGACGCTGACCCAGCGTCTTTGCTGGAGGCGCTTCAGAGCAAGCTGTTCGTATGAGCGGCTCCTCGAAACACCCAAACTTACTTCACTACTCTGCATTCGATGACCGCCTCCATTAGATCGCTCGCCCTCAAGAACTTCAAATGCTTCTCGGATGAAGTCCGCATAGAGCTGCGCCCGATCACCCTGCTTTTCGGCGTCAATAGCGCCGGCAAGAGCAGCGTACTTCAGGCGTTGCAGTACATGCGCGAGATCCTCGATCGCCACAACACCAATGCCGACAGGACACTCCAAGGCGGCGAGGTGGTGGACTTGGGCGGCTTCCTGAATCTGGTCCATGGCCGGGATCTTCAGCGGACCATCGAAATCGAGGTGGGCATGCAGCTGGGCGTCACGTCGATTCCAGAACTCGTGCCTGAATCCTTCGACGAGTGGCAAACCAGCGACGAGGGTGTTTGGGGGGTGTACAACACGCTGCAGTCCGTACGGACCAAGGTTGAGTCGGTAAGCGTGCGACTGAGCGTGGCGTGGAATGAGCAGCGTGAGCAGCCCATTGTGCAGAGCTACCAGGTCATCACCAACGGAGTGTGGTGCGTCCATATCGAGTCATCGGGTGACGGTCGCGACGTGCGGATGCGACTCAACCGCGAGAACCCGATCTTCATGGCCGAAGCCCCGGATCCCGATGCGGAGCTCGCCGAACTACTTGACTTCGTCGATCCGTTGGACCTGGGTGGGGACAGCGATCCGACCTCCGAGCCGGAAGTAGAAGGCAATGCGACGTCGTCCACTTCCGCAGGATTGCGGTCGGTTCTGCCGGACATCTTCTTGGCCGTCGAGGAGGCTGGCATGGAGCGCCCCGGTGATGGTCTTCGGGGATGGCTGAGCGGCTTTCGCGGTGCACTGCCTCAACTGAATCGAGTGCTCAATATCCCTGCTCCAGGCGCGAAGGGTGCGGAGAATGTCTATATTGTCCGGGAGTTCACGGCATTTCTGTCGTGGCTCACTGTTGGCCCGGCTCTGTTGCTGCGGAACGAACTGCGAGAACTTCGATACATCGGCCCGCTGCGCCGCATCCCGCCCCGCGGCTTCGATGTCGCACTCACCAAGAGCGAGTCCGCTTGGTCTAACGGTATGGCCGCCTGGGAAACCCTGTTGACCGGCAGCGAGGACCTGGTGGAGCGGGTTAGCGACTGGATGCAGTCAGCAGACAAGCTGGCCACCGGCTACGCGGTGACGCGTGAACCCGTCCAGGAGTTCAACCCCGCCCAACCAGTGCCACAGCCCGTCGGTCCCGTCCGCAAGCGCACACGGCTGGTGGATGCCGCGGGCCTTGCGCACCAGCCGCAGGACGTGGGCGTGGGTATTTCGCAGGTGTTGCCCGTGGTCGTGGCCGCGCAGGATGGCAACGCGAGCGTGGTATGTATCGAACAGCCGGAACTGCACATCCATCCTGCCGTGCAAGTGGGCTTGGGCGACCTCTTCATAGATGGGGCGATGAATCAGGAACTGTCGTTCTTGATAGAGACGCATAGCGAGCACCTAATCTTGCGTCTGCTGCGCCGCATTCGCGAGGCCGCCGAGGTTACAAGTGAGACATTGGGCCAGCAGCTGACGCCCGAACTGTTGGGGGTGTACTGCCTTAATAAGCGCAACGGCGTCGTTTGGATCGACAAGGTGCCGGTGACCAGCACCGGCGACTTTGCCAAGCCTTGGCCGCAAGGCTTCTTCGATGAGCGCGGCGCGGAGCTGTTCTAATGTTCAAGGAGATTGCGGTCGAGCCTGCAGCGGTAGCGACGTCATATCGGGACTTCAGTTACATCACCGAGAAGTTCGGTATTGCTGAAGGGCGCCTGATCGCGGCCTTTCCGAGCAAATGGAAGCGCTTCGTCTATCAAGAAGCACAGGCAAGGCTAAAGGGGACGGCCGAACTGTCCAGGTTGGAGGTACGGTTAAGGGCGCTGGCCGACGATACGTTCCTGGCACGCGGTCGGCCGGGCGAGGGCTGCGCGGAGAACTGGCTCGCAGCTGCTCTCGCGGAACATCGTCGTGAGCCATTCGACGGAATAATTACTAACGCACAGGTAGACGGGCCATTTTTTGTCGCTGCAATAGACTTAGATGGTGAGCACCCTGTAATGAGGCCTAATCGGCAGTGGCACATCCAGCGCGAAGCAGTCGTGATGGCAGCCTGCTGTGGACCGCTTCTTGCACGGGCTCAGCATGTGAAGCTGGTGGACCCGCATTTCGATCCAGGGACGACGCGATTTCGTCGGCCGTTAGTCGAATTCGTGAAGCTAACGCGCCCAGGGGTTCGAATCGACATCTTCCGCGGAGACAACGCAGATGCTGCCTATATAGAGCAAAAACTCCGAGAGGCGCTCGCAGGAGCATTACCACCTGGGGCTGAAGTACGGGTTTTCATGAGGCCACAGGATGCTCTGCACAACCGATACGTGCTTACCGATGCCGGTGGCATGTACTTTCTGACCGGTTTGGATGACCAAGGACAAGGTGGGCTTACGACTGATGAGGTTGGTCTACTCGAGGCTGACGTGTGGTCTGTGCAATGGAGCAGGTACAGCGGGGACGACCCGATCGCGCGATGGCTTGGCTAAGGCGACGTTGGCATTCGTGCCCACTGTGTGCACTTGTCAATACTTTATTGCTTGGATCGAGGATGATTTGACGCGGTTTCAGTGGGATAGGCATGAGTCTGTAGAGAACCCGTTTCGATAGCTCAGGCAGGTACTCAAAAAATAACGGATCAGAGGGACCAACATGAATGATACGGTGGACAGAATTGTTCCAGAACCGCTCGCTTCTGATTACAGCGGAAAACTGGCCTACCGTCGACCCGGCGATTCGAGGTGGAGGGCCCTCTCTGAAGCCGCATATTGCGTGATCCATCAAGTCGAAAACTTGGAAGAGGCTGCACGTACCCAGATTGCGGAAAATCGGCAGTCAGTGACGGAGTTGCTGTCCGGGGCCCTGCAGTACACGAATTTAGGTTTTTTTGCGGGAAGCGGCACTTCGCTTGGCGCGGCAAACGGACCAAGCATGTGGAAATTGTGGACGAGTGCAATGTGCACCGACGCCAGCGGAAAGGAGCTCACTGCGCAAGGGGAGATGGTCTGTAGCAAGATCCACTATGGTGAGCGCGAGAATCCTAACATCGAGCACTTCCTGTCCCAGTGTGATGCGTATCTCTCGTTCTCGGCCGATGCGGACGTTGGCTCGTTCGTCAACGACGTGAAAGCACAGATACTCGAACTGTGCAGCGCATTCCTCACCCAAGAGGGATCCGATATCTCGGCTTACCGGTATCTGTTACAGAAACTCGCGCGGCGAAGGGTACGTGATCCGCGCCTAAAAGTGTTCACGACAAACTACGACATGTGCTTCGAGATGGCCGCTTCGGATCTCGGGATTACCGTCATAGATGGCTTTTCCTATACGCGCAATCGCCGATTCGACGGACGGCACTTCAATTATGACGTAGTGCGCCGCGACGCGGACCGGCAGGACTTTGTGGAAGGGGTATTTCATCTTCACAAGCTCCATGGATCTGTCAGCTGGGAGCGCGATGGAAATGAAGTCTTCGAAGTCACCAGCCCGACGGCAGACAAGGCCTGCCTGATTTATCCGGCCAAGGGGAAATACCAGCAGGCGTTCCTGCAGCCCCATCTTGAGCTTCTTTCGCGCTTCCTAGACTTTCTACGGCAACCGAACACTTGCCTTATTACCGCGGGTTTCGGCTTCAATGACGATCATCTCTCGGAGCCCATTTTCTCAGCGGTGCAGGCCAATCCAAGCCTCAAACTGATTCTGACAGACCATCGCTGTATCGAACATGTCCACAACGAGGGGCATCACGGGTCGAGTCCCTACTGGGGACGATTTGCAGATCTGGCCGCGCGAGGATTTGATATTCATTTCGTTGGCGGGTCGTTCGCCGACTTGGTCGACATAATTCCCTCGCTTCGGGCCATGTCGCCGGCGGAACAGCTTGCTGAGGCCGTCCGCAGGATAGGGATGCGGACATGACAGACGACGATTTGGGGAAAAACGGGGCGCTTCGGGCCGAACTGCGAGTTGGAGTTGTGTCGAGCGTGCAGGCTCAATCGGTCAAGGTCAATCTCGCCCATGCCGGGGACGTCGGCGGTCAGTACATCCGTTCCCATCGCTACGGCCGTGGCGAAGTAGGCGAGCTGGTGTTGATCGAGGCGCAGCAAGGTCTTCTCTTGGGGCGACTCACGGAAGTGTCTCTCCCCGACCGCGATCGCACAGAGATAACGCAGGATTTCGAAGGATCACGCCAGGTCGACGCGATCGGCTTCATCCGTCTTTTGGGCTCCGTGCATGCTGTGACGTTGCGCATTCAGGCGGGTATAGCGGCATATCCGAGACTTGGCGATCGAGTTTTTTCTGCGCCGGCTGCGTTTGTCGCCCGCATACCCGATCTCACCGACTCGGGACTCGATACTGAGCCGCCTGCCGTCTCCCTAAGACTTGGGCAGGTGTCGGGAGAATCGGGATTTCCTATTGCGGTAACCCCAGAAAAATTGTTCGGGCGACATTGCGCGATCCTCGGATCTACTGGCGGCGGTAAGAGCTGGACCACTGCCCGCATTCTGGAGGAATGCCGGCGATACAGGTCGAAGATAATCCTTCTGGATGCAACTAGTGAATATCGCTCACTTGCGGGCGACGATATGTATCACTGTCATGTGGGAGCGCCGCTCAACACCGCAGATGGCTCCAGAGAGGTGAGCATCCCGCCCACGGATTTTTCGGAGGGTGATCTGATTGCGCTCTTTCAGCCTTCGGGAAAGACGCAGGGGCCGAAGTTGCGAGAGGCAATGAAAAGCCTTCGACTTGCCCGTCTGGTTCCGACTATCGCTACAAACGGTATTGTCAGAAAAGTCAATCAACCGAAGGCCGCATACCGCCAGGCGCTGAACGACGGGAACAACGCGGCTCTGGTGGATGATCCGAACCAGCCGTTCGACGTAGCCGTCTTGCACCGCCAGATCGTGCAGGAATGTTGCTACCCGGATGCAACAAATAGCTCTGACGCATGGGGGGCACCTTCAAACGAACTGTCGTACTGTTCGTCGCTGCTGACCCGTATCATCGGGGTAGTGAACTCACCGTCGATGGCCTGCGTGTTTCGTCCGTCACCGGATACGTTGATGCTTTCGGATGCACTCACTTCATTTCTTTTGGATGAAAACAAAACGATCTTTCGGTTGTGCCTTAGTTCGATCGGTTACGAGTTCAGTGCGCGAGAAGTGATTACAAATGCGATTGGCCGCATGCTGCTTCTGAAGGCGAGACGCGAAGAATTCCGCGAGCGTCCCATCCTTGTTGTTCTCGATGAAGCGCATAATTTTCTTGGCAAGTCAGTCGGCACTGAAGATTACGCAATGAGTCTTGATGCGTTCGAGCTTATTGCGAAAGAGGGCCGGAAATATGGTCTCAACGTCTGTCTTGCAACACAACGTCCTCGAGACATTACAGAAGGGGTCCTCAGCCAGATGGGCACGTTGCTGGTCCATCGTTTGACGAACGACCGCGACCGGGATGTCGTTGAGCGGGCATGTGGCGAAATTGACAGATCCGCTGCTGCGTTTATCCCCAACCTCAAACAGGGAGAAGTGGCGCTTGTCGGCGTTGATTTCCCGATTCCTGTCACCATTCAGATCATTCCGCCGTCTCAACCACCTAAGTCCGATGGACCGAGTTTCCAGAGGTTGTGGCGTCGTGGCGCCTGAATGATTGTTTAACACGGCGATTTGGCTTGGCGTTCAACGTTGCGCAAAGCCGGACGATGCAGCTACGGATTCTCGGCGGGGAGAACGGATATGCCGATCATGACGAGCACCCGTCGCGGCAAGACCTTGACTTGTCAACACTTTATTGTTTGCCTTGCGGATGATTTGAGGCCTTTTTTGAGCTTTGTCAAAAGTTTATGCTTAGCGGAGGTCTCCTTGTTCGCCGATAACTAATTGATTTTAAAGGAATCGTTTTTCAGGACTTTATTGCGATGGAACATTGTAGCGTGAGCAACCAGGTTGGTCACGCTGGTATGAAAGAAAGCCCTCCACTGTGAGGGCTTTTTGTTTTTGCAGCGTGTCGTTTCCCTGTTTCCCTGAACGGATGCCGATGCAAACGTGGCAGGTGGGCATTCCGTCGTATTCCCGCCTCAGTTTGGAACGTCTACACGCACTATCAGCACGGACTATTACTTACGGTTTACCGGGTATTTCTTCCAAAGGGCAAGCTTCGTCAGGCGATCGCATCATGGGGCGTCTCTTGCCGAAAGCCCCGCGTTTCAGCATCGAAAGATTCGTCGCTTCCGACCCCATCGGTTGAGCGAGGCTCGCGCCTTGCTGGCTATGTCCGCAGCGCCTGCTGCCGCTTGCTTGCGATTACCCGCCGCCTGCCGCGTCGCGTGAATTCCGCGCTCCTGTCCTGCTCATCTCTCCGCACCGTCAACCTGTTTCACGATGTTCCCGCCGGTGCGAACCGGTAAACATCGGTAAGAGCCGGCTCGCTATCGTTCCCGAGCGTTCGTCCCCGTTCGCTCAGCCGACGTTTCGTCTCGCTGACGGCATGACGGGGACGCCATCCGGACAACCGTCCGGGTCGACGCGCAATCGATGAAAAAGCGTTACGCCCGGGGGCACGATGGACAGCAAGCAGATTCTGGAACTCGCGACAGCACACCACGTCGCGGGCGAGTTCGGTCCCGCGCGCAAGTTGTACGAAAGCGGGCTCGCCATCGAGCCCGGCAACGCGAACTGGGCGTACCGCCTCGGCGTGCTCGACATGCAATGCGGCGCGTACGACGCCGCGCTCGGCTGGCTCGACAGCGCGTTAAGCCTGGTTCCCGATAACGCGCGTTACCACTTCGTGCGCGGCCAGGTGCTTGCCGGCGCACAACAGTTCACGGCCGCGATTGCCGCTTACCGGCAAGCGCTGGCGCTCGAACAAGAGGCATCGGTCGACGTGCTGTTCGCCTTGGCCGCCGCGCAGCAATCCGTCACCGATTACCCCGCCGCGATCGACACGTACACGTCGGTACTCGCGCTCGATGGCACGCACGCCGACGCGCTCAACAATCTCGGCAACTGTCACCGTCAACAAGGCGACGCGGAGCACGCGGAAGCCGCGTACCGGCGCGCGCTCGACGCACAGCCCGGCGACGCCAACGCGCTGACCAATCTCGGCACGCTGCTCGAAGCGCTCGGCCGTCTCGACGAAGCGCTCGTGCTGCTCGAAGCGGCGGTGCAGGCCGCGCCTGAGTCGCCGTGCGGACTCGTGAATCTTGGCGTCGCGTTGCATCGGCGCGGCGATTTCGCGCGCGCGGTGGACTTGCTGACGAGCGCGATCGAGATCGATCCCGTGTTCCCGGAGGCGTCGTATAACCTCGCCAATGCGCTGCACGCGCTCGGCAAGAAGCGCGAAGCGGTGATCCACTATCAACGCGCCATAGCGCAGGCGCCCGCCCACGCGGACGCGTACAACAACCTGGGCATCGTCTATCAGGAAGCCGGATCGCGTGTCGAAGCCGCCAACGCGTTCATCACGGCGATTCAACTGCGCCCAGGTTTCGTCGCCGCGCTTAACAACGCCGCGACGCTGATGCGCACACTCGGCCGTTTCGCCGATGCCGAAGCGCATCTGCGCGAAGCGCTGGCCGTCGAGCCGCATCATTCCGTCACGCATAACAATCTCGGCAACGTGTTGAAAGACCAAGGGCGTCTCGCGGATGGCATCGACAGTTATCGTCGAGCGTTGACCTGCGACCCCTGCAACGTCGTCGCGCACAGCAATCTGGCGTACGCGCTCACGTTTCAGGCGGAACACTCACAGCCGCTGCTGCACGAATGCCGCCGCTGGTCGGCGCGCCATGAAGCGCCGTTTCGCAGCGCGCATCAGCCGCATTCGAACGACCCGACGCCGTCGCGCCGCTTGCGTATCGGCTACGTATCGCCGGATTTTCGCGATCATTGCCAGACGCTGTTCACGCTGCCGCTGCTGTCGCATCACGATCACGAACGCTTCGAGATTTTCTGTTACGCGAGCGTCGCGCGGCCTGACGGTCTGACGCAACGCGTGGCCAGCCACGCCGACGTCTGGCGCGACGTGCGCAACCTCGACGACGAACAACTCGCGCAGACGATCCGCGACGATCGCATCGACATTCTGGTCGATCTGACCATGCATATGGCGGATGGCCGGCCGCTGTTATTCGCGCGCAAACCCGCGCCGGTGCAGATTGCGTGGCTCGCGTATCCGGGGACGACCGGCATCGGCGCGATCGACTATCGCCTGACGGACCCCTGGCTCGATCCGGTCGGCGCCGACACGATGTATAGCGAGCGTTCGATCCGCCTGCCCGATTCGTTCTGGTGTTACGACCCGTTGACGGATACGCCGGAGGTCAACGCGCTGCCCGCGCTATCGAACGGTTATCCGACGTTTGGCTGCCTGAACAATCCGTGCAAGCTGAGCGACACGACCTTTGCGATGTGGGGCAGCGTGATGCGCGAAGTGGCCGATGCGCGTTTGCTGCTGATGGCGCCGGAAGGGGCGGCGCGCGCGAGTCTGGTCGAGCGGCTCGGCCGGCAGGACATCGCAGCGGAGCGGATCGCCTTCACGCCGTTCCGGCCGCGTGCTGACTACTTGCGCACGTATCACCTGATCGACGTGGGCCTCGACACGTTTCCGTATAACGGCCATACGACGAGTCTCGATTCGTACTGGATGGGCGTGCCGGTTGTCACGCGGGTCGGCGAGACGGCTGTGGGGCGCGCGGGCTTGAGCCAGTCGGCCAACCTCGGACTGCGCGAGCTGGTTGCGGATAGCGACGCGCAGTTCGTCGACATTGCCGTTCGGCTGGCCCGCGATCTGCCGCGTTTGGGCGGTATCCGCGCAGGCTTGCGGGCGCGTCTCGCCGCGTCGCCGTTGATGGACGGCGCGCGCTTCGCGGTGCATGTCGAAGCGGTGTACCTCAAGGTCTGGCACGCGTGGTGCGATCAGTCGCGCCGTCTCGCGCGAAGCAAGCGTGAGCGGGCGGGTGACGTTGAGATCGGCGGTGAGGCGTGGTCGTTGCCGAGCGTCGGGATTCATCGCCCGTATTGAGGGGCGGCGTCTGTTTTTTGCGTTGGGTGGGTCGCGTGCGATGCTAGCCGCTGCATGTGGGGAAAAAGGGCGGCGTCGCCGTTCGGAGCTTTTGCGGAGTGTCAGTCACTGAACGGACTGGCTCGCTCGGGAATTCTGCTGGTTGGCCCTCCGCCGTGCCGCTTTGGGATGCAAGCTTTGTCACAGTTGGTAACTGCGACGCGACGGTCGAACGGCTGCGTGAGAGCGTCTGAGGCTCCGATGCGTACGGACGAGCGCCACGCATTACGGTTGCGTTGACCCGCTGCTGTCCGTGCTGGCATCCGTCGACGTTTGCCGGTGCCGATGGCCGCCACGGCCCCCGCCGCTGGGCGCGACCGCGCTAGCCGGTGCGGGTGCCGGTGGATGATTGATGTATTGGAAGTTCTGCGCGACGGAGGCGCTGGGGAACGTCGTGGTCGTTGCCGGTTGCGCGAACACCGAGTTCTGCAAAGCCGGATTCGACTGCGCGAAGGCCGGCGGAATACAGGCCGCGCAAGCCGTGCCCACTACGAAAACAAGCCGTTTCATCGTGTCGTTCCTGATGTGTCGTTGACGGGTTTCCGTCGAGCCGGAGTTGTGTGTACGCGTGCTGCACGCGACGCGTCCGCAATCTGCACGACGCCGTTCGGATGCGCTTCTGAACGTGTCGCGCCCGCCGCCGTAGCCACGCCATTGCGCGGCACGGCGGAGGCCAGTCTAGGCCGCTCACGTCGCAAACAGGTTGCGGATGCGCTTACAAGCGTTACCCGATATGTCTGCGCAGCACGCGTGTAATGAACCACCCCGCTGTGCTACGCGCGGCCGGTGCGAGGCAACGCCAGGTTGTAAGCGAAAAAACGATCTGTAACGATCCCGTAACCAAGCGTTGCCGCTATTGGCCTAACGTTTAAATTCCCATAGCTTCTGAAGCGCCCCAAGATGATCTCCAGCACTAAATCGATTGGCATCGCGATACCGGTCGCCGTCATGGCGCTTGCGCTCGGTGGATGCGCGGTGATGCCGCCGAGCGGCCCGAGTGTGGTCGCAATGCCGCGCAGCGGTGAGCCGCTCGGCCAGTTCCAGCAGGACGACTACGCCTGCCGCGACTACGCGAACCGGTCCACGGACCCTAACGGCACGGCCTCCCAGGCCGCTACGACGAATAGCGTGAACAGTGCCGCGCTCGGCACGCTCGGCGGCGCCGCGGTCGGCGCGCTGATCGGTGCGGCTGCCGGCAATGCGGGCGCGGGCGCGGCGATCGGCGCGGGTAGCGGTTTGCTGCTCGGCGGCGCGAATGGCGCGAACGGCGCGCAGTATTCCGCGGCGGGCTTGCAGGCACGCTACGACGCCACCTACGCGCAGTGCATGACATCGAAGGGCAATACGATTTCGCAGCCGCAGCCCGCTTATCAGCCGGTGTATGTGCAGCCGCAGCCGTACTATTACGCGCCGCCGCCGAGGTACTACGCACCGCCGCCGGTGATGTACGCGCCTTATCCGTATTACTGATCGACCGACCGCTTCGATCAGCATGCCGGCCCTGTCGAATGGCAGGGTCCGCGCGGCAGAGCGGGCCGGTTTATTGCTGCCAAACATTTGTCAGATCTGGCGGAAAGACGCGAAGGGATGGCGGCAAAGCCGCCGGCAAAACGCCTAGGTTTGAAGGGACGTTTTGCGGCCGCCGGTTGTCTGACGGTCTTGCGTAGTCAGCACCCTTAGTCAGCACCATCAGTCCTTTCCGGCAGGTACATCAGCTTGTTGACTTCGCTACCTTCGTTGCGGAGCGAGCCGGATTTCGCGCGAACGAGGCGAATATGCGGCGACTGCAAACCGGCCTGGTCAATCCGAGCGTGGGGTCGCGCTTGCGCGCGTGGCTGGCGATGGCGTTTGTCACGGCCTGTTTCGTTTCGTGCGGCGGCGGTTCGGGCGGCTCGTCGACGGTGGCGTCGGGCTCGGCGAGCGGTAGCGGTGGCGGTACGACGGGCGGTACCGGTTCGGGATCGGGCAGCACGGGTAGCGGCTCGACCGGCACCACGCCCGCACCCACCACCACGCCCACGGCGACCACGACGATTGCCTTCGCGACCGACGTGCTGATGCATCACAACGACCTCGGCCGCACCGGCCAGATGCTCGCCGAAACCACGCTCACGCCTGCCAACGTCAATTCCACGAGCTTCGGCAAGGTCGCGTTTCTTGCCGCCGACGGCAAAGTCGACGCGCAACCGCTCTTCGTCACCAGCCTGTCGATTGGAGGCACGTCGCACGATGTGGTCTACGTCGCGTCCGAGCACGATAGCCTCTATGCGTACGACGCCAATACCTTCGCGCTACTGTGGCAGGTCTCGCTGACCGGCCGCGGCGAAACCTCCAGCGACAATTTCAGTTGCCAGGACTTCACACCGGAAATCGGCATCACGTCGACGCCGGTGATCGACCGCAACCGTGGACCGAACGGCGTGCTGTACGCGGTGGCGATGACGAAAGACGGCAGCGGTAACTATCACCATCGTTTGCATGCACTCGATCTGGCGACCGGCGCGGAGTTGTTCGGCGGGCCAACGGAGATCGCGGCGAGCTTTCCGGGCAACGGTGCGGGCAGTGTCAACGGCGTCATCACTTTTAGCGCGTCGATGTATACGGAGCGCGCGGCGCTGACGCTGGTGGGCGGCAACATCTATATGGGCTGGACTTCGCACTGCATGTCGGGCGCTTACACCGGCTGGATCATGGCGTATAACGCCGACACGCTGCAGCAGACGGCCTCGCTCGACGTGACACCGAACGGCAGTCAGGGCTCGTTCTGGATGGCCGGTTCGGGGATGTCGTCGGACGGCACGTCGCTGTACGCCGTGGGCGCCAACGGCACGTTCGGCACCACGCTGAACGCGCAGGGTTTTCCGGTGGACGGCGACTATGGCGACTCGGCGATCAAGATGACCTTGGGCACGCTGCAGATCACCGATTACTTCGCGATGGACAACGTCGTAGCCGAGGCAAGCGCGGACAACGATTACGGCTCGGGCGGCGTGATGTTGTTGCCGGATCAGACCACTGCGGCGGGTGTCGTCAAGCACCTTGCGGTGACGGCGGGCAAGGATAACAACATCTATATTCTCGATCGCGATTCGATGGGCAAATTCAGTCCGACCGCGAACAATATCTGGCAGGAGTTGGTCGGGACTTTGGCGGGCGGGATCTGGGGATCGCCGGCTTATTACGGTGGGGTGGTGTACTACGGCGGATGGAACGATAGCCTGAAGGCGTTGCCGATCACGGGTGCGTATCTCGCGACGACGGCAGCGTCGAAGAGTTCGACTATGTTTGCTTATCCCGGGGCGACGCCGGCTGTGTCGGCCAACGGGTCGAGCAATGCGATCGTGTGGGCGGCGGAGAACGGCACGGTCGGCGCTTTGCATGCGTACAACGCCAGGAATCTCGCGAGCGAGTTGTACAACAGCAACCAGGCGGGGACGCGCGATCAATGGGGCGCGGGCAACAAGTTCATCACGCCGATGATCGCGCGTGGGAAGGTTTATGTTGGGGCGACGAATGGGGTGGCGGTGTTTGGGTTGTTGTGAGGGGTTGGGGTTGGCGGGAATTGCTGATGGTGGTTGCTTGGTGGTTTGCTTTGTGGGCCGACTCGCGGGCTGACTCGGAAGAGAAAAGCCCCTGCTCATTGCATGAGCAGGGGCTTTTTTGTTGCCGCTGTTGCCGCTGTTGCCGCGGCGCTCCTATTGCGGCGCTCTTATCGCGGTGAGTAGCGCATTTGGATTTAATGCGCGGCCCCACCGAGATGCGCTTATTCCGCGTCGCTCGCGGCAGCTTTACGCGGACGACGACTACGCGGTGCTGCTTTGCGCGCGGCTTTCTTCGCGGCCGGTTTGGCTGCCTGTTTTGTGGCTTCAGACGCTTCTTCCACTTCAACGCGCTCAACGGGCGCTGCCGATGCTTCAGCAGGCGCGGCGATTGCCGGTACGTCATCAATCGTTCGCGGCGCGCTCTGCTTCGCTTTCTTCGCCGCAGTCTTGCGCGGCGCGCGTGTCTTGCGACGCTCGGTCGGCTTGCCGGTCGGTTCCTGGTTCTTTTCCTCTGCTTCTTCCTCTTCGTTGTCTATGGCGTTCGGGGCAGGCTCAAAGTTCTGCGGGCCGGGCCACGGGAATACCGGCTGCTCGAAGAAGGCCGGCTCGCCGGCGGACAGAGCGTAGTCGTCTGTACTGTCCGCATTGTCCGGATTGTCCACATTGTCCGGTTGAGCTTGCACGGCGACGGTACGTTCGACGCTAGCGCGCTCTTCCTGGGCACCTTCCTGCTGACCACGGCCTGGCTTGCGATTGCCGCGGCCTCGACGACGCGATTCGTGTTTTCCACCTGACTCGGCCGACGCCGTTTCGGCGACCTGCGTTTCATCCAACTGCTCGGCGGACTCGACGATTTCAGCCAGTTCCTGCGCATTTTCGCTCACCGCGTTCGCGGCTGCGCTCCGATACACGTACGCGCCGGACTTCTCGTCGCGACCGAATTCGAGCAGACCGCGCGCATGGGCTTCTTCCAGCAGATTGCCGAAGGCGCGAAAACCGTAGTACGTCTCGTTGAAATCCGGCTTGCGGCGCTTGATCGCATTTTTCAGCACGGACGCCCAGATCTTGCCGCTGTCGCCGCGTTCGGAAGCGAGCGCGTCGAACGTTTGCACGGCGATCTCGACCGCTTTCGTGCGTCGTTTTTCGAGGTCGTCCTTGTTGCGGGTTTTCTCTTCGTCGGGTGCGCGTTTGGCTGTCGGCTGGGCGGCCTGTTGCGGGCGCGACGATTCGCGTTTGTCGACCGCGCGCTGACTCTCGCGCACGAGGTCGTCGTAAAAGAAAAACTCGTCGCAGTTCGCGATCAGCAGATCGGACGTGGATTGCTGCACGCCGACGCCGATCACCTGCTTGGCGTTCTCACGCAGCTTCGACACCAGCGGCGAGAAATCCGAATCGCCGCTGATAATCACGAACGTATTGACGTGCGATTTGGTGTAGCAGAGGTCGAGCGCGTCGACCACGAGCCGGATGTCGGCGGAATTCTTGCCCGATTGGCGCACGTGCGGAATCTCGATCAATTCGAAATTGGCCTCGTGCATTGCGCCTTTGAAACTCTTGTAGCGATCCCAGTCGCAATAGGCTTTCTTCACGACAATGCTGCCTTTGAGCAGCAGACGTTCGAGCACCAGCTTGATATCGAACTTGTCGTACTTCGCGTCGCGCACGCCGAGCGCGACATTTTCGAAGTCGCAGAATAGCGCCATGCTGACGGTTTCGTTGGATGACGCCATGTATATCTCCATTGAAGCGATTCGTCGAATTCGACGAATCGCGACCATGATAGCGATTCCAGCGGAGGTGATCAGCTTTTGTGTTCGTGGCGCACCGATGCGGGACGGGAAAATGTGCGGGTGACTTGGGTTTTTCGGCGGCGTGCCCAGCGCCGCTTCGCACCCGGCGCCGGGCTACATCTCCTGATGGCGGGTCGGACTACCGAGCGCCGCCCGCGTTTCCAGCACTTCATCGACAAGCCCATAGGCCTTCGCGTCATGTGCCGACATGAAGTTGTCACGGTCGGTGTCGTGCTCGATTTCCTCCACGCTGCGCCCGGTGCGTTCGGCCATCATGGCATTCAGTCGACCGCGCTGATAGAGCACCTCTCTAGCCTGAATCTCGACGTCTGCCGCCGTGCCCTGGCTGCCGCCGGACGGCTGGTGAATCATGATGCGCGCGTTCGGCAACGCATAGCGCTTGCCACGTTGCCCCGCGGTCAGCAGAAAGGTGCCCATGCTCGCGGCAAAGCCCGTGCACAACGTGGAGACTTCCGGCTTGATGAATTGCATAGTGTCGTAAATCGCCATGCCGTCGTACACCGATCCGCCCGGCGAATTGATGTAAAAAGAAATATCCTTGTCGGGATTCTCGGATTCCAGAAACAGCAACTGCGCGACGATCAGGCTGGCCGACTGATCGTTCACCGGCCCGACCAGAAACACAATCCGCTCGCGCAGCAGACGGGAATAGATGTCGTAAGCGCGCTCGCCGCGGCCGGACTGTTCGATGACGGTAGGCACGAGGCCGAGACCGGTGATGGAAGGGTAGCTGGATTGCATAGGTGCCTCGTGCTAGGCGGCGCGGCACCGTGGCCCGGTAGCGCGGCGGCTGATTCGTCGAACCGCGCGCCCGATGCGCCGGTTTCTGCTCATATGACGACGGCGCGGCCAGAAGCGTGACAGAAATATTTTTGCGTGCCGCTGTCACATCGGGGATAGCTGGGACGTCAAGCTGAAAAGGATGCCGATTTGCAGCGCGCGCCTGACCATCCCGCAGGCAGGCAGGCAGGCAGGCAGGCGCCGCGCGCTCACCACTACGCACGATCTGGAGGTCCACGCATGACAGAACAAGTAATCGACAAGGCATCCAGCTTCCAGGCCGCCCGCGCCCGCCTGTTCGCGCTGGCGTACCGAATGCTCGGCAGCCGCGCGGAAGCGGAAGACGTGGTCCAGGACGTCTGGCTCAAATGGCATCTCGCCGCCACGCAAGAGGTGCAGACGCCGGCGGCCTGGCTCACCACGCTCACCACGCGCACGGCGATCGATCGGCTGCGGCACGTGCAGCGCGAGCGGGCGTCGCAAGCTACCGGCTGGTTGCCGGAGCCTTGGCTCGACGAGGTGGCGCCGTCGGCGGAGGAGCTGGCCCTGCGCGCCGCTGAGATGTCATATGGCGTGATGCTGCTGCTCGAACGGCTGAAACCCGACGAACGCGCAGCTTTCGTGCTGCACGAGGCCTTCGACTGCGATTACGCGGAGATCGCGAAGATTCTCGAGCGCACGCCGGGCGCCTGCCGGCAGATCGTCCATCGGGCGAAGGAGCGTCTGCGGCGTGCCGGCGCACCGTTGGAGCGACCCGACCCGGCCGCACACGCACAGATCGTCGAGCGGCTGCGTTGCGCGCTGGAGGCGCAAGATCGCGTCGGCTTGCTGCGGCTCTTTGGCGAAGCGCCGGAAGTGGTCAGCGACGCGTACGCGTCGGCATCCGCACCCCAAGGGCTGCCCACATCCACTGCAACCCCTGTGTTCGCAACACGCGAACCAGCGGTGGCGGGTTGGATCGAGAAAGTCACGTCGCTGGCGCGGCACGCACGCCATGCGGAGATCGTGTCGGTGGGCGGCGCCACCTGCATCGCGCTGATCTGCGAGGGTGAGGTGGTCGGCGTGATCGACGTGTCCACGGGCGGTCTGCCGAGCGACTCGCCGAAGATCGTCGCATTGCGCGCGGTGACCAGCGCGACGCGTCTGCAATCGGCCAACCGTGCGCTGGGACGCGCGGCGATCATCCAACTGCTCGCGCGAATCCAGCGGGAAGCGGTGGTGTCAGTTGCGGTGCGCCGCGACTTCCCAGTTGATGTCTACGCATAGCACCTGCGTGCCGTTCGGCGTATGCGCGGCGATCGAGGCGGTCACGCAGAGGTGGGCTTCGTTAATCGACAGGTAAGGCGGCGTCAGATGCACGCGCCCGGGCGCGCGCATCGCCTGGATGAAGTAAGGCCGGCGCTCCCAGCTTGCGCCTTCCGAATGCAGCAGCGGCCGGAATCGCTTCGCGCGTTGCGATGCGCGACCCGGCGGCAGCACGTTGTCGCCGATCTGCCGGCCTGAGCCGTCCAGCACGAAGCAGCGCGCCGTCTCGCCGAGCGTGAGCAGCGGCGCGGTGGCCTGCGCAACCGACTCGCCCGCAACCAGTTGCGCGGCGGCGGTCTCCAGCGCCGTGACATAAGGGGCGAGGCGGGCCGACTGGGCGCGTTCGCGTGCCGCGACGCGTTCGCGCAGCGCTGCGGAGAGCGAGTCCATCAGGCCGGCCGCGGCCTGCGGCTTGACCGGTTCGACGCTCGCGCCCGCGAAGAATGCGCCCTGTACGAAGTCCACGTTGCATTCGAGCGCGATCAGCGCGTCGCGCTCGGTGCTGAGGCCGCCCATCAGCACCAGTTGCCCGGATTCATGCAGCAGCGAGACGAGGCCCGGCAACACCCGCTCGATGTGCGAGTGTTCGCTGGCTTGCGCGAGAATGCAGCGGTCGAGCGTGACGATGTCCGGCCGCAGATTCCACACGCGGTCAATGTTCGAGTGCTTGGCGCCGAAGCCGTCGAGCGCGATCAGGAAGCCGGATTTGCGCAGCGAGTCGATGATTTCGGCAAAGCGCGTGGTTTCGCCGCCGGCCTGCTCCGATACTTCCAGCACGACGCGTTGCGGCGGCAGCCCCAGCGCCTTGAGGCCGGCGAGCAGTGCGTCGCCGTAACTGGTGTCCATCAGCGCGGCCGGGTGCAGGCTCAGAAAGAGCCATTCGTCGTGACTGTCGAACGCGTTGAAGTTGCCCAGATGCAGCGATTCGGCGAGCCGCCCAAGTTCCAGCAGGTCGCCGCGCCGCGCGGCCTGCGTGAAGACTTCGTGCGAAGGCACTTGCTTCGCGTGCTCGTCGTGCGCGCGCAGCGAAGCGTGGTAGCCGATAGCGCGCCGGTGCGACACCGAGAAAACGGGCTGAAACACGCTGAAGACGGTGTAGCCGCCGTACAGAACGGTGCGCCGGGAGCCTTCGTCGCCGGCCATCGGGCGCGGGGGCTGGAAGCCGGGAGGATCGAGTTCGATCATGCTCATCTTGTCAGTCGTGTGGAGGTGGCGGTGCGCCTGCATGCTCGACACGAGTCCGCACGCGCTAAATGGGAGTTTACAGGATAGGCGAGCAAGAACTATGCGCGCGCGGAAACACACTACGCGTGCTCGCTTACCACGGTCTCCAGCGGCGATTGTGCGCCAGCGCGGGCGCGAAGGCCACGATTCGCACTTCGCTGGTGCGGCCCGCGCCCTGTTGCGGGTCGACGCTTCGGCTTTGGCGCCATGCCACGCGGTGCGCTCCCCTCAGGCGTGCTCCGCTTAGCCCCTCAGGTCCGCTCCGAAGGATCCGTCTTTCTCGCCGGCGTGCGAATGTCCGGCGCCAGTTGCGCGAAGATCCACGACGAGCCCGCCGTGATGATCCCCACGCACAAGAAGGTCGCGTGAAACGCGGGCAGCGAATTGGCCGCCGTCACGCGTGGCAGCAAGCCGGTGAAGGTCGCGAGCAGGGCGCCGGCTATCGTCACGCCGAGGCTCATCGACAGCATCTGGACCAGCGAAAACAAACTGTTGCCGCTGCTCGCGCCGCCGGTGCCCAGGTCTTTGAGCGTCAACGTGTTCATCGCGGTGAACTGCATCGAGTTGACGCCGCCGAAGAACGCCAGTTGCACGAGCCGCAGCCATAGCGGCTGATCCGCGCTGGTGAGCGCGAAGCTCGCCATGGTCAGACCGACCAGCACTGTGTTGACGATCAGTACGCTGCGATAGCTGTATTTCACGATCAGCTTTGTTACGAGCCGTTTGGACGCCATGCCCGCAGCCGCCACCGGCAGCATCATCATGCCGGCTTCGAAGGCGCTGTAGCCGAGACTCACCTGCAGCAGCAGCGGGATCAGATAAGGCATCGCGCCGCTGCCGATCCGCGCGAACAGATTGCCGAGCAAGCCGACGCTGAACGTGTGAATCTTGAAGAGGTCGAGCGAGAAGATCGGCGCAGGTTCGCGCACGGCATGCAGGCCATACGCGACGAACGCGGCGAGACTCAGAATCAGCAGCACCAGCACCGTGGCGTGCTGAATGCCGAACTCGGTGCGGCCGTCGAGCGCGAACGAGATGGCGACCATGCCCACCACTAGCAGCAGGTAACCTTTCATGTCGAATTTGCCGACGTGTTCGTTGCGGCTGTCCGGCATGAAGATGAACGTAGTGATGCAACCGACAATACCCACCGGCACGTTGATCAGAAAGATCCAGTGCCACGAGGCGATCTTCACGAGCCAGCCGCCGAGCGTCGGGCCAATCAGCGGTCCGATCAAACCGGGAATCGCCACGAACGACAACGCCGCTAAATAGCGCTCCGCAGGAAAAGTGCGCAGCACCGCGAGCCGTCCGACCGGCAGCAGCATCGCGCCGCCCACGCCTTGCACGATACGGAAGGCCACGAGCTGGTTCAGCGTATGCGCGTTCGCGCACAGCAGCGAGCCGATCGCGAACACGAGGATCGCGCTGAAGAAGACGCGCCGCGTGCCGAGCTTATCCGCAAGCCAGCCTGAGACCGGGATCATGACCGCCATCGTCAGCGAATAGGCGATCACGACCGACTGCATGCGCAGCGGCAATTCGCCGAGGCTTGTCGCCATGGCGGGCAGCGCGGTGTTGACGATGGTCGAGTCCAGCGTCTGCATGAAGAAGCCGGTGGCGACCAGCCACAGCATCACGGTCAGCGAGCGGGGAGAGGGCGAGGGCGAGGGCGAGGGCGAGGGCGAGGGCGACGGTGCAGCGTCGGAAGGGGCGGCGGGCAGGGTCGGCGGCGTGGTCATGGAGAGCGGCTGGGAGCGCGGAGACCCGCTGGAACGGGCAGGGACTCGCTATTCTAGGGAAAAGCGCGGGGCGACGCAGTGGGCATGCCGCACACGGCCTCACTCCGACGCCGGCAACGCCGCTGCCGCGCGAAAAAACGCCTGCGCCAGCGGGTCGTTGCCGAACGCGATATGGATCCGCGTCCACGGACTCATCTCCATACCCGGCCGGAAATAGTGGCCCGGCGCGACCGTCACGCCCATCGTCGCGCCGCACTCCACCAGCCGCTGCGCATTGCCGACATGCGGCACGCGAGCCCAGACGAACTTGCCGCCTACAGGCTTATCGAACAGCTCCCAGCCGGCGCTTTCGAGCGTCTGGATGGTCGAGCCGAGCGCCTCGCGCATGCGGCGGCGCAGACGTTCCAGGTACTTACGGTACGCGCCGCGCTCCAGCAGCGTGGCCGCGACCGCTTCGGCGAAGCGCGAACCGCCGATGGTCGTCAGCATCTTGATGTCGACCAAATCCTTGATGATCGCCGGGCTAGCCACCACGCAGCCGATTCGTAGCGACGACGACAGCGTCTTCGACAACCCGCCTACGTAGATCACATGTTCGAGTTGATCGAGCGTGGCGAGACGATCGGTGATATCAGTTTGAAGATCGGCGTAAATATCGTCTTCGATAATCGAGAAGCCGTGTTCGCGCGCCAGTTGCAACAGCCGGAAGGCGACCGGCGGCGCGACCGTGGTGCCGGTCGGATTGTGGAACACGGTGTTGATGAACAGCAGCTTGGGCCGGTGCAACTTCAACTGCGCTTGCATGACGTCGAGGTCGGGCCCGTTGCGGGTGCGCGGAATGCCGATCAGTTTCACGCCGTGCATCTTCAACAGACCGTACAGATTGTAGTACCCGGGGTCTTCGACAAAGATCGTGTCGCCGGCCTTGAGCAAGTAGCGCATCAGCAGATCGAACGCCTGGCTCGCGCCGTTGGTGATCACGATCTGCGAGGTGTCCGCCTGAATTCCCAACTGGCCGATGCGCGCCTGCAGATGCTCGCGCAAGGCCAGGTTGCCGAACGGGGTGGCGTAGTCGACCATGCTCGCGGGGTCGGTGCGCGAGACGTGGCGAATCGCCTGCGCGATGCTGTCCGTGTCGCGCCACGCTTCCGGAATGAAACCGCTGCCGAGCTTGAGCGTTTCGCCGGGGTGGTTGAACTGCTGTAGCAGGTGATCCGTGTCCTCTTCGGCGCGGCGCGGATCCGAGGTGCCCTGGCAAGACGCGCCCACCGGCTGCCGATCGGCGACATAGAACCCCGAGCCGTGGCGCGAGTCGACATAGCCGAGCGACACCAGCCGGTCATACGCCTCGATCACGGGGAAGCGGCTCACACCGTAGTCGGCAGCGAACTGGCGGATCGACGGCAGTTTCGAGCCGGGATGCGCGGTGCGCGTCCGGATCCACCCGGTAACGCCGGTGACGATCTGCTCGGTCAGCGGCACGCCGTTGTCCCGATCGAGCTGAATGTCGAGTTTCATACGGTTATCTCCTTCACCGTTGGGCGAGGCGATCCTTCGACCTCTCGACCTGACAACTGTCCGGTTTTTTGACTGAACAGTTCCGATGAAAGTGTTCGGAACTGTGCATGGGTATCCGATGATCCTACGTCAATAATCGGTACAACAGAAAAGTTCTTTGAAGGAGAACGGCGATGCGTGAAGTCCGGATTTTTGAATTGGAACAGGGCGAACCCGTGGCGGCCTGGCGTGTCGCGCGTCCGTCGATTTTCAAGGTGATCTCGGGCGAGATCTGGCTGACCGTCGAAGGCGAAACCATGGATCATTGGCTCGCCACCGGCGAATCGGTCGAGTTGCCGCGGCATGCGGTGGCGTGGATCAGCGCCGGTCAGGCCGGCGCGCGTTTCGCAGTGGCGAGCGGCTCGGAACACGTGGCGGCCAAGCTGATTCCGGGGCTGTCGGCGTTCAGTTGGCTGCCGCGCTGGTTGAGCGCGGCTTGATGGGCTGAGCCAGCCTAATAATCCCCAACGTAGCGCGCGCGTGGCCGGATCAAGCGGCCGTCGCGCGCCTGTTCCATGGCGTGCGCGATCCAGCCGACCACCCGGCCCACGGCAAACAACGTGAACGCCGCGCCGGCCGGCAAGCCGAGCACGCGTTCGATCGCGACCAGCGCATAGTCCACGTTCGGTTGCGCGCCAGTCGTGTCGTGCACCGTGCGCGCCAGCGCGAGCACGTCGTCGAGCGGCGAGCGGGCCGGCGCGCAGTCGGCGAGCAGGCTCAGCAGGACGCGCGCGCGCGGATCGCCATCCGGGTACAGCGGATGCCCGAAGCCCGACAGCGTCGGTCCGTGCGCGCCGTGTTCGAGGCGCGCGAAGCGGTTCGCGAGATACCGGTCGAGATCGGGCGCGCGCGACGCTTCTTCGAGCAACGCGGCGATCCGCACGGTCTCGCCGCCATGTCGCGGCCCGGACAACGCGGCGAGTCCCCCACCCACCGCGCCGAACAAATGCGTTCCTGTCGACGTGATGCAGCGCACGGTAAACGTCGACGCATTCAGCTCATGATCCGCGCAGGCCACGAGAGCCGCCCTCAACAACCCGGCCTGCTGACGGTTGCGCACCTGCCACGCCGTCGCGAGTTGCCGGTGCAGCGGTTCGTTCGACGGCGCCGCCGAGATCATCGCGGCGGCCAGCAGCCGCATCACGGCGCACGCGGTGTCGAGTTGCGCATCGCGGCCGAGCGCCCACACGCGCGGCATCTGCGCCGCGGCGGCCGGCAACAGCACGAGCGCGCGGTCGAGCGGCGTGCTGTCGCCCCACAGTTTCAACCATGCGCTCCATTGCGCGGCGGCGAACGGTACCGCTGGCGCCTGAGCGATGCGGCGCTCGCTGCATTCCCATAGCAACGCGGCGACGTCCTCCAGCGACGCGCTACCCGCCAGTTCCATCGCATCACGCCCGCGGTACAGCAGGCGGCCGTCCGCCACCAGCGTGATCGACGATTCGAGCACCGGCACGCCCCAGTCCAGCACCTTCTGCGCGACCTTGCCGGCGCGCTTGCCGTCTTCCTTGCGTTTCGCGAGGCGGCGCACTTCGGCGGCGTCGTAGAGGCGGTGCTTGCTTTGCGCATCCGGCGTCGATTGAAGCATGCCGCGGCTCACGTACGCGTACAGCGTGGGCAGGCTGATGCCGAGCGCGGCGGCGGCTTCCGGTGCGGTCAGAAAATTCGGGGCGGGCATGGGAGCGGGCATGAAAACCGGTAAGAACCGAAGAAATCAATATATATTGATTATCATAATCAAGGTTGATCGCGAAGGGATGAAATTCTAGACTCGGTTTCACTTTCCCTCGCTTCGGTACGAACGCCATGACGCCTGAACTTGCTCTCAAACAGATCTGGACGCTCGCGGGCTGCGACCCGACTGCGCTGCACGCCGTCACCCTGAGCGGTGACGATCCGGGCTTGCCGTCGGTCTTCCGGGTTGGCAGCCTGGCGTCGGCGACCATCGCCGCGACCGGCCTCGCGGCGGCCGAATATCACCGCTTGCGCACGGGCCACCGGCAGCATGTCGCGGTGCAGATGCGGCGCGCGCTCGCGTCGTTTCGCAGCGAACGGTATTTGCGTATCGACGACGGGCCGCCGCCCGCGTTGCGCGATCCGGTGATGGGTTTCTACGAGACGCGCGACGGCCGCTGGATTCAACTGCACACGAATTTCCCGCACCACCTGCAGGGGGTGTTGACGGTGCTCGGTTGCGAGAACAGCCGTGCCGCGGTGGCTGCCGCGATCCACGAGTGGGACGGCGCAACGCTCGACCAGACGCTCGCCGATGCGGGCCTCTGTGCGGCGCTGATTCGCACGCCCGAGGCGTGGGCCACGCTCGACCAGGCGCAGGCCATCGCGGGCTTGCCGCTGTTCGAGATCGAGCGCATCGGCGACGCGCCGGTCGAACCGCCGCGCATCGGCGACGCGAATCGGGCATTGGCGGGGGTGCGGGTGCTGGATCTGTCGCGCATCATCGCGGGGCCGGTGGCGGGCCGCGCGCTTGCGCAACACGGCGCGGACGTGCTGATGATCAACGGTCCGCATTTGCCGAACATCGCGCCGCTGGTGATCGACAACGGACGCGGCAAGCGCTCGGCGCTGGTCGATCTGCGCGAGGCGGCCGGGCGTGAAACCTTGCGCGGCCTAGCCGGCGGCGCCGACGTATTTTTGCAGGCCTATCGCCCCGGCGCGCTGGCGGCGCGCGGCTTCGGTCCCGAAGAACTGGCGCGGATCCGGCCGGGCATCGTGTATGTGTCGGTGTCCGCATATGGACACGAAGGTCCGTGGTCGCAACGGCGCGGCTTCGACAGCCTGGTGCAGTCGGCGAGCGGCATTGCGTCGACCGAGCGGCAGGCGGCGGGCTGGACCGAGCCGAAACATCTGCCGTGTCAGGCGCTCGATCACGCGACCGGCTATCTCGCCGCGTTCGGCGCGATGGTCGCGTTGGCGCGGCGCGCGACCGAAGGCGGAAGCTGGCACGTGCGGCTCTCGCTGGCGCAAACGGGACGCTGGTTGCAGTCGTTCGGGCAGATTGCCGATGGCTGGAAAGCGCCCGATGTGTCGATCGACGACGTGCGCGATTGTCTGGGGACGGTGGCCTCCGACTTCGGCCGCGTGCTGGGCGTGTTGCCCGCAGAAGAGCTGGACGAAACGCCGGCGTTTTTCGCCATGCCGCCGGCCCGGCTAGGCGCGCACGAGGCCAGGTGGTAGGGGCCGCGCTCGGCGCTAACGGTCGCGTGGCCTACTTCCGCAACTCCGCGACGAAGTCGTAGTAATCGTTGCGGCAATACGTGTCGGTCAATTCGATGGCCCGCTGGTCGGCGGTGTAGCCCACGCGGGTGATCAGCAGTAGCGCGTCGTTCGGCGCGATGCTCATTTGCTGCGCGATTTCGTCGCTGGCGTTCACGGCGCGGAAGTGCTGCAGCGCGCGCACGATCGTCAGTCCGCGCTGTTCGAGGTACGTGTACAACGAATCGCCGATAGCTTGCGGATCGGGAATCACCGCGGAAGGGAAAGTGGAATTCTCCACCGCCATCACGATGCCGTCGGCCAGCCGCAATCGCCGCAAACGCGTGACCGCGGCGGCGGGCGACAAGCCGAGCTGAATCACTTCGTCGCGATTGGCCGGCAGGATTTCGCGCGACAGCCACTTCGAACTCGGCGTGAAACCCCGGCGCCGCAGCATTTCGCTAAAGCTCGACAGACGCGACAGCGGATCTTCATAGCGCGGTGTGATGAAACTGCCCGCGCCCTGCGTGCGCCGGATCAGGCCTTGCTCGACCAGCAACGCGATCGCCTTGCGCGACGTGATGCGCGATACGCCGAGCGCTTCGGACAGCACGCGCTCCGAGGGCAGGGCCTCGCCGGCGTTCCAGCGGTTTTCGTGAATCGCGGTGCCGAGCTTGCGGGCAAGTTGCAGATACAGCGGCGTGTCGTTTTCCGGGTCCGGGCGCAGATCGCGCCAGCGGTCTTCCGAGGCAGAGGTCATGGGGCTCACGCAAGAAGGGCAAGCGGCAATTCTATGACATCGGCGCGCTGCGTTATAGCGGGCTTTTGCCTGGTGCCTGATCGAATGCCCGTTCAGCCGCTAAACTCGTCGTGTAATTTCCGGCCACTTCGAGGAGTCAGCATGACGAGCGATATCGCAAGCGTGAGCCTGCCCGACGGCGAACGCATTCCAAAACTGGGGCAGGGCACGTGGGAGATGGGCGAGGCGCCGACCCGGCGCGCGGCCGAAATCGCCGCGCTGCGCTGCGGGATCGAACTGGGCATGACGCTGATCGATACGGCGGAAATGTACGGCGACGGCGCGACCGAACAGCTACTCGGCGAAGCGCTCGACGGCTTGCGCGATCAGGTGTTTCTGGTCAGCAAGGTGTATCCGCATAACGCCAGCCGGCGCGGCGTGATCGCGGCCTGCGAACAGAGCCTCAAGCGCTTGAAGACCGACCGGCTCGATCTGTATCTGCTGCACTGGCGCGGCTCGGTGCCGCTCGCGGAAACCGTCGAAGGTTTCGAGGCGCTGCGTCAGGCGGGCAAGATTCGCCATTGGGGCGTCAGCAATTTCGACACCGACGACATGGAAGAACTGGTCGCGACGCCTGGCGGCGATGCGTGCGCGACCAATCAGATTTTGTATAACGTGGCGCGTCGCGGGCCGGAGTTCGACCTGCTGCCGTGGCTCGCCGCGCACAAGATGCCGGCGATGGCCTACAGCCCGGTCGATCACGCGCGTTTGCCGAAGCGCTCGCCGCTCGACGATATCGCCGACGCGCGCGGCGTCTCGGTGTTTCAGGTGGCGCTCGCGTGGGTGTTGCGCGAGCCGGGCGTGTTCGCGATTCCGAAGACGGGGCGCGTCGAGCATGTGCAAGACAACTATCGCGCGTTGCAACTGCGGCTCGGCGCCGATGAGCTCGCGACGCTCGACGCCTACTTCAAACCGCCGCGCAGCAAGCGGGCGCTCGAAATGCTGTGAGCGCGGCCGTCCTCAATTGCAACTGTGATGCAAGTGCACGGAGCCTAGCACTGCGACTTCCGCGGGGGTGTGCTTGAGCGAATCGTCGCTGACTTGCGCGGCGTCGGCGATGAAATCGTCGACGATCGACGACACCTGCGTGTTGCGCAGGCACAGCGACACGCGCTGGGTTTCATTGGCCGGCAACGCGGAACGCTGACCGAGGAACAGCACGCCGTACTGATAGCCGTGGATGATCCCGCGGATCGCGCCGACACATTGACCCTGCGCGACGTTGTCGTTCTTCTGCTTGCAGGTTTGCGCGAGCGAGTAGGCGGAAAAACTGGGGTCGACCGGCGGCGCGGCTTGTGACAGCGTGGGTGACAGCGGCGCGGCCGCCTGTGCGGGTTGCGCGGGTGTTTGCGCCGGTGTTTGCGCGTGAGCGAGCGATGCGAGGCCCAGCGCGGCGGCCATCAGCAGACCCGTTGCCACGCGTGTTGCGAAGGGGGGGACGTTTCGTTGCATGTTGTGGTGCCCTCATATCGAACGTTGAATCTGATATGAGGCGATCGATGCGGTTTGGTTCCAGGCGGGCGCCGAGTTTGCCTGTTCGGGTTGTTGTCGCCGACGAGCGCACTGGCGTGCCGCGCTGTGCGTGACGAGGCGGATTGCCGGCCGCTTCGCATGGAGGTGCCGCCTGTTTGAACCGGCCTCGTGCGGTGACGCTCGACCGGGGGATCGAGACATCACCGCCGATGCCAGCGGACAGCGCACGGTAGCCGGCCGTGTCGTTGGCGAGAGTAGGGCGCGGGGGCCCCCTACCCGTGAAACGGGCGAATGCTAGTGCCCGCTTCCTCCGCCGTTGCCACCGCCGTTACCGCTGCCACCCTTGCCTCCGTGACCGCCGCCGAAGCCTCCGCCAAAGCCACCGCCGAAACCGCCACCGAAGCCACCGCCAAAGCCACCACCAAAGCCACCACCAAAGCCACCACCGAAACCACCGCCTTTGCCACTGCTTGGGCCGCCGCTGGAGCCGCCGCAACCACAGCCGCCGCTCCCGCTGCCGCTGCTGCCGCCACCGCTGCTGCTTCCACCACTGCTGCTTCCACCGCCACTGCTTCCACCGCCGCTGCTTCCACCGCCACTGCTTCCACCGCCACTGCTTCCACCGCCACTGCTTCCACCGCCGCTGCTTCCACCGCCACTGCTTCCACCGCCGCTGCTTCCACCGCCGCTGCTTCCGCCGCCGCTGCTTCCGCCGCCGCTGCTTCCGCCGCCGCTGCTTCCACCACCGCTGCTTCCGCCGCTATTTCCCTTACCGCCCGTACCGGAAGAACTTCCGCTGCCGCTACCACTGCCCGATCCAGTCGCACCACCCGCCGCACCACCCGCCGCACCGCTACCATTCGCACCCGCGCCGCTGCTGCCGCCGCTCGCCGCACCGTTGCTGCCGCTTCCGCCGCCATGATGGCCGCAGCCGGCAATATTGACGCTCTCGCAGCCTTGCTGCTGGAAGATCGCGGCCGCGTCGTCGGCGGCGGTCGTGTCGCCCGTCGCCGATTCGCCGGCAGCCATGCCGGTCGTCGATTCGCCGGCCGTCGCGCCGTCGGCTTGCGCGAGCGAACGCGTCGTGCCTTGCGTGCCGCTGGCCGGCAGCGGTGCATCGGCGAGTACGATCCACTTCGGGATCACATCGGTCGATGCCGGATAAGCGAGTTGAGTGGCCAACGCGGTGACGCCTGCTACGATTGCCGCGCTCCGCAGGACCCCGAAGTAATACCGGTTATATCTGGTGGTCTTCATCACATCTCTCCCGAGGGAACGCCGGCGCCTCGCTGCCGCCATCTCTCATGCTGATTCCGCGGCGGCGGACCTGTCTGTTGCGGGCTTCGCCGCGCCCCCGAGTCTGTTTTGCCGATACTCGTCAACGGCTCGTTTGTTGTCGTTCGAAGCGCGCGTGCGCAGCCGTTACGCCGAGATGCGCTCGCCGGTTTTTTTATCTGATTGCCCATCGGTTGCCGTGCCCGGTTGCCGGGGCGCTGGCGCTCCTGTGTCTGGACACTACTTAGCGATATCCATGCCACTGACCGCAAAGCCTTGCGGCGACAGGCGTCGAATAGGGGTATGCGATGCCGGCGTTGAAAAAACACCGGAAAACGTTTCGGCGATGAAACGCGCGGCCCCGAAACTCTGGGGACACCGCGCGATGCCGCGTTATTCGCTGCGTCCGGCGCTTTCCGGCGCGCTGTCGGCGCCGTTGCCTGGGAGCGTGCCTGCGTCGTCGCGCGAGGCGGCTTGCAGGGTGCGCAATTGATCGATGGGGATATGACAGCGGATGCGATGCGCGGCCGGTTGTCCACCGTTCACGTCGACGCCGCCGGCATCGACGAACGGCGGGTCCTGCTGTTCGCAGATCGCGCCGAGCTTGCGCGGGCAGCGCGTGTGGAACACGCAACCGGACGGCGGCGAGGCCGCGCTCGGCAGATCGCCGGACAACCGGATACGCGCGCGAGCGGGGCGGCCGGTGCCGTCAGCCTGACCGTCGTGGGTATCGAGCGTCGGCACGGACGACAGCAACGCCTCGGTATAAGGATGATGCGGCCCGTCGAACACCGCGGCCGCCGGTCCGATTTCCAGCAGTCGGCCGAGGTACAGCACGGCGATACGATCGGCCAGATAGCGCACCACGTGCAGATCGTGCGAGATAAAAACGTAACTCACGCCGCGCTCGCGCTGCAAATCGGCGAGCAGGTTGAGGATTGCGGCCTGCACGGAGACGTCGAGCGCGGAGGTGGGTTCGTCGCAGACCACCACGCGCGGTTCGCCGGCAAACGCGCGGGCAATCGCCACGCGTTGTTTGAGTCCGCCGGACAGTTGCCGCGTGCGCGAGCCGAGATAGCGCGCCGGCAAACGCACGGCGGCCGTCAGCGTGGCGAGCCGTTCGTCGATCGCGGGCCCGCGCAACGGCGTGAGCCGCGACAGCGCGCGGCCGATCAAACGCTTGACCGAATGCGCACGATTGAGCGCCGAGTCCGGATTCTGGAACACGATCTGCAGCGACTTGACCTGTTCGTCGTTGCGCCGGGTCACGCGCGCGGCGAGCGGCGTGCCGTCGAGTTCGAGCACGCTGCCGGCGTCCGGCGTGAGCAGCCCGAGCATCAGCTTGGCGAGCGTCGTCTTGCCGCTGCCCGATTCGCCGACGAGGCCGAGCGTCTCGCCGCTCGCGAGGTCGATGGAAACGTCGTCGACCGCGCGCAACGGTGCGCCGCCCACATGAAACGTCTTCGAGAGTTTGTCGGTGCGCAGCACGAGCGGGCGCGCGTTGCCGTCGAGCGACTCAAGACGGCGTTCCGACAACGGGGCCTCGGTGGCCACGACCGCCTCGGCGGCAGCGCGCGGCAATTCAAGCGCGCGTTCGTGGTAATGGCAGCGCGACATCTGATCGCCATGCGCGGCGCTCACCCGGTACGGCGGCGGCGCTTCGCGGCGGCAGCGGTCGTCGGCGAGACGGCAGCGCTCCGCGTAGATGCAGCCCTGCATGACCGAGCCCGGCAGCGGCAGGCTGCCCGCGATCGTATCGAGCCGCTCGCTGTCCTTGCTGCGCCCGGCGGTCGGCAAACAGCGCAACAGCCCGACCGTATAAGGATGACGCGGCCGCGTGAAGACGTCCTGAGTGGCACCTTCCTCGACCAGCTTGCCCGCGTAGAGCACGCCGACGCGCTCGCACATCCGCCCGATCACCGCGAGGTTATGGCTGATGAACAGCACCGCGGTGCCGAGTTCTTCGCGCAACTGCGCGACGAGGTCGAGCACTTCGGCTTCGACGGTCGCGTCGAGGCCGGTGGTCGGTTCGTCGAGAATCAGCAAGGCGGGGTTCGACGCGAGCGCCATGGCGATCACCACGCGCTGTTGCATGCCGCCCGACAGTTGATGCGGATAGCTCTCCATCACGCGCTCGGGCGCCGCGATGCGCACGCGCTGCAGCATCTCGCGCGTGCGTCGCAGCGCTTCGTCGCGCGCGACGCCGGCTGCCTCGAATGCTTCGGAGACTTGCCGCGCGATCGTCAGCGACGGATTCAGCGCGCGCCCCGGGTCCTGATAGACGATCGAAATCGCGTTCGCGCGCAGATGACGCAGCGCGTCGGCGTCGAGCTTCTGCACGTCTTCGCCGGCGATCACGATCTTGCCCGCCTTCACCTTGCCGTTGCGCGGCAGATAGCGCAGCGTGGCCATCGCGACCGTCGATTTGCCGCAGCCCGATTCGCCGACGAGGCCATACGCCTCGCCGCGTCGCACGCGAAACGACACGTCCTGCAGCACTTCGCGATCGCGTCCGCGCATTCGGTATGTCACGGTCAGGCCGACGACGGTCAGCGCGTCGGTGCGGTCGCTCTTCGACACATCGAAGGCGGGGAACGAGGAGGGCGGCGGGCCGTTCATCGGTCGAGCACGCCTTGCACGCTGTCGGCGATCAGATTGACGCCGACCACCAGAGAAGCGATCGCACCCGCCGCGAACACCACGGTCCACCAGGCGCCGCCGGCCATCAGCGTGTACGACTCGGAGAGCGCGAGGCCCCAGTCGGCGGAAGGCGGTTGAATACCGAAGCCGAGAAACGACAGCGTGGCGACCGCGAAGATCGCATAGCCGAGCCGCACGGTGGCCTCGACGATGATCGGCGGCAGCACGTTCGGCAGAATCTCAACGAACATGATGTACGGCGCGCGCTCGCCACGCAGTTGCGCGGCGGCCACGTAGTCGAGATGGCGTTCGGCGAACACGGCGGCGCGCACGGTGCGCGCGGTGATCGGCGTGAAGGTGATGCCGATCACGAGGATCACCGTGAAGTTCGACGCGCCGACCGCGGCCAGCGCGAGCAGCGCGACGATCACGAGCGGCAGCGCGAGCACGGCGTCGATCGCGCGGCCGACCACGTTGTCGACCCAGCCTTCGAAATAGCCGACGATCAGACCCAAGGTCGTGCCCGCCACGGTGCCGAGCAGCGTGGCCAGCGGCGCGATGGTCAGAATGTCGCGCGCGCCGACGATCACGCGCGAGAACACGTCGCGGCCGAGCTGGTCGGTGCCGAACCAGTGCGTGCGGTCGGGCGGCATCAGCGAGTTGAGCGGATCGGACGCATACGGATCGATCCGCACGATCCATTGCCCGGCGAGCGCGCAGACAATCCACCACGCGACGATCACCACGCCCACCACGAAAGTGGGCGAGCGCAGCAGCACGCGCAATTGATCGAAGCGCGGCTCGGCGAGCGCGCGTGGGGTAGAGGGTGTCGGCGGAACGATCGTGCTCATTCGGCGCTCCTCACGCGCAAGCGCGGATTGAGCAGCACGTGCAGTGCGTCGGCGACGAGATTCGCCACCGTGTACACCACGCCGATGGTCAGCACACCCGCTTCGAGCATCGGAAAGTCCTTAGCCTTGGCGGCGTTGTAGATCAGCGAACCGATACCCTGGTAGTGGAACAGCGTCTCGACCACCACCAGCCCGCCGATCATGTAGCCGAGCTGCGTCGCGGCCACGGTAATGGTGGGCAGCAGCGCGTTGCGCAACACGTGCCGCCAGATCACGACACGGCGCGGCAGGCCCTTGAGAATCGCGGTGCGGGTGTAGTCGGCGTCGAGCGCTTCGACGGTGCCTGCCCGCGCCATGCGCGCGATGTAGCCGAAGAACACCAGCACCAGCGGCAGCACCGGCAGAATCAGATGGCGCAGTTGTTCGAGCACGCTCGCGTCGGGCGGATAGGACGCTTCGATCGGCAGCCATTGCAGCCAGATGCCGAACACCAGAATCAGCACGATCGACGAAACGAACTCCGGCACCACGGTCGCCGACAAACCGGCAATGCTGATCGTACGATCGAGCCAACGCCCTGCGTGCATGGCGGACCACACGCCACCCGCAATGCCGAGCGGCACGACCACGATAAAAGCGAGCAGGCCGAGCCTGGCCGAATGCGCGAGCGCGTCGGCGATAAACGGCCCGACCGGTTCACGATACGCGTACGAGAGCCCCATATCGCCGCGCACGAAATGCGAAATCCACTCGACGTATTGCGTGAGCAGCGGCCGGTCCGCGCCGAGCTGATGATTGAGCGCGGCGACCGCGCGCGCATCGGCGAGCGGCCCGAGCACCGCACGGCCGATATCGCCGGGCAGCAACTGGCCGCCCGCGAACACGATCACCGAGAGCAGCCACAGCGTGATCAGCGACAAGCCCACGCGCGTCGCGAGAAAACGCACGACGCGCACCGCGTTGCCGCCGGAGGCTGAACGCGTGGGCGGGGTGGGCGAAGCGGGTGAGGTGGGCGGGGTCACCGTGGTCGACATCGTGAGCTCCTGCCGAAAACGCGCCGGCGCTTACGCGCTCAACACCGCACGGTCGAAATAGAGTTGCGCGAGCGCGGTGAAGCGCACGCCGTTCACGCCCTTACGCATCGCGATCAGTTGATCGTAGAAGAACGGAATAATGACGGGCGTTTCGTCGAGCAACAGCGTCTGGATCTGCCCGGAGATTTTCTTCTGCGTGCCGAGATCGACCGCGGCGACGAATTGCGCGACCAGTTGATCGTATTGCGGGTTCTTGAAGTGGGCGGCGTTCCAGGTGCCGGTACTGGTGAGCGGCGCATTCAGGAACACGTTCGGCACGCCGCGATGACCGTAGTCGGTGATGCCGAGCGGCGAGTCGAGCCAGTCCGATTTTCCCGGCGTGCCGGCGCCGTAATACAGCGACTGGCTCTCGACCTTCAGGTTGATGCGCACGCCGATCGCCTTCGCCGCGTTCTGCACGACGACCGCGAGATCGGGAATCTCCATGTACTTTTCGGTGGTCAGCGTGACGTCGAAGCCGTTTGGCACGCCGGCTTGCGCGAGCAGTTGCTTCGCTTTGGCGACGTCGAGCTTGCGTTGCGGAATGCCCGCGTCCGACGACGGAAACACCGGCGCGAACGGACTGTCGTTGCCGAGTTGCGCGCGACCCTTGAAGAGCCCACGCACCAGCACGTCGCGATCGAGCGACAACGCCAGCGCCTGGCGCACGCGCTTGTCCTTGAACAGCGGACTGTCGTTGCGCATGTGAATCTGCCGGTGCGCGCTCGACTTCACGCCGACGGCCTTGTATTCCGGATTGTTCAGAATGCTGGCGCCGCCCTGCACGGTGAAGGTGCCCATCACGTCCGCCTGATGGCCTTGCAGTGCGAGCAACTGCGCCTGTTCGTCGGCATAGAAGGAGAACTGTACGCGTTGCGGTAACGCTTTATCGCCCCAGTAATCCGGGTTGCGCACGAACGACGCGCCGACCTTGGCCTGATACTTTTCGAGCTTGAACGGACCGGTACCGATGAAGCTCTTTTCATAACCGCCCGCGTAATTGGCGGGCAGGATCACGGCGTTGTAATTGTCCGAGGAAACGTAGTACGGGAAGTTGCCGTTGGGCGCGTCCAGATGAAACGCGACCGTGTGGTCGTCGACCACTTTCGCGCCGCCTTTCGACAGCACGCCCTTGAGCACCGAGAGCGCTGCCGAGCCGCTCGCCGGATCGGCGAGGCGATCGAAGGTGGCGACCACGTCTTTGGCGCCGAACACCTGGCCGTCGTGGAACTTGACGTTGGGGCGCAGCTTGAAGGTCCACACGTCGCCCTTGTCGTTTGCCTTCCACGACAACGCGAGCGCCGGCTTCAGCACGAGTTTCTCGCCGTCGTCGTCGACCAGGAATTCGCCGGTCTGGTTCAGCAGCGCGAGGCTCGCGGCGTCCGTGACGGTGAGCGGATCGACCGCGCCCGCGGGCGTCAGGTGGGCCACGCGGATCGTCTGATTAGATGCGGCCGCATTGCCCTGGGCGCGGGCACGCGGTGCGTTCAGGATGCCGCCGCCCACCAGCGACAAACCGATCACGCTCGCATAGCGCAGCAGTTCGCGGCGCGTCAGGCGGCCGGCGACGAATTCGTCGAGGGCGTGGTGGCCGTACGCGTCGGCGTTTAAGCGGGCTGCGTCGAGGTCGGGGAATCGGTCCGCGGGAGTCTTCATCGATGGAGTGTCCAGTCCGTTTCTGCTGCCGGTTCTGAAGGACCGCACAAGACGCGCGCGCGCGGCGGCGTTAAGGCGGTGAAAAAAGCGCAGCGGCGTACGCGGGGTAGCAAAAAGCTGCGTAAAACGGTTTCAGTGTAAGCGATTGCTCTGCGATCCGGCGCGCTTGCCGCGCTGCCGGGTTGTGGATTGACGGATAAAAGGGCCGCTGTGTATCGCCATCACAACGTTCTGCGAAGCCGCTTGGCGACGGCTGCCGCGAGTCAATGATCGTGGGGATGCTTGTGAATCGGATCGACCCAGAATACGGTTTCCGGCGCTTCCACCGCGTCGATGTTCAGATTGACCACCACCGCCTCGTTGTCGCTGCGTACCAGCACGCATTCGAGCGGGTCGTCGGTGCTCGCGTTGATCTCCTGATGCGGCACATACGGCGGCACGAAGATGAAGTCGCCGGGACCGGCTTCGGCGGTGAACTCGAGGTGTTCGCCCCAACGCATGCGCGCCTGGCCGCGCACCACGTAGATCACGCTTTCGAGCGCGCCATGATGATGCGCGCCGGTCTTCGCATTCGGATGAATCGTCACGGTGCCGGCCCAGATTTTCTGCGCGCCGACCCGCGCGGCGTTGATCGCCGCCGCGCGATTCATGCCCGGCGTCTGTGCGGTATTGCTGTCGAGCTGATCGCCCTTGATGACCTTCACGCCGTGCTCGCGCCAATCGACCGGCGCCGCCGGCTGGTCGGCCTTGTAATGCGGATGTTCGTGATCCTGGCTCATGATGGGTCTCCTCGTGGGCGTCGGTCCCGCCGATCGGCATGGCGCCGTCCTGTATTTTTGCACGTTCGGAAACGTTCGGAAACCGGCGGGTGAATGTGCGGCTGTGCGTGCGTCCATGAATGAAAAAAGCCCGTCCACCTGGGACGGGCTTGTTCGAGTCGTTCGTCTATGAACTGCCCGCTTGGTGCATGGCACGACATAACGCGCACGACGTGCCTGCTAACGCAACGCTTACTTATGCTTCGCGTTGATCACCGCTTCGGCGACGTTGTTCGGCGTTTCGGCGTAATGCTTGAACTCCATCGTGTACGTGGCGCGACCTTGCGTGGCCGAGCGCAGCGACGTGGAGTAACCGAACATCTCCGCGAGCGGCACTTCGGCACGCACCAGCTTGCCGCCGCCACCGGCGATGTCTTCCATGCCTTGCACCAGACCGCGACGGCTCGACAGATCGCCCATCACGTTGCCCATGAAGTCTTCGGGCGTTTCCACTTCGACGGCCATCATTGGTTCGAGCAGCACCGGTTTGGCTTTACGCATGGCTTCCTTGAAGGCCATCGAACCGGCCATACGGAATGCGTTTTCGTTCGAGTCGACGTCGTGGTACGAACCGAAAGTCAGCGTCACCTTCACGTCGACCACCGGATAGCCCGCCAGCACGCCGGCCTTCAGCGTTTCCTGAATGCCCTTGTCCACCGCCGGAATGTACTCGCGCGGAATCACGCCGCCCTTGATCGCGTCGACGAATTCGTAGCCCTTGCCTTGCGCCGCCGGTTCGAGCGTCACCACCGCGTGGCCGTACTGACCGCGCCCGCCCGACTGCTTGACGAACTTGCCTTCGACGTCTTCGACCTTGTTGCGCACCGTTTCGCGATACGCGACCTGCGGCTTGCCGACCGTGGCTTCGACGCCGAACTCGCGCTTCATCCGGTCGACCAGAATTTCCAGGTGCAGCTCGCCCATCCCGGAGATGATCGTCTGGCCGGATTCCTCGTCGGTCTGCACGCGGAACGACGGGTCTTCCTGCGCCAGACGGTTCAACGCAATGCCCATCTTTTCCTGGTCGACCTTGGTCTTCGGCTCGACGGCCTGCGAAATCACCGGCTCCGGGAAGATCATCTTTTCAAGGATGATCACGTGGTTCGGATCGCACAGCGTGTCGCCCGTGGTCGCTTCTTTCAGGCCGACGGCCGCGGCGATGTCGCCCGCGTAAACCTCTTTGATTTCCTTGCGCTCGTTGGCGTGCATCTGCAGGATCCGGCCAAGGCGTTCCTTCTTTTCCTTGATCGCGTTGTAGACCGTGTCGCCCGAATTCACCACGCCGGAATAGACGCGGAAGAAAATCAGCTGGCCGACGAACGGGTCGGTCATGATCTTGAAGGCGAGCGCCGAGAACGGATCGGTGTCGGTCGGATGACGCTCGATCTCCTTGTCGTATTCGTCGTGGCCCTTGATGGCGGGCACGTCGACCGGCGACGGCAGATAGTCGATCACCGCGTCGAGCATGGCCTGCACGCCCTTGTTCTTGAACGCGCTGCCGCACAACATCGGCACGATTTCATTGGCGATACAGCGGGTGCGAATGCCGTGCTTGATTTCCTCTTCGGTCAGCGTCTCGCCGCCGAGGTATTTCTCGAGCAGTTCCTCGTTCGCTTCCGCCGCGGCCTCGACCATCTTGTCGTGCCATTCCTTCGCGGTGTCCGCGAGTTCCGCCGGGATATCGCGGTACTCGAACTTGATGCCCTGGTTCTCTTCTTCCCAGTAGATCGCCTTCATCTTGACCAGATCGACCACGCCCTGGAAGTGATCTTCCGCGCCGACCGGAATCTGAAGCGGCACCGCGACGCCCTTCAGGCGATCACCGATCTGCCGCTGCACGCGGAAGAAGTCCGCGCCGACGCGGTCCATCTTGTTGACGAACGCAATGCGCGGCACCTTGTACTTGTTCGCCTGACGCCAGACGGTTTCGGATTGCGGCTGCACGCCGCCGACCGAGTCGTACACCATGCAGGCGCCGTCGAGCACACGCATGGAGCGCTCGACTTCAATCGTGAAGTCGACGTGTCCCGGCGTGTCGATGATGTTGATCCGATGCTCAGGGTAGTTGCCGGCCATGCCCTTCCAGAAAGCGGTGGTCGCCGCCGACGTGATGGTGATGCCGCGCTCCTGCTCCTGTTCCATCCAGTCCATCGTTGCCGCACCGTCGTGAACCTCGCCGATCTTGTGGGTCACGCCTGTGTAGAACAGGATGCGTTCAGTGGTGGTGGTTTTGCCGGCGTCGATGTGAGCGCTGATGCCGATATTCCGGTAGCGCTCGATGGGAGTCTTGCGGGGCACGTGAACCTCCTTGGAATGGCGCGCCAGAAACACTTGCCGGGGGGCAGTCTTGTGCTACCCGGCAAGCTGGGTGCTGCTTTACTAAGATTACTAGGATAGCGCGTCGGCCCGGCTTTTGCAGGAATCTTGCCAGGCAGGTCAACGGCCTTGCCGGCGGGGTTCCGGCGGTTGCTGTCCAAACGCGTGGCTACGATATGGGGACACGCGGCCAATAAAAAAGCCGGTGCCTGTTTTGCAGGCACCGGCTTTTTCGAAAGCGGTGGGATCGACCGGCGGCGCTAACCACCGCGATCGAGGTAATCGATGTGATCGATCCGGTGGCTTATTGCGCGGCCGGCAAACCCTGGATCTTCATCCCCGGCTTGATGCCCTTCGATGTGAACCAGCCTTTGCTCATTTCCAACGCGTACATGCCGTTGTTCTTCGGGCAGTGATTGTCGGTGGTCTCGGCCTGCATTTCGTCGATGTCGGTGACCGTGCCGTCGGCGCGCATGAACGCGATCGACAACGGGATCAACGTGTTCTTCATCCAGAAGCAATGCACGGCTCGTTCGTTGAAGACGAACAACATGCCTTCGTTCGGCGCGAGGGTCGTGCGATACATCAAACCTTGCTCACGGTCCGCGTCATTCGAGGCGACCGCCGCGTCAATCACGAACATGCCGGCGGTCAGCTTGGCGCGCGGAAATTCGCTGGGCTGCTTCGCACCGGGCGGCATGTCCTGCGCGTGAGCCGGGGCGGCGGTGCTGGCGGCGAACGAAAGCGCGGCGAGCGGCAGTGCAACGGCAACAGCGAAGCGCGCAATCAACGAGCGCATGGGAAATCGCACGGCATGACTCCTTGCTGGAATTTAACCCGCGAATGTTACGCGAGCGCGTCAAAAACAAAAAGGCAGATCGCCTTGCGGTGATCTGCCTTTCAACGCCGTAAGAACGGCAATGAAGCTAGTTCTTGACTGCGTTTTTACAAACTTACTCCGAAGCGCCCGAAGCTGCTGCTGCAGCAGCTGCCTTCTTGTGCGACTTCTTGTGCGTTGCTTTCTTCGTGGTCTTCTTTGCCGACGAAGCAGCTGCTGCCGGAGCTGCCGAAGCTGCCACCGGTGCCGAAGCTTGTGCGAATGCTGCCGTTGCGAAGAGGCCAGCGACCAGAGCGGCGATCAGTTTGTTCATTTTGTGAATCCTCAGCTTTAGTAAATTAACCAAATGACCCGGTTATATGTAGAGTCATGTCGGTAAACGTGCCATCCACCTTTCGGTTGACAGCGCATCGAACAAATTTTTCGACGCGTCTGTTTAGCGCTCAGACTCCCCGCGTCGTCCGCGTGAGCGGCTTGTGCAAAGGCCCTTAAGGCTGAATGCCGGATAGCTTCGGGCGGCATCTGCGTCGAATAACGCGTGAGCTCACAGTGCGGTTGACGTAATTTTTCTGAAAAATTTATAGGCCGTTAAGCTGAAGCAAATAGATTAGCGCGAGCGTGTTGCGAGCTCACTTGTTTCACGCTTTTTTAATGACGGTTTCACGCGATTATTTGTTTGCGGATACAACGAGTTAGTCTTCTTATCCACAGCGTGTGAGTCAGGCTCGATGCGCGGATTCGATGCCTGCGTTCGATGTCCGCGTTCGATGCGTCAGGCGACACCTTCCCATGGCGCCTTCAGCGGCAATTCGACGCTTTGCCCCGGTTGGAGTCCGAGTGAAAGAATGTCGAGCGCGCCGATGCCCACGCGCACGAGACGCAGTGTCGGGAATCCGACCGCGGCCGTCATGCGGCGCACCTGGCGGTTCTTGCCTTCGGTGATCGACAACTCGATCCACGTGGTGGGGATCGCGGCGCGATAGCGGATCGGCGGCGTGCGGGTCCACAGTGTGTCGGTCGGTTCCACGTAGTCGGCGCGGCAGGGCTGCGTCACGTAGTCGCCGAGGTCGACGCCGCGCGCGAGCTTCTTCAACGTGGCGGGGTCCACCGCGCCTTCCACTTGCGCCCAATAACGTTTGACGAGCTTGTGACGCGGTTCGGCGATGTGGGCTTGCAATGCGCCGTCGTCGGTGAGGAGCAGCAGGCCTTCGCTATCGGAATCGAGCCGGCCCGCCGGATAGACGCCCGGCACCTTGACCCAGTCGGCCAGCGACGCGCGCGTCTCGTGAGGGGAAAACTGGCAGATGGTGCCGAACGGTTTGTTCAGAGCGAGCAGACGCATGGAGGGGGCAGGATAAAAGTCACGCTGAGTCACGCGGCGCGAGTGGGGCGGCGGGCCGTGCCGCTTAAGCCTGGCAGGGCGTTTGGCCGGATAGTCAATGGCGGGATGATAATGCATAATGCGCGGCGCTAAGCCTCTTGTCTTATATAAGACATAAGACCTATGCCTCGCCGATTAGCGTGCCGCGAACATACCAACAACGTGCCGTCATGTTGGAAAACCCCGAGCCGCAGCGGCCGTGTTGCGCCGGCTGCGTGGGCTAGAATAACGGCCAGGCCGCTTGCAGGCGTCCGGCATTGCGCGTAGCGAGGAAGCGCCCATTTTCGCAGTCTCCCATCAGCTTTCAGCCTAGCCTTCACTGGAGTCCGATCATGCCGTATCAGCACATCAAGGTCCCCACCGACGGTGACAAAATCACCGTCAACGCCGATTTCTCGCTCAACGTTTCCGACCAGCCGATCATTCCGTTTATCGAAGGCGACGGCACGGGTCTCGACATCACGCCGGTGATGATCAAGGTGGTGGATGCCGCGGTAGAAAAAGCGTACGCAGGCAAGAAGAAAATCCACTGGATGGAAATCTATGCCGGCGAGAAGTCGACCAAGGTGTACGGTCCGGACGTGTGGCTGCCGGAAGAAACGCTGCAGGTGCTCAAGGAATACGTCGTGTCGATCAAGGGGCCGCTCACCACGCCGGTCGGCGGCGGCATCCGTTCGCTGAACGTCGCGTTGCGTCAGGAGCTGGATCTGTATGTGTGCCTGCGGCCGGTGCAGTATTTCAAGGGCGTGCCTTCGCCGGTGCGCGAGCCTGAGAAGACCAACATGGTGATCTTCCGCGAGAACTCGGAAGACATCTACGCCGGTATCGAGTGGGCCGCCGAGTCGGAGCAGGCGAAGAAGGTCATCAAGTTCCTGCAGGAAGAGATGGGCGTGAAGAAGATCCGCTTCCCGAACACGTCGGGGATCGGTATCAAGCCGGTGTCGCGCGAAGGCACCGAGCGCCTGGTGCGCAAGGCAATCCAGTACGCGCTCGACAACGACCGCCGCTCGGTCACGCTGGTGCACAAGGGCAACATCATGAAGTTCACCGAAGGCGCGTTCCGCGACTACGGTTATGGACTGGCGCAGAAAGAGTTCGCCGCGGAACTGATCGACGGCGGCCCGTGGATGAAGATCAAGAATCCGAAGACGGGTAGCGATATCGTCGTTAAAGATGTGATCGCGGATGCGTTCCTGCAGCAGATCCTGTTGCGTCCAGCCGAATACGACGTGATCGCCACGCTGAATCTGAACGGCGACTACGTGTCGGATGCGTTGGCCGCGCAAGTCGGCGGGATCGGTATCGCGCCGGGCGCGAATATGTCGGATTCGGTCGCGATGTTCGAAGCCACGCACGGCACCGCGCCGAAGTACGCGGGCAAGGACTACGTGAATCCGGGTTCGGAAATTCTCTCGGCAGAAATGATGTTGCGCCACCTCGGCTGGTTCGAGGCGGCGGAACTGATCATCAAGTCGATGGAAAAATCCATTCTGCAAAAACGCGTCACCTACGACTTCGCGCGCTTGATGGAAGGCGCGACGCAGGTGTCGTGTTCGGGTTTCGGTCAGGTGCTGATCGAGAATATGTAAGCGCGGTGGGAGCGCCTCGCGCGTTCCGCAGCGGTCCGGCAAACCCCGATGGGCACGATGTGCCGTCGGGGTTTTTGTTTTTCGGGGAGCGGCGGGGCGAGAGGGCGGACTCTAAAGATGCAGCGCGCATCAAAGCGATCAGTCGTCCGATAATTGGGATGCCCGCGACTCGTGCGTCGGCCCCAAAAAAAGAAACCCGGCACGAAGCCGGGTTTCAAAGGACGGGTAACGAACCGTATCAGGCAGGTGCCTGGATGTTCGATGCCTGTTTGCCTTTCGGGCCTTGCACGACCTCGAAGGTCACCTTTTGGCCTTCCTTGAGGGTTTTGAATCCATTCATCTGGATGGCCGAGAAGTGTGCAAACAGATCCTCACCACCTTCGTCAGGCGTGATGAATCCGAAACCTTTTGCGTCATTGAACCATTTGACCGTACCGTTTGCCATTCCAACTTCCCCTGTAACTCATGTCACTACCACGAGCCCTCGAAAAGCTCGACGACCGCGCGAGCAGCCGCTCCCTCCTCACAAGCTCACCATCGGCATTTTTTCGATTTATGGCTCAGTGAAAAAAGTGCCAGCTTGATTGTTGAGGCTCTTTATTCGAGTGTCAAGAAAATTTTGAGACGCTAGCTGAGGCGTTGCAAACAGGCGCTTTCCAGGGTTTTTCCCGCTTTCGTTATGTGCGGTTGCGCAAGCGGGCTGTCTTGAAAAGTCGCATAATCGACTCACATGCTGTTCTGCGGGTCGCCCGCCGCCGATTGGCACGGGGCGAGCCTTCCAGCCAGCTCCGGCAGGTTGTGCGATACTCGATCCGACTGCGGTGCAGCAAGGCCGCGAAGCATCAGGATAGGGGCCGGCTCCGCAAACGGCTCGTCGAATGGCGCACGCATGGCGGGTAGTTACTCATCAGGCGGTGGCGAACGGGCTCACCGGCCGGTCGGCCGGGTTTTGACAGGATTGCGGGCCTGTCCTAGTTGTTTAGAATGGGTGTATGGCGATTATCCCGGACAAGCAGGACGGCACCGTACTGGAGCGGCAGGAGAAGAAACTCAAGCCGCCGTCCATGTACAAAGTGGTGCTGCTGAATGATGACTTCACGCCAATGGAATTTGTCGTGATGGTCGTGCAGGAATACTTCAATAAAGATCGTGAAACCGCAACACAGGTTATGTTGAAGGTGCATCGCGAAGGCAGGGGAGTTTGTGGGGTCTATACGCGGGACATCGCGTCGACCAAAGTCGAGCAAGTCGTTACCCACGCACGGCAGGCCGGGCATCCGCTGCAGTGTGTGATGGAGGAAGCATGATTGCCCAGGAACTGGAAGTCAGCCTGCACATGGCGTTCATGGAAGCACGCCAGGCGCGGCACGAGTTCATAACGGTCGAACATCTTTTGCTGGCACTGTTGGACAATCCGACAGCGGCGGAGGTGTTGCGTGCATGCGCGGCCAATATCGAGGATCTGCGCCAGAACCTGCGCAACTTCATACATGACAACACGCCGACCGTGCCTGGCACGGACGACGTCGACACGCAGCCCACGCTGGGTTTCCAGCGTGTGATCCAGCGCGCGATCATGCATGTACAGTCCACCTCGAACGGCAAGAAGGAAGTAACCGGCGCGAACGTGCTGGTTGCGATCTTCGGCGAGAAGGATTCGCATGCGGTGTACTACCTGCAACAGCAGGGCGTGACGCGTCTGGACGTGGTCAATTTCATCTCGCACGGCATCGCCAAGACGAGCAGCACGGACGCCGCGAAAGCGAGCGACGCGAATGCCGAGTCCGACGAAGCCGCCGCGCAGAAGGAAACACCACTCGCCCAGTTCACGGCGAACCTGAACCAGATGGCGAAAGACGGCCGCATCGATCCGCTGATCGGGCGCGAGTCGGAAGTCGAGCGTGTGGTGCAGGTGCTGTGTCGCCGGCGCAAGAATAATCCGCTACTGGTTGGTGAAGCGGGCGTCGGTAAGACCGCGATCGCTGAAGGCCTTGCATGGCGAATTACGCGCGGCGAAGTGCCCGACATCCTCGCGGATGCTCAGGTGTACTCGCTCGACATGGGCGCGCTGCTGGCCGGCACCAAATATCGTGGCGACTTCGAACAGCGTCTGAAGACGGTCCTCAAGGAATTGAAGGAACGTCCGCACGCGATTCTGTTCATCGACGAAATTCATACGCTGATCGGCGCGGGCGCTGCATCGGGCGGCACGCTGGACGCGTCGAACCTGCTGAAGCCGGCGCTGTCGTCGGGCACGCTCAAGTGCATCGGCGCGACCACGTTCACCGAATATCGCGGCATCTTCGAAAAAGACGCGGCACTGTCGCGTCGTTTCCAGAAGGTCGACGTGACCGAGCCGACCGTCGAGCAGACGGTAGCGATTCTGCGTGGCCTGAAGTCGCGTTTCGAAGAGCACCACGGCGTGAAGTATTCGTCGGGCGCGCTGTCGGCGGCGGCTGAGTTGTCGGCACGCTTCATCACGGATCGTCACTTGCCGGACAAGGCAATCGACGTGATCGACGAAGCGGGCGCCGCGCAACGCATCCTGCCGAAGTCGAAGCAGAAGAAGACCATCGGCAAGAACGAGATCGAAGAGATCATCTCGAAGATCGCCCGCGTCCCGCCGCAAAGCGTGTCGCAAGACGATCGCAGCAAGCTGCAAACGCTGGATCGCGATCTGAAGAGCGTGGTGTTCGGGCAAGACCCGGCTATCGACGCGCTGTCGGCCGCGATCAAGATGGCGCGTGCGGGTCTCGGCAAGCTGGACAAGCCGATCGGCGCGTTCCTGTTCTCCGGTCCCACGGGCGTCGGCAAGACGGAAGTGGCGAAGCAGCTGGCGTTCACGCTGGGCATCGAGCTGATTCGCTTCGACATGTCGGAATACATGGAGCGTCATGCGGTCAGCCGCTTGATCGGCGCGCCGCCGGGCTACGTCGGTTTCGATCAGGGCGGTCTGCTGACCGAAGCCGTCACGAAGAAGCCGCATTGCGTGCTGCTGCTCGACGAAATCGAGAAGGCGCATCCGGACATCTACAACGTGCTGCTGCAGGTCATGGACCACGGCACGCTGACGGATAACAACGGCCGCAAGGCGGATTTCCGCAACGTCATCATCATCATGACGACGAACGCGGGCGCCGAGGCAATGGGCAAGTCGGTGATCGGCTTCACGAATCGTCGGGAAACCGGCGACGAGATGGTCGACATCAAGCGCATGTTCACGCCGGAGTTCCGTAACCGTCTGGACGCAACGATCAGCTTCCGTTCGCTCGATGAAGAAATCATCATGCGCGTGGTCGACAAGTTCCTGATGCAGCTGGAAGATCAGTTGCACGAGAAGAAGGTCGACGCGCTCTTCACCGACGCGTTGCGCGCGCATCTCGCCAAGCACGGTTTCGATCCGTTGATGGGCGCACGGCCGATGCAGCGTCTGATCCAGGACACGATCCGTCGTGCGCTGGCCGACGAGTTGCTGTTCGGCAAGCTGATGAACGGCGGCCGCGTATCGGTCGACGTCGATGCGGAAGACAAGGTGCAGTTGACCTTCGACGAGCATCCGGCGCCGCGCAATCCGAATCCGGAAGCGGTCGAAGTCGAGTAAGTTTCAGGCGTTACTACACGGCTAAGCCAGGCAAAAAAAACGGCGCGGGTTTTTAACCCGCGCCGTTTTTTTATGTGCGCCCCGGTTTCGGTGCCGGTTGGCGACTACGCGCTCAATGCTTGCCCGTGCTACCGAACCCACCCGCACCGCGATCGCTCGTCTCGAAGTCGTCGACGATATTGAACTCGGCTTGCACGACCGGCACGATCACGAGTTGTGCGAGGCGTTCCATCGGATTCAGCACGAACGTGGTCTCGCCGCGATTCCACGTCGAGATCATCAACTGACCTTGGTAATCCGAATCGATCAGGCCGACCAGATTGCCCAGCACGATGCCGTGCTTATGTCCCAAGCCCGAGCGCGGCAAAATCAACGCCGCATAACCCGGATCGCCGACGTGAATCGCCAGCCCGGTCGGCACCAGCGCCGTCTGGCCGGGTTCGAGCGTCAGCGGTTCGTCGAGGCACGCGCGCAGATCGAGGCCGGCGCTGCCGGTCGTGGCGTAGGCCGGGAGTTGGTCGCGCATGCGCGCATCGAGAATCTTGAGGTCGAGTTTCATGCAGGTTGGAGAGGGTGGAAAGTAGAGGTTAGGACTCAATGCGCCAATTGGAACGCATCGGCAAGGAGTTCATAAGAGCGCCGGCGGGCGCGATAGCTGCCCGCCACGGTCAGCACGATCAGCTCATCGGCCTGGAACTGCTCCTGCAGCGCATGCAGGCGTTCAGTGACGATCTCCGGCGTACCGACAATGCTGCGCGGCCGTTCCCGCGCGATCACCAGTTGCTCGCGCTCGCCGTACTCCTGCGCGACGCCTTGTTCGATCGACGGAATGGGTTCGTTCAGGCCGTACGCCATTTGCACGCGGCGCAGATCGACGGCTTTTTCCAGATCGGCGGCTTCCTGTTCGGTGTCCGCGCAGATCACGAAAACTGCCGCAGCGAGATAAGCCTGCTGCGCTTCCCGACTGGCCTTGAAGCGCTCACGATAGGCCAGCGCCACCTGATGCCCGAAATGAGCGTTGATGAAATGCGCGAACGCGAAGCGAATGCCGAGTTGCGCAGCGAGCAAGCCGCCGAATTCGCTCGAGCCGAGCATCCACAGTTGCGGGCGCGTCTCGATCTGGGGCTGCAGCAGCACGCCGTGTGCGACGTGATCGTCGGGCAGCGTGCCGTGCATCAGCCCGACCAGATCCGCGACCTGCTGCGGGAAAATATCGCCGCGGTTGTAGTCGCCGGCCGCGACCGCTTGCGCGGTGCGCATGTCGCCGCCCGGCGCGCGTCCTACGCCGAGGTCGATCCGATTTGGAAACAGCGCCTCGAGCATCATGAATTGCTCGGCGACTTTGAACGGACTGTAGTAAGGCAGCATCACCCCGCCGGAGCCGAGGCGAATGCGCTTGGTCACACTGCCGAGGCGCGCCAGCACCACTTCCGGGCAAGGATTCGATACGCCGCGCAAGCCATGGTGTTCGGCGCACCAGTAGCGCGTGTAGCCGAGGTCGTCGGCGAGTTGCGCGAGTTCGACGGTGGCGGCGATTGCGTCCGCCACCGAGTGCCCGGCGATCACGGGCGTTTGATCGAGCACGGATAGTAGCGTCATGTCGGCACGGCTCCAGATGAATCACGTCGCTGCGCGTTGACCTCCTGAAGGCGAACTTGCCGGGAGGTCAAACGCGAGCGGCGTTCAGCGAATCAGACTTGAATCGGCCAAGCGCTTCGCGATCTCCGCGATCAGCGTGCGCGCGAGCGTCTGCTTGTCGGCGCGCGGCAGCTTGGTGGCGCCGCTGGCTTCGAACAGGATCACTTCATTGTCGTCGAGACCGAAAGTCAGCGGGCCGAGATTGCCGATCAGCAGCGGCACATTCTTGCGCGCGCGCTTTTCTTCGCCATGCACTTCGAGGTCGCCGCTTTCCGCCGCGAAGCCGACCGCGAACGGCGGATGCGGCAGCTTCGCAACCGTGGCCAGAATGTCCGGATTCTCGATGAACGTGAAGGTAGGCAGTGTGCGCTCGGCGGTCTTCTTGATCTTGTGCTCGCTGGCGTGATCGGCGCGCCAGTCGGCCACGGCGGCCACGCCGATAAAGATGTCGGCCTCCGCGACCGAGCGCATCACCGCATCGTGCATTTGCTGCGCGGTTTGCACGTCTTCGCGGAACACGCCCCACGGCGTTTCCAGCGCGACGGGGCCGGCCACCAGATGCACCTCGGCGCCGGCCTGTTGCGCGGCGCGCGCCAGCGCGAAACCCATCTTGCCGCTCGACCGGTTGGTGATGCCGCGCACCGGATCGAGCGGTTCGAAGGTCGGTCCGGCAGTCAGCAACACGCGCCGGCCGGCCAGAATCTTGGGCGAGAAAAACGAGGCGATCGCTTCATACGTGGCGGCCGCTTCGAGCATGCGCCCGTCGCCGATTTCGCCGCACGCCTGGGGGCCGGAGTCGGGGCCCAGCACCTGCACACCGTCCGCGCGCAGTTGCGCGACGTTGCGCTGCGTGGCCGGGTTCTGCCACATCTGCCGGTTCATCGCCGGTACGACCAGCAGCGGACAATCGCGCGCCACGCACAGCGTGGACAGCAGGTCGTCGGCCATGCCGTGTGCGAGCTTGGCGAGGAAGTCGGTGGAGGCGGGCGCGATCACGATCGCATCCGCTTCACGCGACAGATCGATGTGCGCCATGTTGTTCGCCATACGCGCGTCCCACTGGCTCGTGTAGACCGGACGGCCCGAGAGCGCCTGCATGGTGACGGGCGTGATGAACTGTGTGGCCGCTTCGGTCATGACGACCTGCACGGTCGCACCGGCCTTGGTCAGCAGACGCGTGAGTTCGGCGATCTTGTAGCAGGCAATGCCGCCCGTCATGCCGAGGACGAGATGTTTTCCTGCAAGTTCTGCGGTTGCCAACGAAGCCTCCGACAAAGCGTGGTGGCGGGCGGCGCGGTGAGGCATTGCACCCCGGGCCGCCGCGTCTTTCGAACCGGACCCCGGCGCGCGGATTCTGACGAACCCAGGCGCCGGCGTCTGCGGCGTTAGCGTGACGCGCCGCGGACGCGCCGCAACTCGTCGAGCACCAGCAGGATCGCGCCGACGGTAATCGCGCTGTCGGCGAGGTTGAATGCCGGCCAGTGCCACGTGCGCACGTGAAAATCGAGGAAGTCGATCACGTGGCCGTACGCGAGCCGGTCGATCACATTGCCGAGCGCGCCACCGAGAATCAGCGAGAGCGCCGTGCAGAACATCTTCTGCCCGCCGTGGCGCTTGAGCAGATAGCAGATCACGAGCGCCGCGATCACGCCGAGCGCGGTGAAGGCCCAACGTTGCCAGCCGCCGGCCATGGCGAGGAAGCTGAACGCCGCGCCGCGGTTGTACACGAGGATCAGGTTGAAAAACGGCGTGATCTCATGCGGGACACCGTACGCGAACACCTTCTGGATCGCGATCTTGGTCAGCTGATCGAACAGGATCACGATCAGCGCGACGCCCAGCCAGGGCGCCAGCGAACTATGGCCGCTCGATGCTTTGGACAGGGTTCGTGCCATTATGCCGCGCTCCTCGTTTCACCGTCGCCGAACAGATTGCTGAAGCAGCGGCCGCACAGCGTGGGGTGATCGGCGTGCGCGCCGACGTCCTCGCGGTAGTGCCAGCAGCGCTCGCATTTCAGATACTTCGACGCGATCACTTCGACGCCTTCTTCCGCTTCGCTCGCGACCTTCACGACATTCGCCGCCGACGTGATCAGCACGAACTTCAAGTCTTCGCCGAGGCTCGCGAGCACGTCGTAACGCGCGCCGCTCGCGCGGATTTCGACTTCCGCCTGCAGCGACGAACCGATCAGGTTCGCGCCGCGGGCTTCTTCCAGCGCCTTCGTCACGTCGCCGCGCGCGGCGCGCAGCAGCGTCCACTTGTCGAGCAGTTCGCCCGCTTGCGGCACGGCCGGGAACGCGTGATACGTCTCGGTGAAGATGGTTTCGCTATTCGGCTGGAACACCTTCCACGCTTCTTCGGCGGTGAACGACATGAACGGCGCCATCAGGCGCAGCAGGCCGTGTGCGATGTGATACAGCGCGGTCTGTGCCGAACGGCGCGCGACCGAATCCGCCGCGGTGGTGTACAGGCGATCCTTCAGCACGTCGAGGTAGAAGCCGCCGAGGTCTTCCGAGCAGAACGTCTGTAGCTTGGCGACCACCGGATGAAACTCGTACTTGTCGTAGTGCGTGAGGATGTCGTTCTGCAGATTCGCCGACAGCGCGACCGCGTAGCGATCGATCTCGAGCCAGTCTTCGACCGGACGCGCGTGCTGCGCGAAATCGAAGTCCGACAGGTTCGCGAGCAGGAAGCGCAGCGTGTTGCGGATCCGGCGATAGCTTTCCGTGACGCGCTTCAGGATTTCTTCCGATATCGCCAGTTCGCCCGAGTAGTCGGTCGACGCGATCCACAGGCGGATGATTTCCGCGCCGAGGCGGTTGGCCACTTCATGCGGGTCGATCCCGTTGCCGAGCGACTTGCTCATCTTGCGGCCTTCGCCGTCGACGGTGAAGCCGTGGGTCAGCAGCGCGTTGTACGGCGGACGGCCGTCGAGCATCGAGGCGGTCAGCAGCGACGAATGGAACCAGCCGCGGTGTTGATCTGAGCCTTCCAGATACAGATCGGCCGGGAATTGCAGTTCGTCTTTATGCGAGCCGCGCAGCACATGCCAGTGCGTGGTGCCGGAATCGAACCAGACGTCCAGCGTGTCGCGGTTCTTTTCGTACAGGTTGGCTTCGTCGCCGAGCAGTTCGCGCGGGTCGAGCGTTTGCCACGCTTCGATACCGGCCTTCTCAACGCGTTGCGCGACTTCTTCGAGCAGTTCCACCGTGCGCGGATGCAGCTCGCCGGTTTCCTTGTGCACGAAGAACGCCATCGGCACGCCCCATTGGCGTTGACGCGACAGCGTCCAGTCCGGGCGGTTGGCGATCATGCTGAACAGACGCTGCTTCCCCCACGCCGGATAGAACGCGGTGTTTTCGATGCCTTCCAGCGCGGTTTCACGCAGCGTCTTGTCGCTGTCGTTCGGCTTCACGTCCATACCGGCGAACCATTGCGAGGTAGCGCGGTAGATGATCGGCGTCTTGTGGCGCCAGCAATGCATGTAGCTGTGCGTGTACTTCTCGGTACGCAGCAGCGAGCCGGCCGTTTGCAGGGCCTCGACGATTTGCGGATTGGCTGCCCAGATCGACAGGCCGCCGAACAGCGCGAGCGATTCGATGTAGCGGCCGTCGCCCATCACCGGGCTGATGATGTCGGAATCGGCCATGCCGTGCGCCTTGCACGACACGAAGTCTTCCACACCATATGCCGGCGACGAGTGCACGACACCCGTACCGGTTTCGGTCGTCACGTAGTCGCCGAGATAGACCGGCGCGGTGCGCTTGTAAGCCGGATGCGCGGCCGCGAGCGGGTGATTGAAGCGCAGGTTGACGAGCTTCGCGCCCGGCGCCGTGGCGACGATCGTGCCTTCCAGACCGTATTGCTTCAGGCACGCTTCAACGCGCTCTTCCGCGAGGATCAGCAGACCGCGCGGCGTATCCACCAGCGCGTAGACGATTTCCGGATGCAGGTTCAGCGCCTGGTTGGCGGGGATGGTCCACGGCGTGGTGGTCCAGATCACGATGCCGCCTTCTTCGCGCGGCAGTGCGTTCAAGCCGAAGGCGTGCGCGGTCTTTTCCGGTTCGGCGAAGCTGAACAGCACGTCGATGGTCGGATCGTTCTTGTCCGCGTATTCGACTTCCGCTTCAGCCAGCGCCGAGCCGCAGTCGAAACACCAGTTGACCGGCTTCAGACCACGGAACACGTAGCCTTTTTCGAGGATCTTCGCGAGCGCGCGGATTTCGCCGGCTTCGTTCGTGAAGTTCATGGTCTTGTACGGATTGTCCCAGTCGCCGAGCACGCCCAGACGACGGAAGCCGATCTTCTGCTTCTCGATCTGTTCGGTCGCGTAGGCGCGCGCCTTCTGCATCACTTCAGCGGCCGGCAGCGATTTGCCGAACTGCTTTTCGATCTGGATTTCGATCGGCATGCCGTGACAGTCCCAGCCCGGCACGTAGACCGCGTCGAAGCCTGCCAGATTGCGCGCCTTGACGATCATGTCCTTGAGGATCTTGTTCACCGCGTGACCGAGGTGGATGTCGCCGTTCGCATACGGCGGCCCGTCGTGCAGGATGAACTTCTTGCGGCCCTTGCTGGCGGCGCGGATCTTTTCGTAGATCTTGCCTTCCTGCCATTCCTTGACCCATTGCGGCTCGCGCTTGGGCAGGTCGCCGCGCATCGGGAACGGCGTGTCGAGCAGGTTGACCGGATAGCGTGACTGCGGTTTCGAATCGGCTTTCTTGTTGCTCATGATGTGGTCGCGGTGAATTCGTTCTGTGCACAGCGGGGCGCGGAATGCGCACGCTGCGCGTGGGCGTGGGGCGCGCCCGGCAGGCATGTCGCGTGTTCCACGGACGCCCTTCGATGCGCGCGGCGAGGGTCCAGGCGGCGTACGGCATGCGCGCATGGACCACGGCGGCTATCTAATTCGGTCGGTGGCCGAGGTGGCGAAGCCGGTGGACCGGCTGCCCGGCGCGCCGACGCCGACGGCCGCGAACCAGGCGCGGGCGTTGACGACGTCGCGCGCGATCGCGGCGGTCAGCGTTTCGAGGTCGACGTACTTTTCCTCGTCACGCAGCTTCTTCAGGAATTCGACGCGCACGAGTTTGCCATACGCGTCGCCGTGCCAGTCGAGCAGATGCACTTCGAGCAGCACGCGGCCGGAATCGTCGACGGTGGGGCGCAGCCCGAGGCTCGCGACGCCCGGCAGCGGCTCGTCCGCCACGCCGTGCACGCGCACCACGAAAATACCCGCGAGCGCCGGCCGCTTGTGGGCGATCGGCAGATTCAACGTGGGGAAACCGAGATCGCGGCCGAGCTTCATGCCGTGCACGACGTGGCCGCTGATCAGATAATCGCGGCCCAGCGCGGCCCGCGCCGAATCGAGGTCGCCCGCCACCAGCGCGGCGCGCACGCCCGAGCTGGAAATGCGCGCGCCGGACGGATCGGCGACGGTGGCCATCTGCTCGACTTCGAAACCGTATTGCTGGCCCGCGGCCTTGAGCGACGCGAAATCGCCGGCGCGTTTGGCGCCGTAGCGGAAGTCGTCGCCGATCATCACCCAGCGCGCGTGCAGCCCGTTGACGATGATCCGTTCGACGAACGTATCCGGCGACTGGCTCGCGAACGTGTGGTTGAAATGCTCGACCACCACGCGATCGACGCCGTTGGTGCGCAGCGCCTCGAGCTTGTCGCGCAGCATGGCGATACGCGGCGGCGCGCCGGCGGGATTGAAGAACTCGCGCGGGTGCGGCTCGAAGGTCATCACGCAGACGGGCAGGCCGCGCGCGTCGGCCGCTGCGCGCACGTGCGCGAGCAGAGCCTGATGGCCGCGGTGGACACCGTCGAAGTTGCCGATGGTCAGTGCGCAGGGCGCACGGCTTTCAGCATTGGGAAGACCGCGGAAGACTCTCACGATAGCGCGTTGGAATAGGGCGGGCGGGGTGCCGCAAAACAAACGATTATAAACGCTCGGCGCGTGAGACGGCGGCGCGTCGCGGTTTCAGGGTCCCCGAATGATAAAATCCGCGGATGAAAAAACTCGTCATCCTGATTTCGGGGCGGGGAAGCAACATGGAAGCCATCGTTCGAGCCTGCTCGGACGAGGTTTGGCCGGCGCAAGTCGCCGCCGTGATTGCCAACCGTCCTGACGCCGCGGGCCTTGCGTTCGCGGCGTCGCACGGTATTGCCACGGCGGTGGTCGACCACCGCCAGTATCCCGACCGCGACAGCTTCGACGCGGCGCTCGCCCAGCAGATCGACGGCTTCGCGCCCGATCTCGTGGTGCTCGCGGGCTTCATGCGCGTGCTGACGGCCGGTTTCGTCGACCGTTACGCCGGGCGCATGCTGAACGTTCACCCGTCGCTGCTGCCGAGCTTTCCGGGCCTGAAAACCCATCAACAGGCACTGGACGCCGGCGTGCGGCTGCACGGCGCGTCGGTGCATTTTGTTACGTCGCAACTGGATCACGGGCCAATCGTCGCGCAGGCGGCGGTTCCCGTGGAAAACGGCGACACCCCCGCCATGCTCGCGGAACGCGTGCTGGCAATCGAACACATTATTTATCCACGCGCGGTGCGCTGGTTCGTCGAAGGGCGCCTTGCTCTAGATGGCCTGCGTGTCACGCTTACGCCGTCAGAGCCGCAATGGCTCTTTGCCGGTCACACCGCCGGAGAGGGCGCATGAGATTACATGGTTTTTTGATTGGACAAACTGAGACTTTGCTGGCTGAAGTCCTGAAACTTACCGGCCCGGCCGATGCCACGACCAGCCGCTTTTTCCGCGCTCATCCGAAGCTTGGGCACGGCGAGCGCGGCGTGATCGCGGAAGCGGTGTTCGCGGTGCTGCGTCGCCGGATGGAATTCGCCCATCTGGCCGAAAGCGGCGCCGGCAGCCCGGCTCGCCGCATGGCTTTGCTCGGCCTGATGCAAACGGCGGGGCGTAACGCGCTCAAGCCGTTCGTGTCGGAACAGGAGTTGAGCTGGCTCGAACACGTGTCGAAGATCGACCCGCAAAGCCTGCCGCTGCGAATTCGCCTGAATCTGCCTGACTGGATCTATCAGGCGTTAGCCAAGCGTTTCGAACCCGCCGAGTTGGCCCAACTGGCCGCCGCGCTGAACTACCCGGCGCCGCTGGATTTGCGCTCGAACCCGATCAAGGCGAGCCGCGACGACGTGCTCGACGCGCTGTCGAAGGCCGGCATCGAAGGCGGCGCCACGCCGTTCGCGCCGTTCGGTGTGCGGGTGGTCGGCAAGCCGCCGCTCACCAAACTCGACGCGTTCCAGAACGGCTGGGTCGAAGTGCAGGACGAAGGCAGCCAACTGTTGTGCTCGCTGGTCGCGCCCAAGCGCGGCGAGATGATCGTCGACTTCTGCGCGGGCGCGGGCGGCAAGACGCTGGCGCTGGGCGCGGCGATGCGCTCCACCGGCCGTCTGTATGCGTTCGACATCTCGGAGCGGCGTCTCGCCAAACTCAAGCCGCGCCTCGCGCGCAGCGGGTTGTCGAACGTGAATCCGGTGCTGATCGATAGCGAACACGACGCCAAGATCAAGCGTCTGGCCGGCAAGATCGACCGCGTGCTGGTCGATGCGCCGTGCAGCGGGCTGGGCACGCTGCGCCGCAACCCGGATCTGAAGTGGCGTCAGTCGCCGGACTCGGTCGCGGAACTGGCGCCGAAGCAGTTGTCGATTCTGGCGAGCGCCTCGCGTCTGGTGAAGAAGGGCGGCCGCCTCGTCTACGCGACCTGCTCGATTCTGGAAGCGGAAAACGAAGTGGTCGTGCAACAGTTCCTCGCCGATCATCCGGACTTCGTTCTGGTGCCCGTACGCGACGTGCTGGCCGAGCAGCGCATCGAACTGGAAATGGGCGACTACCTGTCGCTGTGGCCGCACCGCCACGCAACCGACGGCTTCTTCGCCGCCGTGCTGGAACGCCAGAGCTAAGCAACGCGACAGGCTTTTTGCCGACGTGCCGTGGGTTGGTTAGTTGACCCGCGGCACGCCGGCGATTTCGGCGACATCATGCAAAACCGTATTTTTTCTCATATGTTCGGCGACCTCGCGCGCGACTTCGGCCAGCCCGTCATGCTCTGGCAGGTCGGCGTGCTGCTGGGGACGCTCGCGCTCGCGTGGCTGCTCGCGCGCCTGTTGCGGCGCACGCTCGATCTGCGTCGGCAAACGCGTTACCAGACGCTGCGCTTCGGTGCGGAAAGCCTGAACCGCGCCTTCTTCCCGCTGATCGGCGCGGTGCTCGTGTGGCTCGCGCGCACGATCACCGCGCCATTCATGCATACCGCGCTGCTCGATCTGGCCTTGGTGCCGCTGTTTGGCATCGGGCTGATCTACATCGTGTTTTTCATCGCGCGACGGGTTTTTAGCCACGACGGCGTGACGCATCCCTGGCTGTTCCTGGTCGAAAAACTGGTCTCGCTGGTCGTCTGGATCGGCATGGTGCTGACCGTGATGGGCATTCAGGACGACGTGATCTCGTGGATGGGCAGCGTCCATTTCCGTGTTGCCAATGCGCACATGACGCTGCTGTCGCTCACCACGGGCCTGCTGTGGGTCTGCGTGACGATGATCGTCGCGATGTGGCTCGGCTCCACGTTCGAGGACCGCCTGATCCGTTCGACCACGCTCGACGCCAATCTGAAGGTGGTGGTGGCGCGCGTCGGTCGGGCAGCGTTGATGCTGGCGGCGATTCTGATCAGCCTGTCGCTGGTCGGCATCGACATCACCGTGCTGGGCGTGTTCGGCGGCGCGTTGGGCGTCGGGCTAGGGTTCGGGCTGCAGAAGATCGCCAGCAACTACGTGTCGGGCTTCATCATCCTGATCGACCGGTCGCTGCGGATCGGCGACACGATCAACGTGAGCGGCTTGCAAGGCATGGTCACGCAGATTCGTACGCGCTACACCGTGGTGCGTGGGCTCGACGGTATCGAAACGCTGATCCCGAACGAAAAACTGATCACGGACGTAGTGCAGAACCAGTCGTCGTTCCTGACGCGCGGGTATTCGAAGGTGGTCGTGCAAGTCGCCTATTCGTCGGACGTCGAGCAGGCCATGGGTCTGCTCGCGCAAGCGGCCGAAGGCGTGCCGCGCGTGCTCAAGGAGCCCGCGCCCACGCCCTATCTGGCGAGCTTCGGCACCGACGGCATCAATCTCGAACTGGGTTTCTGGATCGAAGACGCGGCAACCGGCACGTCGGGTGTGCGCTCCGCCGTGAACCGCAATATCTGGCGTCTGTTCTCCGAACACGACATCTCGATTCCGTTCGCGCAACGCGAAGTGCGGATCGTGGGCAATGTGAGTGCGGCCATGCCGCAACCGGTAACAATGACCGCCCCTGCGGCCAATCAGGCGGACGGCGCCCTCTGACGGGTGTTTCGAACCCGCCGACAGCGGTAAAAACCCTGTCGGCGTTTTCCATCCCATTGATATCGCACAAAAAATCCCCATTTGTTACAAACGCTTGGAACGGTTCAAGTAGAATGACGTCCAATCCCGCTGTATGCTTTCACTTTCTTGACATGCGCATGTTGCGTGTGTCTGGTGTCTCTCGTTCCACAGGTAAATTGCCTTGTTGAATTCCTTGCTCGACTTCCTTGCCCACGGTCTGCTGCGCTTCTCGTGGTGGCAACTCGTGGTGTACACGCTGATCGCGACGCACATCACGATTATCGGCGTGACGGTCTATCTGCATCGCTGCCAGGCGCATCGCGCGCTGGAGCTGCATCCGGTCGTCAGTCATTTTTTCCGTTTCTGGCTGTGGATGACCACTGGCATGCTGACCGGCCAATGGGCCGCGATTCATCGTAAGCACCATGCCAAGTGCGAGACCGAAGAAGATCCGCATAGCCCGCAAACGCGCGGCATCTGGAAGGTGTTGCTCGAAGGTGCGGAGCTGTACCGCACCGAGGCCAAGAACGAAGAAACGATGCGCAAATTCAGCCACGGTACGCCGAATGACTGGATGGAACGCAACGTCTACACGAAGTACCCGATCCTCGGCGTGAGCCTGATGATGGTGCTGAACATCGCGCTGTTCGGCGTGGCCGGTCTGACGATCTGGGCCGTGCAGATGGTGTGGATTCCCTTCTGGGCCGCGGGCGTGGTCAATGGCCTCGCGCACTTCTGGGGCTATCGCAACTTCAACTCGTCGGATGCGAGCACCAACATCTTCCCGTGGGGCATCCTCATCGGCGGTGAAGAGCTGCATAACAATCACCACACGTATGCGACGTCGGCCAAGCTGTCGAACAAGTGGTACGAGTTCGATATCGGCTGGATGTACATTCGCATCATGTCGGCGTTCCGTCTTGCCAAGGTGAAGAAGGTCGCGCCGACGCCGCGTCTGACCACCGGCAAGCTGGTGCTCGATCAGGACACGCTGCAAGCCGTGCTGGCCAACCGCTACGAAGTGATGGCGCGTTACGGCAAGGCGCTCAAGCGCGCCTATCGCCAGGAATTGGCTCATCTGAAAGAAGTGGGTGCGCGCGAGAAGTATCAGGTCATGCGCGGTGCGCGTAGCTGGTTCCACAAGGAAGAAGCCGGTTTGAACGAGCCGCAGAAGCGCCAATTGCCGCAAATCTTCGCAAACAGCCAGAAGCTCAAGACCTACATCGACATGCGCAACGAACTCGCGTCCATGTGGGAGCGGTCGAATGCGTCGCGTGACCAGTTGCTGGTTCAGTTGCAGGACTGGTGCCATCGTGCTGAGCAGAGCGGTATCAAAGCGCTGCAGGAATTCGCTTTGCGACTGCGCCGTTATGCCTGATTGCGAAATCCATTAAAATCTCGTTACGTCACAAAACCCCGCGTTGGCGGGGTTTTGCTTTTTGGGCCGCGGAAATTGCAACGACACGTCGTTGACCGCCCGCGGCGGCAGAGCGAAGGCAGAGGAGATCATGGATCAGCAGGCGATCAGGACCGTCGAATACGATCGGCCGCAAGCGCAGGGCATGACCTGCGGCATCGGGCAGGCTTGGGCGAAGGTGCCCGACACGCCGTCGGCGCAGGAAAAAGCGGCACTGAAGACACGCATCCGCGCGCTGCTTGAGCGCGAGAAAGCGGTGCTCGTCGCGCATTACTACGTCGACGCGGAGTTGCAGGAACTCGCCGATGAAACCGGCGGTTGCGTGGCCGATTCGCTGGAAATGGCGCGTTTCGGCCGTGATCACGATGCGCAGACGCTGGTGGTGGCCGGGGTGCGTTTTATGGGCGAGACGGCCAAAATTCTGAGCCCCAACAAGCGCATTCTGATGCCCGATCTCGACGCGACCTGTTCGCTCGATCTGGGCTGTCCTGTGGACGAATTCTCGGCGTTCTGCGACGCGCATCCTGATCGCACGGTGGTCGTGTACGCGAACACCAGCGCGGCGGTGAAGGCGCGCGCGGACTGGATGGTGACGTCGTCGATCGGTCTGGAGATCGTCGCCGATCTGCATGCGCGCGGCGAAAAGATCATCTGGGCGCCGGACCGGCACCTCGGCAGCTACATCCAGAGCAAGACCGGTGCGGACATGCTGTTGTGGCAAGGCTCGTGTCTCGTGCACGACGAATTCAAAGGCATTGAACTCGATCTGCTGCGCGCGGAGTATCCGGGCGCGAAAGTGCTGGTGCATCCGGAATCGCCGGCGAACGTGGTTGCGCAAGCGGACGTGGTGGGGTCGACCACGCAATTGATCGACGCCGCGCAAAAACTCGATGCCACGCATTTCATCGTCGCGACCGATCTCGGCATTCTGCACAAGATGCAACTCGCCGCGCCCGGCAAGACCCTGATTGCCGCGCCGACGGCCGGCAACAGCGCGACCTGCAAGAGTTGCGCGCACTGCCCGTGGATGGCGATGAACGGCCTGGCGAATCTGGCCGACGTGCTGGAACGCGGCCATAACGAAATTTTCGTCGACCGTGCGATCGGCGAGCGGGCGCGTCTGCCGATCGACCGGATGCTGGATTTCGCCGCACGCCAGAAGAAACGCGTGCAGGCGAGCGGTGATCTCGCGCGCGACGCGCAACTGTATTCGAATGTGGGAGCAGCGTGATGGGGGCGGTTGAGGGCATGGTGGAGCACGATCTGGGCGACGCAGTGTCGCCGCTGTTCGCTGAAATTCACGCGCAATACGGTGCGGCATTCGACGCCGCGCTCACGCGCAACGTCGCCGATGCGCTGGCCGAAGATATCGGCGCAGGCGATCAGACCGGCCGCCTGGTGTCCGCGGACGACGTACGCAACGCGCGCATTATCGTGCGGGAAGATGCGGTGCTCTGCGGCGTGCCGTGGTTCAACGCGGTGATGCGCGAGGTGGATTCGCGCATCGACGTGCGATGGCTCTACCGCGAAGGTGATCGCATGACGGCGGACGCGCCCGTTTGCGAACTGCGCGGACCGGTGCGCGCGTTGCTGACGGCCGAACGCAACGCGCTGAACTTTTTGCAGTTGCTGTCGGGCGTGGCGAGCGCAACGCGCCGTTATGTCGACGCGATCGCCCATACGCGAACGCGCATTCTGGACACGCGTAAGACGCTGCCCGGTTTGCGGCTCGCGCAGAAATACGCGGTGCGTGTGGGCGGCGGCGCGAATCAGCGGCTCGCGCTGTACGACGGCATTCTGATCAAGGAAAACCACATTGCCGCAGCCGGCGGCGTGGGTGCGGCAATGGACGCGGCACTTGCGCTGAACGCGGGCATCACTATCCAGATCGAGGTTGAGACGCTGGAGCAACTGGAAACGGCGTTGGCGCATCGTGCGCAATCCATTCTGCTGGACAACTTCTCGTTCGACGCAATGCGCGAGGCCGTTCGCGTAACAGCGGGACGGGCGGTGCTGGAGGTGTCGGGTGGCGTGAACTTCGACGCGGTACAGACGATTGCGGAAACGGGCGTCGATCGGGTGTCGATCGGCGCATTGACCAAAGACGTGCGCGCAACCGATTACTCGATGCGGATTGTTTGAGGCAAGGGCTTACGCGTTCAAGCGTTAGCTGCACTAGAGAAAAGGCCATCGCCAGTGTGTTCACCGGCGATGGCCTTTTCGTTTCAACTCACATTCAATCACACATTGCGGTTGCGCACATGCTCCGGCGATAGAACCGACGGCAACGCCTTCGGCAACGTGGCCGGCCAGTCGCGGCTGAAGTGCAGGCCGCGGCTCTCGCGCCGCGACCGCGCGCCTTCCACGATCAGCGACCCCACGTCCACCAGATTACGTAGCTCAAGCAGATCGCGGCTGACCTTGAAGTTCGCGTAGTACTCGTGGATCTCGTCACGCAGCAAGGCGAGCCGGTGTTTGGCGCGCATCAGACGCTTGTCGGTGCGCACAATGCCGACGTAATTCCACATCAGCCGGCGCAACTCGTCCCAGTTGTGCGCGACGACCACTTCCTCGTCCGGATCGGAGACGCGGCTCTCGTCCCAGTCGGGCAGCGGTGCATGGACGGCGGCGCTGAAGCCTTCTGCCTCGATAGCCTGCGCGGCGGAGCGCCCGATCACGAGGCATTCGAGCAGCGAATTGCTCGCCAGCCGGTTCGCACCGTGCAGACCCGTGCAGGACGTTTCACCGACCGCATACAGGCCCGCGAGATCGGTGCGGCCCGCCAGATCCGTCACGACGCCGCCACATGTGTAATGCGCGGCCGGCACGACCGGAATCCCTTCTTTGGTGATGTCGATGCCGAATTCGAGGCAGCGCGCGAGGATCGTCGGAAAATGCTCGCGCAGGAATTCAGGCGATTGATGGCTGATGTCGAGATACACACAATCGATGCCGCGCTTCTTGATTTCGAAGTCGATTGCACGGGCGACGATGTCGCGTGGCGCGAGCTCGGCGCGCTCGTCGTGATTCGGCATGAAGCGGGTGCCGTCGGGCAGCTTCAGAATGCCGCCTTCGCCGCGCACGGCCTCCGAGATCAGGAACGACTTCGCGTAGGGATGGAACAGGCAGGTTGGATGGAACTGGATGAATTCCATATTCGACACGCGGCAGCCGGCGCGCCACGCCATCGCGATGCCATCGCCCGTCGCGGTGTCGGGGTTCGTTGTGTACAGGTAGACCTTGCCGGCGCCGCCGGTGGCGAGCACGGTATGCGGCGCCTCGATCGTGACGGTGCGGCCGCTCTGCAGATTGAGCGCGTACAGACCGTGACACCGACGGCCCGGCAAGCCGAGGCGGTCGGACGTGATCAGATCGATCGCGTAGTGATCTTCGAGCAGCGTGATGTTCGGGTGACGGCGCACGCGTTCGCTGAGCGTGGCGACCACGGCGTGACCGGTTGCGTCCGCGGCGTGAATGATGCGCCGATGGCTATGGCCGCCTTCGCGCGTCAAATGGAAGCCGAGTTCTGCGTCGTCGTCTTTGGTGAACGGCACACCTTGCTCGATCAGCCATTCGATCGCGGCACGCCCGTGTTCGACGATGAAGCGTGTCGCCGCTTCGTCGCATAAGCCGCCGCCGGCAATCAGCGTATCGCGCACATGATTTTCGATGCTGTCTGCCGAGTCCAGCACCGCGGCGATGCCGCCCTGCGCCCAATCGCTCGCGCCTTCGGTCATGGATCGCTTGGCGACCACTGCAACCCGCCGGGTCTCGGCGAGATTGAGCGCGACGCTCAAACCAGCCAGACCGCTACCGACAATCGCCACATCGAATTCCATTACCCGCATCTCCCACTGTCGTTTTGCCATGACGGCGAAACATGCGTTCGCCGCTAAAACGAGAAAGGATACGCGTCGCGATGGAGTAGGGAAAGCTAGCCGAACGGGTTAAGACTATCTCAGTGCGCGAAGGGAATGCTGCGACGTGATCGTTGAGATTGGAGCAGCGGAAAACAGGCCCCGTAGAAAACAAAAAAGCCTCGCATGAATGCGAGGCTTTTTGCGCCTGTCTTTGCCTTCGTCAGGCAGGAGCCAAGATTTATTTAATCTTGGTTTCCTTGTAGTCAACGTGCTTACGGACGACCGGATCAAATTTCTTGATCAGCATCTTTTCCGGCATGTTGCGTTTGTTCTTCGTCGTCGTGTAGAAATGACCCGTGCCTGCGGTCGATTCCAACTTGATCTTGTCGCGTGCGCCTTTCGCCATGATTTACTCCTTAGGCTTGGCCGCGTGCGCGCAGATCTGCGAGCACAGCGTCAATACCGTTTTTGTCGATCAGGCGCAGGCCGGCGTTCGAAACGCGCAGACGCACCCAACGGTTTTCGCTTTCCACCCAAATACGGCGGTTTTGCAGGTTCGGCAGGAACCGGCGCTTGGTTTTGTTGTTCGCGTGGGAAACGTTGTTGCCGCTCATCGGCGCTTTCCCAGTTACTTGGCATACGCGTGCCATGAGAGCACTCCTAATACGCTAATTCTGAGTTCGAACGCCGTGAAAGTTTCCCGAAAAGAGCCACGCTTAAGTTATGAAACTAGAGGCGCTTGGTCCTTTCCGGAACGCCTTGGTGGCTTCGGAACAGGGGGTTGGAAATAGGCAAACCGGAATTATAGCGGAAAAAAAGCCGCAAAATCAAACCTTATTTGCGATGCCTGACTGCGCTCAACGCCCGTGCGGTCCAGGTTCAGGCCGGATTCGGCCCGGGTTCAAGCCCTGTCACGGCCAGCCGGCGCGGGCGAACGAGTAAACCTGGTCGGTGCCGATCACCAGATGATCGATCAGTTGCACGTCGATCAGCGCGAGGGTGTCGCGCAGTGTGCGCGTCAGGCGGCAATCGCTCGCGCTCGGCTCGACGACGCCGGAGGGGTGATTATGCGCGACGATCAGGCTGGCTGCATTCAAAGTTAGCGCGCGGCGGGCGATTTCGCGCGGATACACCGCCATCCGCGTGAGCGTGCCCTGGGCACTTTCCTCGCATTCGATCAACCGATGACGGGCGTCGAGATAGAGCGACATGAACACTTCCTGTTGAAGTGCGCCGATCCGCAGGCGCAGAAAGTTCTCCACGGCTTCCGGCGAGTTCATCAGCGAACGCTCGCGCATGCGGGCGACCAGCGAGCGGCGCGCCATCTCCATGATGGCCAGCAACTGGGCGATTTTCGCCGGCCCGATGCCGCGGATGCCCTCGAAGTCCGAGTAGGACCCGTCGAGCATCGCGCGTAACGAGCCGAAGCGCTCCAGCAACGCGCGCGCGACGCTGAACACGTCGTGTCCGGGCAAGCCCGAACCCAGCACCAGCACGATCATCTCGGTGTCCGACAATACGCCGGGTCCGTGGTCGATCAGGCGCTCGCGCGGCATGTCCTGCTTTAGCCACTTGCCGCTGATCAGCCGCGGGCGTGGCCGTTTGCCGCGTACCGGCGGCGGCGGTAGCACGGCAGGCAAGGGTGTTTCGTCGATCATGCTGGCGTAATCGGCCATATATAGAGAGTCCTCCGGTTCGGTTTGAGGGCGGCGCCAATGCTGCGGCGCTCTGCGACGCAGCCAAGCCAGCGCAGACTATGTGGCTTACAATAGGCGCTTTGCGCACGGCACCCCCGACGGTCTGCCACACGCGTACTGCGGCGTCGACTGTGCCCGCGGCGCACGCGTGCAGCGCGCTTCGACTGAGCGAGCATTGCATGAGCATCATCGACATTTCCGAAGTGAAACCCGGTTCACACGTGACGCTTCATTACCGGCTTTCCCTTGCCGATGGCGCCGAAGTCATCAACACCTTCACTGAGAAGCCGGCCACGCTGCTGCTCGGCGCCGGTCAACTGGCGCCGCCGCTGGAAGATATTTTGCTGGGTTTGAAGGTGGGCCACCACTCGACCTTTCAGCTAATGCCCGGTCAGGCGTTCGGTCCCCGCAATCCGGAATTGATCCAGCGCGTGTCGCTGGCCACGCTGCGAGAAAACAGCATGATCGGCGAGGATTTTTCGCCCGGTGATCTGGTCGAATTTAATGCGCCGGGTGGCGGCCGCTACGCCGGCGTCCTGAAGGAGGTCGGCGAAACCTCGGCCCTGTTCGATTTCAACCACCCGCTTGCCGGCCAGGCGCTGGCGTTTGAAGTGAAAATCATCGGGATTTTGTAAACATGAGCATCACGGATACGACTCTTGCCGAAACCGAGATCCTGCTGGCGCAGCCGCGCGGGTTCTGTGCCGGCGTCGATCGGGCGATCGAGATCGTCGAGCGGGCTATCAAGCTGCACGGCTCGCCGATCTACGTGCGTCACGAAATCGTCCACAACGCGTATGTCGTCGAAGATCTGCGCAAAAAGGGCGCGATTTTCATCGAACGGCTGGAAGAGGTGCCGGCCGGCAATACGGTGATCTTCAGTGCGCACGGGGTGTCGAAAGCCGTGCGTTCGGAAGCCGAGTCGCGCGGGCTGCGGGTGTACGACGCCACGTGCCCGCTCGTGACCAAGGTGCATATCGAAGTGGCGAAGATGCGCCAGGACGGTTTCGACATCATCATGATTGGCCACAAGGGGCATCCTGAAGTCGAGGGCACCATGGGCCAGGCCGGCGAGGGGATGCACCTGGTCGAAGATATCGAAGACGTGCAGGCCTTGCAGCTCGACGATCCGGAGCGGATCGCGTTCGTCACGCAAACCACGCTGTCGGTGGATGACGCCGCCGAAATCATCCGCGCGCTGAAGACCAAATTTCCGTCTATCCGTGAGCCGAAGAAGCAGGACATCTGCTACGCGACGCAAAACCGCCAGGACGCGGTCAAGTTCATGGCGCCGCAGTGCGACGTCGTGATCGTGGTCGGCAGCCCGAACAGCTCGAACTCCAACCGCTTGCGCGAACTGGCCGAAAAGCTCGGCGTACCGGCCTATATGGTGGATTCGCCGGATCAGATCGATCCGGTTTGGGTCGAGGGCAAGCGCCGTATCGGCGTGACGGCGGGCGCCTCGGCGCCGGAAGTGCTCGCTCAGGCGGTGATCGCCCGCTTGCGCGAACTCGGCGTGCGCAACGTGCGCGCGCTCGAAGGCATCGAGGAAAACATCGCGTTTCCGCTGCCGCGCGGGCTGGGTCTGCCCGCCTGACAATTAGCTGACCATGAAAGGAAAGCGCACCCGAGGGTGCGCTTTTTTTATGTCCATCGACCAGGCCATCTAACAATAAATAAAGTGCCAGATCACGGGTCACACCTCGTTTTGGTGGCCTTGCGCACAAATTCTTTTGAAAACCGATCTGGTTTTTAAACTCATCTTCAGTGATGCGGCCCCGTTTATTTCGAGCAAAAGCGCTTGCGTCGATTTTTGACGCACTAAAATAGTGCGTGATCGTTGAATCGATAGAAACGTAATACCTAACGCGAAACGCGCTGCAATCGGGGCTTGGGCCAATTCGCCGCAACACTTGATGCCACGGGGCGCGGCGCTGGTGCAACTGATGCACGAAAAATAGTCGCAACCGGGTTGCGCCTTTTAGTGAATTTCGCTCTCAAAATAAGGTTGCAATGCAGGAAAACCCTGCCGGTTCAACAATATTGCCCGTCGCAAAATTGGAGTTACAATGCGCGCGTTCTCAAGGCCTCCGGGTCCCGAACACGAGATTTTGCAAGGCGCAGGAGACCTACTTAATGCGAGTCAAATTTGCTTACGCCGTGTCCATCGCGGCCGCGGTTGCGATGCTGACCGCGTGCGGCAAGAAACAGGATGGCGAGGCAGGAGCAGGTGCATCGGCGGCCGTGACGGCAGCGGCGCCGGCAAGCGAAGCGACGGTCGTGAAAATTGGTCATGCGGCCCCATTGACGGGCGGCATTGCGCACCTTGGCAAAGACAATGAGAACGGCGCGCGTCTGGCGGTCGAGGAAATCAACACACAGGGTTTAACGATCGACGGCCACAAGATCCAGTTGGAGCTCGACGCGCAAGACGATGCAGCGGATCCGAAAACGGGCACCGCCGTCGCGCAGAAGCTGGTCGACGATCACGTAGTCGCGGTGGTCGGGCATCTGAACTCGGGGGTGTCGATTCCGGCTTCGAAGATCTATAGCGATGCAGGCATCGTGCAGATCTCGCCGTCGTCGACGAACCCGGCCTACACGCAGCAGGGTTTCAAGACGACCTACCGGGTCGTCGCCACGGACGCGCAACAAGGTCCGGCGCTCGCCGATTACGCCACGAAGGCGTTGGGCGCCAAACGCATCGCAATAGTGGACGATGCAACCGCCTACGGTAAGGGGCTCGCGGACGAATTCGCGAAGACCGTACAGGCGAGCGGAGCGAAGATCGTCGCGCGGGAAGCGACGAACGACCGGGCCACGGATTTCCGGGCCATCCTCACAAAGATCAAGAGTGTTCGGCCGGACGTGATTATGTTCGGCGGTATGGACGCGACGGGCGGGCCGTTCACCAAACAGGCGGCGGCGCTCGGTATCAGGGCAAAAATCCTTGGCGGCGACGGTGTGTGTACCGACAAGGTGGGGGAGCTGGCGGGATCCGCCGTGCAAAACCTGGTCTGCTCGGAGGCGGGACTCGCGCTTTCGAAGATGGACAAGGGAGCGGACTTCGAAAAGAAGTACGTGGACCGCTTCCACACACCGGTGCAGATTTACGCACCGTTCACGTATGACGCTGTGTACGTGATTGTCGATGCGATGAAGCGCGCTAATTCGATCGAGGCGCCCAAGGTGCTGGCTGCGATGCCGTCCACCGATTACAACGGGGTAATCGGGCACATCGCGTTCGACGACAAGGGTGATTTGAAAGAGGGCGCCATTACGCTTTACGACTTCAAGGACGGCAAAAAAGCGGTTCTCGACGTCGTGAAGATGTGATGACGGGACGTTCAGCCTGACGGCACCGAAACCACCCAACGGTGCCGTTTTTGCATCCGCTCAAGGCGAGCCTGCGACCGCATCCCGGTCGTCATGGCAAACCGGCGGCGGATAACCCTTACCGGTCTTTTACATCAGTACCCGCAGTGCCGTTGAGATTCCGTGACGCATCACCGCCCACCGGCTGATGAAGAACGCGAATCCAGTCGCACGGGCTAAGGAGCATTAAATGGATATCTTCATCCAGCAGGTCCTCAACGGGCTGGTGCTTGGCAGCGTTTACGCCATCATCGCACTGGGCTATACGATGGTTTACGGCATCTTGGGCATCATCAACTTCGCTCACGGCGATGTGTTGATGGTGGGCGCGATGGTTGCGCTCTCAGCCATAGGCGTGCTTCAGAACCACTTCCCCGGCCTCGGCAATGTGCCGACGCTCATCATCGCGCTGATCATCGCCGCTATTGTGTGCGCGGCGGTCGGCTACACGATCGAGCGGGTGGCCTACCGGCCGTTGCGTAAAGCACCGCGTCTCGCCCCGCTGATCACCGCGATCGGCGTGTCGATCCTGCTGCAGACGCTGGCCATGATGATCTGGTCGCGCAACCCGCTGCCGTTCCCGCAGCTGCTGCCCACCGACCCGATCAACGTGATCAAGGCCACCGACACGACGCCGGGCGCCGTGATCTCGATGACTGAAATCGTGATCATCGTGGTGGCGTTCCTCGTGATGGCCGGCCTGCTGCTGCTGGTGCACAAAACCAAGCTCGGCCGCGCCATGCGTGCCATCGCCGAGAACCCGGGCAATGCCAGCCTGATGGGCGTGAACCCGAACTTCGTGATTTCGGCGACGTTCATGATCGGCTCGGCGCTCGCCGCTCTGGCCGGCGTGATGATCGCGTCCGAATACGGCAACGCGCACTTCTACATGGGCTTCATCCCCGGTTTGAAGGCCTTTACGGCGGCGGTGCTAGGCGGTATCGGCAACCTCGGCGGCGCGATGGTGGGCGGGGTGATCCTCGGCCTGATCGAGCAGTTGGGCGCCGGCTATATCGGCAACCTCACCGGTGGTGTGTTCGGCAGTAATTATCAGGACGTGTTCGCTTTCATCGTGCTGATCATTGTGCTGGTGTTCCGTCCGTCGGGTCTGCTCGGCGAACGCGTTGCGGATCGCGCCTGATTCTGGGAGAAAATAAACATGACCTCAATTCAACCGATCGAGCCGTCCACGACGCTCATCCCTGAAAAGAACCTGGCCAAGACATTGACGGTCGGCATCATCACCGCGATCTTCGTGATCGCCGCGCCGATGATCATCGGCGCGGCTGGCGGCAACTACTGGGTCCGCGTGCTCGACTTCGCGATGCTGTACGTGATGCTCGCGCTCGGCCTCAATGTGGTGGTCGGCTTTGCCGGCCTGCTGGATTTGGGCTACATCGCGTTCTACGCGGTCGGCGCCTACACGGCCGCTCTGCTGAGTTCGCCGCACCTGTCGTCGCAGTTCGAGTGGATCGCGCATCTCGCGCCGAACGGGCTGCATGTGCCGTTCCTGCTCATCGTGCCGTGCGCGATGGCTGTCGCCGCGTTCTTCGGCGTGATTCTCGGCGCACCGACGCTGCGTCTGCGGGGCGATTACCTCGCCATCGTGACGTTGGGCTTCGGGGAAATCGTGCGGATCTTCCTGAACAACCTCGACCGTCCGGTGAACATCACCAACGGCCCGAAGGGGATCACGGCGATCGACCCGGTGCATTTCGGCGACTTCAGCCTCGCGCAAACGCACACGCTGTTCGGCTTCCAGTTCCCCACGGTGTACTCGTACTACTACCTGTTCGTGATCGCAGCGTTGGCCGTGATCTGGGTGTGTACGCGTTTGCAGCACTCGCGTATCGGCCGTGCATGGGCCGCGATCCGCGAAGACGAAATCGCCGCCAAGGCGATGGGCATCAACACCCGCAACGTGAAGTTGCTGGCGTTCGCGATGGGCGCGTCGTTCGGCGGTTTGTCGGGCGCGATGTTCGGCTCGTTCCAGGGCTTCGTGTCGCCGGAATCGTTCACGCTGCCGGAATCGATCGTGGTGCTGGCGTGCGTGGTGCTGGGCGGTATGGGCCATATCCCGGGCGTGATTCTCGGCGCGGTGCTGCTCGCGGTGCTGCCGGAATTCCTGCGTTCGACCATGGGTCCGCTGCAGAACATGGTCTTCGGTCATGAAATCGTCGACACGGAAGTGATCCGTCAGTTGGTCTACGCACTCGCCATGGTGCTGATCATGCTGTATCGCTCGGAAGGTTTGTGGCCATCGCCCAAGCATGAAGACAAGATTGCGAAACTGACGAAGCGTGGCGGCAAGAAGCCGGTTCGCGCCTAAGCCGGGGAGAGAGAAAAATGAGCGACAACATTCGACTGTCGGTGAAGGGTGTCAACAAGCGCTTCGGCGGCTTGCAGGCGCTGTCCGACGTCGGGCTTGAAATCAAGTCCGGCCAGATTTACGGTTTGATCGGCCCGAACGGCGCCGGCAAGACGACGTTCTTCAACGTGATCACGGGCCTGTACACGCCGGATTCGGGCGACTTCAAGCTCGACGGCACGCCGTACACGCCCACAGCGGTCTATCAGGTGGCAAAAGCCGGTATCGCGCGCACGTTCCAGAACATCCGTCTGTTCGGCGGCATGACCGCGCTGGAAAACGTGATGGTCGGCCGTCACGTGCGCACCAAACACGGCCTGATCGGTGCGGTGTTCCAGACGCCGGCCGAACGCAAGGAAGAGCGCGAGATCAAGGAACGCGCGATCGAACTGCTGGAGTACGTCGGCATTGCGCAGTACGCGGACTACACGTCGCGCAATCTGTCGTACGGCCATCAGCGTCGTCTGGAAATTGCCCGTGCCTTGGCAACCGATCCGAAGCTGCTCGCACTGGATGAACCGGCGGCCGGCATGAACGCGACGGAAAAGGTCGATCTGACCAAGCTGCTCGACAAGATCCGCAGCGACGGCAAGACGATCCTGCTGATCGAGCACGACGTGAAACTCGTGATGGGTCTGTGCAACCAGATGACGGTGCTCGACTACGGCAAGGTAATTGCGCAAGGTCTGCCGCAAGACGTGCAGAAGGATCCGAAGGTGATCGAAGCTTATCTGGGTGCGGGAGTCCACTGATGTCCACAACGCAAGCAATGTTGAAAATCAAGGGCCTGCAGGTCAATTACGGCGGCATCCAGGCAGTCAAGGGCATCGACCTCGACGTGCAGCAGGGCGAGCTGGTCACGCTGATCGGCGCGAACGGTGCGGGCAAGACCACGACGATGAAGGCGATCACGGGTCTGAAGCCGTACACGATCGGCGACATCGAGTACATGGGCGAGTCGATCAAGGGCGTGCCGCCGCATCTGCTGCTCAAGCGCGGTCTGGCGATGGTGCCGGAAGGCCGCGGCATCTTCGCGCGCATGTCGATCATCGAGAACATGCAGATGGGTGCTTATCTGCGTACCGACACCGACGGCATCAAGGCGGACGTGGATCGCATGTTCGGCTTTTTCCCACGTCTGAAGGAACGGGCCACGCAGTACGCGGGCACGCTCTCCGGCGGCGAACAGCAGATGCTGGCGATGGCGCGCGCGATCATCAGCAAGCCGAAGCTGTTGTTGCTGGACGAACCGTCGATGGGTCTGTCGCCGATCATGGTCGAGAAGATCTTCGAAGTGGTGCGGGCGATCTCGGCTGAAGGCATGACCGTGCTGCTGGTCGAGCAGAACGCGCGTCTCGCGCTGCAGGCCGCGAACCGCGGCTACGTGATGGACTCGGGTCTGGTCACGATGTCGGGCGACGCGAAGCAGATGCTGGACGATCCGAAGGTGCGTGCGGCTTATCTGGGTGAGTAACCTGGTTTAGCGGGACGAGACCGATAAAAAAGGCTGCATGCGCAAACGCATGCAGCCTTTTTCTATTCCGACGCGACGTGTTGTCTCGTCTCGACTCGTCAGGAAGCTTAACGGGTCAGTTTGCCACCGCCGCCGGCTCCGCGAGTTCGCCCAGCCGCTTGCCCAAACTGATCACCGCGTCGGCGCGATACCCGAGCGCCTCATAAAACTCACGGATATCCGTCTTGGCGGACAACACCTGCAGATTCAGCTTCGGGCAACCCAGCCCGGTCAATACCTGCTCGACGTGCGCGACCAGCCGCGTACCGATTCCGTGACGTCGCAACGATTCGTCGACGGCCAGCGAATAGAGCCAGCCTCGGTGACCGTCGTAGCCGCCCATCACCGTGCCGACGATGCGCTCGTCGAGTGTCGCGACAAAGAACAGTTCCGGTTGCGTCGCCAGCTTGTTGGCGATCGACAGATGCGGGTTGCGCTGCGGCCTCGTCACGTCCCGATACTCGGGGAAGGCTTCTTGCCACAGCGCGACCACGGCATCGGTGTCGCGCGCGTCGAAGCGGCGGATCGATAGCGTGGAGGTCGTCGTCATAGGTGCGTTCCTTTGAGTTACAGCGTGTCGAGAATCGAACGCAGCATCGCCATCATCTGATCGATTTCTTCGTTCGTCACGTTCAGTGCCGGCATGAAGCGCAGCAGGTTCGGGCGCGCCGCGTTCAGCAGCAGACCGTCGGGTTGCATCACACGAGCCTTCTCGACGATCTGGTTGCCGATGTCCTTGCCGAGCAGCAGCGCGCGCAGCAGGCCTTCACCGCGTTCGCCCTCAAAGCCGCGTTCCGCCGACAGCTCCAGCAGCTTCGCGCGCAGATACTCGCCGCGCGCGCGCACGCCTTCGAGGAAGCCCGGCGCCACCAGTTGCGAGATCACCGAATAGCCGACCGCGGTCATCAGCGGATTGCCGTTATAGGTGCCGCCCTGATCGCCGGCTTCGAACACGGCGACCTCCGCCTTCGACAGCAGCGCCGCGAGCGGCACACCGCCGCCGATGCCCTTGCCGAGCGTCATGATGTCCGGCTCGATGCCCGACAGTTCGTACGCGAACAGTGTGCCTGCGCGGCCGCAACCGCTTTGCACTTCGTCGACGATCAGCAGCAGGTTGTGCTGTTGGGTCAGCGCGCGCAATTGCTTCATGAATTCGGGGGTGGCCGGAATCACGCCGCCTTCGCCCTGAATCGGTTCGAGCATCACGGCAACGGTCTTTGCGTTGATGAGCTTTTCCACCGACGCGATGTCGTTCAGATCCGCCTTCGGGAAGCCCGGCACTTGCGGTGCGTAGATCGTGTCCCAGCCCGGTTTGCCGCTGGCCGACATGGTGGCTAGCGTGCGGCCGTGGAAGCTGTGATCGAAGGTGATGATCTCGAACGCGCCGTCCTTGAACTTCTTGCCCCACTTGCGCGCGAGCTTGATCGCGCCTTCGTTGGCTTCGGCGCCGCTGTTGGTGAAGAACACCTTGTCGAAGCAGCTGTGTTGCGTGAGCAGACCGGCGAGTTGCGCCATCGGCTCGTTGTAGAACGCCGGCGACGGATTGAACAGCAGCTTGGCCTGCTTGTTCAGCGCTTCGATCATGCCTTCGTTGCAATGCCCGAGGCTATTGACCGCCCAGCCCTGGATGAAGTCCAGATATCGCTTGCCGTTATTGTCGTAGAGCCACGAGCCCTTGCCGTGCGTGAAAACGATTTCGGGCCGGTTCGTGATGTACATCAGCGACTCGATCGGGTACTCAGTGAAATTCATGACGGCAGGCTCCAGACAACGGGTGAAGGGGGATGAAAGTTGGCCGGATACGCAACAGAGCGGCCGGGGATACAACGGAACGGCAAAAACAAAAAAGCCACGGCATGCCGTGGCTTTCATGATTCGAACTGCGTGCGCCTGTGTGTGGCGCGAATCCGTGACGAAGCCAGCGGCGTCCCTAGGGGAGCGGCGAGCGGCGACGTCGGAGTTCGGACTGGATGCGGTTCATGCGCGAAAGAATACGACAAGGAAAGCGCTGGTGTAAACCATGAATTTGCATCGGACGGATTTTTTCTCCGACGCGCAAGCTTATGCGGCTTGCCGATTATGAGACCGGCCGCTGACTAGAATGTGACGGCGGTTGTTTTTGGGCATTGTTCGCACGGGCGGCAACTCACGACAAACCGTCGCCGCAAAAGCAAATGGGCGCTCAACTGAGCGCCCATTCCGAATCAGGAAGCCGGGGGTCCGCCCATCCGAAGATAGCTGCCGACGCTGATCCCGACTTATCGCCAAGAAGTCTAAAAGCCGAGGAGGCGCACGTCTAATGGACCGACTGACAGATGATGAAATTTCAGCAATTACCGCGCTGCTCTCTGAAGATCGTCTCAGCACTTTTCAGACAATGGCCGGCACGACTCGCGCCGCCATCGCGCTTCATCAGCAGATGCTGCAACTGGCCGGGGCGCTGATGAGTACGTTGCGAGCATCGGCGCATCTGCACCGACGCCGCTCACCTCAAACCGCGTTCGCCAGATCCGCGGCACTCGTGAACGAGTCCGCATAAAACTCATCTTGCGGCAGGCCGTGATGCTGGGTGAAATCGCGCTGGGCCGATTCGACCATCACCGGTGCACCGCAGGCATAGACCTGGTACGCCGACAGATCGGGCAAGTCTTCGATCACCGCGCGATGCACAAAGCCGACGCGGCCCGTCCACGCGTCGTCCGCGTCCGGCTCCGACAACACCGGCACGAACTTGAAGTTCGGAATCTCGCGTGCCCATTGCTCGGCGAGTTCGAGCAGGTACAGGTCTTTCTTGCGGCGTGCGCCCCAGTAAAGCGTCATGGGACGATCCAGGTTCTTGAACACCGCATGCTCGACGATCGCCTTCAGCGGCGCGAAGCCCGTGCCCGAAGCCAGCAGCACGATCGGCCGGTCGGAATCTTCACGCAGGAAGAACGTGCCGAGCGGCGCTTCGAAGCGCAGAATGTCGCGCTCTTTCAGCGTGTTGAACACGTGGTCGGTGAATGCGCCGCCGGGCATGTGGCGAATATGCAGTTCGACCGGGCCTTCCGCGTGCGGCGCGCTCGCCATCGAATAGCTGCGGCGCTTGCCGTCCTTCAGAATGAATTCGAGGTACTGGCCGGCCAGATATTGCAGACGTTCGTTGGCGGGCAGTTGCAGCTTCAGCACGACGACGTCGTCGGCTTTGCGCTCGATCGCGCTGACGCGGCACGGCAGCTTCTTGACCTGCACGTCGCCGACACCGGCCACTTCGCGGACGTCCACTTCGAGATCGGAGCAGGCGGTCGCGCAGCACAACAGCGCCATGCCGCGAGTCTTCTCGTCGTTCGACAACGCCGACGACGAATGCGCGCGCTGTTCGACCTGACCGCTGAGCACCGTGCCCTTGCATGAGCCGCAAGCGCCGTTCTTACAGCCGTACGGCAGGCCGATGCCCTGGCGCAACGCGGCGCTCAGCACCGGTTCGTCCTGTTCTACCTGAAACTGCCGGCCGCTTTGCCGGAGCGTGACGTTGAATGCCATAAAGTGTGCGGAAATCGAAAAGTCGGTAATCGTTATCGGACCCGCCGCGTTCGCGGCTGACGGCTACAATGCGTCCACCATGAAAGCGACACGAAACTTCCGCCGGCCGCGCGTGTTGATCGTAGGTTGCGGCGATGTCGGCATGCGTTGCGTGCCCTTGCTGCAGCCACGTGCACACGTCTTTGCACTGACCAGCCATGCCGGGCGCTGCGCCGAACTGCGCGCCGCAGGCGTCACGCCGCTGGTCGGCGATCTGGATCAGCGCCGCAGCCTGAAACGACTCGCGGGCCTCGCGCCGACGGTGCTGCACCTTGCGCCGCCACAAAAAAATGGCAACGACGATCTGCGTACCCGCGCCTTGCTCGCGACGCTCGGCGCTCGTGGCGCCCGCGCGCTGCGCGCTGCGGCGGCGCCTGCCGTGGCGCCGGTTGGGCGGCTGCGTCGCGAACGGGCCGCGCGTGCCGGGTTTGCTGATTTTGCCCTGTGGGACGGATCCGGGAAAGCCAATATTGTACCCGACGGGGTCAGCCGTGCCGCCGCTTCGCGCGCGCCGGTCCGCCTCGTGTACGCGAGCACGACGGGCGTCTACGGCGACTGCGGCGGCGCCTGGATCGACGAGACGCGCGTCACGCAGGCGACCAATGCGCGCGCCAAACGTCGTGTGTCGGCCGAGCGGCAACTGCGGCGCGCGACCGCTCGCGGCGCGGTCCGCGCCAGCATCGCGCGGATTCCCGGCATCTATGCGGGCAACCGTCTGCCGCTCGCGCGGCTCGAAAAACGCACGCCGGCCTTGATCGATGCCGACGACGTCTACACCAACCATATCCACGCCGACGATCTCGCCGCGATCCTCGTGCGGCTCGCCACACACGGCCGGCCGGCGCGCGTGATCCACGCGAGCGACGACTCGTCGTTGAAAATGGGGGAGTACTTCGATGCGGTCGCCGATGCGTTCGGCGTCGCGCGTGCGCCGCGTATCACGCGTGCGCAGGCCGAGCAGGCGATCGAGCCGACCATGCTGTCGTTCATGCGTGAATCGAGGCGGCTGATAAACCGGCGGCTCAAGACGGAATTGCGCGTGCAATTACGCTACCCGAGCGTGGAAGATTTTCTGCGCGAGGTCGCCGCGCAAGCGTGACCTCGCGCGCCCCGCTGACCTAAGTCAGCGCGGGCAATGCCTCCAGCAGCAGGAAACACAGCATCGCGCCGATCAATGCGCCGATCAGATTCGGATGATAGGTGTGCCGCAGCCGCATCGTGATCAGCAGTCCGCCGATCAGAACCAGTCCGAGACACAGAAAAGCAATCATCACGGACGAGATCCGGATAGTGTCGTGGATCATCATGGCGCGCCTCCTTGAACCCTTTGTTGTCTTTGTTTAAAGGAGTATAGGGCGAGCTGTAAGCAAGAGCATGCTGCGGCGCAGCGCATGAACACGGCCCGCCACGCCTTATGTGCGGCCGCGCACAGGCTTTTCCTGCCGCATCAAGGCCTTGGTGCGCGGCTACCGGTTTACCCGCTCCGTAAAGATCCGAGGTCGGTTTCGTCGAGCCATTGCCATGCGCCCGGCGCGAGCGTCGCGGGCAGCGCGAGTCCACCGATCCGCTCGCGATGCAGCGCCTCGCAGCGGTTGCCGGCCGCGGCAATCATCCGCTTGACCTGGTGGTACTTGCCTTCCATGACCGTGAGCGCCAGCGCGTGCTCGCTGCGCGCGACGGCCTCAACTGCGGCGATCGGTTTCGGCTCGCCGTGCAGCAGCACGCCGTCGCGCAGCGCGCCTAGTTGCGTGTCGTCGAGCGGATGGCGCGTGGTCGCGACGTACACCTTCGGCACCTTGCGTTTTGGCGAAGTCAACAGATGGACGAACTTGCCGTCGTCGGAGAGCAGCAGCAGGCCGGTGGTGTCCTGGTCGAGCCGGCCCACGCATTGCACGCCGCGCTCCGCGAACTGCGGCGGCAGCAGGCTGAATACGCTCGGATGATGCTGCGGGTCGCGCGAACATTCGTAGCCGGCCGGCTTGTTCAGCAGCAGATAGGCGTGCTCGCGATACGGCCAGACGACGCCGTCCACACTGAAGTGGAACGCGTTGCCGGTGACGGGGAAATCGGCGTCGGCGTCGGTGCAGACAGCGCTTTCGATGCTCACGCGCGCGTCGCCGATCAGCGCGCGGCATTGGCGGCGCGAGCCGAAACCTTGAGTAAAGAGAATGCTTTCGAGATTCATGGCGAGCGAAGAATAACACCGCAAGAAGCGGAGCGCCCCACGGCGCGAGTCGGACGACGATGGGCTCCTCATCACCGAGCCCAAGGAGTGCTTCGATGCCCACCGCTTCCTCTTCTTCTCCCTCGATCCGATCCCGCTTGCCGGCCGCGTTCCAGCGCCTCGCGTGGTCGAACCTGGTCGCGCAGTCGGCCGAACAGATCAGCCTCGCCGCCGCGCCGCTCGTCGCGGTGTTCATGCTCGGCGCCGACGCGCGCGACACCGGTCTGCTGCAAACCGCGCAGACGCTGCCGTTCCTGTTGCTGTCGATCCCGCTCGGCGTCTGGGCCGACCGTCGCTCGCGCCGGCTGTTGATGACGCTCGCCGAAAGCGTGCGGGTAATCGCAATGCTGTGTGTGCTACTGCTCGTGTTGACGCACGCGCTGAGCTTGCCGCTGCTCGCCGCGCTCGGCTTCGTGGCGGCGACCGGCACAGTGGCCTACAACGTCGCGGCGCCTTCGCTGGTGCCCGCGCTGGTGCCGCGCGAGGCGTTCGCCAGCGCCAACGGCCGGCTTGAACTCGCGCGCAGCGTCGCGTATTCGGCGGGGCCGGCGCTGGGCGGTTTGCTGGTCGGCTGGATCGGAGCAGGGTGGGCGTACGGCTGCGCGGCCGGGCTCTCGGCGCTGGCCGTCGCGCTGCTGGCCGGACTGCGCGAACCGCCGCGCGCGGCGATGCCGCAGCGCCACTTCCTGCTGGAGTTGCGCGACGGCACGCGCTTCGTGCTGCGCGATGCGCTGCTGCGTCCCATGCTCGCGACCGCCGTGTTCTTCAACCTCGGCTTCTTCATCCTGCAAGCGGTGTATGTGCCGTACGCGGTGCATCGCTTGGGGCTGAGCGCGTCGATGGTCGGCGTGACGCTCGGGGCCTATGGCGTCGGCATGGTGTGCGGCGCGCTGGCGGCGCCGGCGATCGCGCGGCGTCTCGCCTTCGGACGCGTGCTGATCATCGGGCCGTCGTGCGGCCTGCTCGCGTCGCTCGTGATGGTGGCGACGCTCGTCGCGCCATCGTTCTGGCTGGCGATGCTGAGTTTCTTCCTGGTCGGCGCGGGGCCGATTCTGTGGGTGGTCGGCTCGACCACGCTGCGTCAGGCGATCACCCCCGAACGGATGATGGGCCGCGTGTCGGCGCTCAACAGCACCGCCACCTACGGCGCGCGTCCGCTGGGCGCGTTGCTCGGCGCGGCGATCAGCGCGCGCTGGGGCATGGACGCTTGCCTCGTCGCGGCCGCGGCGGCATTTGTCGTGCAGGCGCTGATCATCTTCATGTCGCCGGCGGCGCGGCTCGAGCGCATTCCCGAACAGAGCGCCACCGCCTGCTGAAAAAAGGTTTTCATCCGGTCGCATCATGCCGGGCGGCGGTGCGTGGACGTGCCGCATGAGCCAATACGCATCATCCGGAAAAACCCTCGAAAATGAAAATGAATTTTTTTCGGCGTGATTTCTATGTAAATATACTTTCATTCATTTTCATTACAGCATCGGCCCAGCCAACTCGCTCGCATGATTCATCAACCGTCCGTTGCCCCCAATTCCGCCGAGCAGGCTATCGCGGCGCGCATCGCCGCCGCGATGCCGACGCTCACGCCGATTCACCGGCGTATGGGCGATTACGTGCTGGCCAATCTGTTCCGCGCGGCCACCATGCGGATCGACGAACTGGCTAGCGTGGTGGGCGCGTCGGTGGCGACGGCGAATCGCTTCGCGCGCGCGCTTGGCTTCGACGGCTATCCGCAGTTTCGCGACGCGCTCGTGCGCGGCTTCGAAGCGACGCTCGCGCCGGTCGAGCGTTTGCGCAGCGCGCAGGAGTCGCTCGCGGCCGGCGACGCTGTGCTCGACGCATCGCTCGAACAAGCCGCTAATAATCTGCACGCCACCCGCACGGCGATCGACAAGAACGCGGCCGAAGCCGCCGTCGAAGCGATCATCGCGGCCCGTCGCGTGTTCGTGCTCGGCTACGGCGCCAGCGCGTTCCTCGCCGGGCTGATGGAGCACGGCCTGATGCCGTATCACGACAACGTGCAGTCGCTCGCGCTGATGGGCGGCCCGTCGCACGCCGCGCGGCGTCTGTTCGCCTCCAACGAGGACGATCTCGTGATCGGCCTCGCGTTTCCGCGTTACGTCGAAGACACGATCGAACTCGCGCGCCGCGCCGCAAGCCGTGGCGCTCGCGTGCTTGCGCTGACCGACAGTCCGCGTTCGCCGCTCGCGCAATTCGCGGATCTCTCGCTCTACATTCGCGCCGACCGGCGGCTCGCGGCCAACGCCGATTCTGCCGTGCTGGCCGTGATCGAAGCACTGTGCGACGCGGTCGCGTACCGGGCGAAACGCTCGGTCAAGGCCGCCGCCGAAGTCAGCGAATTCGTGCTGCCGTGGCTGGTCGATCCGCACGCCGAGAGCGCCGGCCCGAACGAGCGACCCGCGCGCGCGGTCAGCCGTAGTGCGGGCGATGCCGGCAAGCCCCGCAAGGCCAGCGAGCCAGCCGTTGCGGCCACGCCCCGACCCACCCGAACCCTCAGCAAGACCCAAGCTAAACGATGAACTCCAACGCAGTCATTGCCATTCATGGCGGCGCCGGGACGATCCTGCGCGCGTCGATGTCGGCCAGCGCCGAAGCCGATTACCACGCCGCGCTGCACGCGGTGCTGAGCGCCGGCCAGCGCGTGCTGGCGGACGGCGGCAGTGCGCTCGACGCGGTGAGCGAAGCGGTGCGCCTGCTCGAAGATTGCCCGCTGTTCAACGCGGGCCGCGGCGCGGTGTACACGGCGGCCGGCACGCACGAAATGGACGCCGCGATCATGGACGGCAGCACGCTCGAAGCCGGCGCGATCTGCTGCGTGAAGCGCGTGCGCAATCCGATTCTGGCGGCGCGCAAGGTGCTGGAACGCAGCGAGCATGTGCTGTTCACCGGCGAAGGCGCGGAAGCGTTCGCCGCCGCGCAGGGACTCGAATTCGCCGAACCCGAGTATTTCCATACCGAAGCGCGTCATCGTCAATGGCTGCTCGCTCGCGGTCAGCACCGCCCGATGCTCGATCATGATGGTGCGTCGCTCGCCGCCACGCCGTCGGCGGAGCATGACGACAGCGGCAACGGAAGCAACGACAAAGGCAACGGCAGCAACGACGACCCCACGCCGCACGAACCCATCGACCCGAACCGCAAGTTCGGCACGGTCGGCGCGGTCGCGCTCGATCGACACGGCCATGTGGCCGCGGCGACCTCGACGGGTGGCGTTACCAACAAGCAGGTGGGCCGGGTCGGCGACACGCCGCTGATCGGCGCGGGCTGCTATGCGGACGATGCCACCTGCGCGGTCTCCACCACCGGCTCCGGCGAAATGTTCATGCGTATGGTCGCGGCCTACGACGTCGCCGCGCAAATGGCCTACCGCCAGGTGTCGCTGCAGGAAGCGGCTCACGACGTGGTGATGAACCGCTTGCCGAAGATCGACGGACGTGGCGGTCTGATCGCCGTCGATGCGCGCGGCAATATCACGCTGCCGTTCAACACCGAAGGCATGTATCGCGGCTTCGCGCGTCTCGGCGAAACGCCGGTGACGGCGATCTATCGCTAGCAGGCCTCGCCGGATCTAACTGATTCATGGTTCGAACGTTCGCGCGCCTGCGCTTGCGTTCTGGCTAGTCGCGTTCGAATTCAAAGGAACCACCGTGCCGACTTCATTGCACACCGCCCGTCCGCTTATCGAAACCCTGCCGCCGCAACGCGTGCTCGCGGTCGACGATCTGTCGGTCGCGTTTCGACGCGGCGAACAGGCCTTCAACGCGGTGCGCAATCTGTCGCTGACAGTCGAGCGCGGCGAGACGCTCGCGATCGTCGGCGAATCGGGTTCCGGCAAATCGGTGACTTCGCTCGCGTTGATGCGGCTGATCGAGCACGGCGGTGGGCGCCTTGCCGGCGGCAGCATCGCATTCCGGCGCCGCGACGGCAGCGTGCTCGACCTCGCGAAAGCGTCGTCCGGCACGATGCGTTCGATTCGCGGCGCCGACATCGCAATGATCTTTCAGGAGCCGATGACCTCGCTCAATCCGGTCTTCACGGTCGGCGATCAGATCAGCGAAGCGATCGCGTTGCATCAGGGCAAGAGCCGTTCGGCGGCGCTCGCCGAAACGTTGCGGCTGCTTGACCTCGTGCGGATTCCCGAGGCGCGCCGCGTAGCCGCGCGCTATCCGCATCAGTTGTCGGGCGGCATGCGCCAGCGCGTGATGATCGCGATGGCGCTGTCGTGCAAACCCGCGCTGCTGATCGCCGACGAACCGACCACCGCGCTCGACGTGACGATCCAGGCGCAGATTCTGCAACTGATTCGCGGCTTGCAGGACGAGATGAACATGGGCGTGATCTTCATCACGCACGACATGGGTGTCGTCGCCGAAGTGGCTGACCGCGTGCTGGTGATGTATCGCGGCGAGAAGGTGGAAGAGGGCGCGTCGGACACGATCTTCACCGCGCCGTCGCATCCCTATACGAAGGCGTTGCTCGCCGCCGTGCCGCGTTTGGGCGCGATGCAGGGCACCGATCAACCCGCCAAGTTTCCGATTCTGACCGTCGAGCAGGCCAGCTTGAGCGGCGCCGAACAAGCGGTGCGTGCCGCGTCCGCCGTCGCCGAAGAAGCGCAGCCGCCGGTGCAGGAGAGCACGCCGCCAATTCTGCGCGTGCGCGATCTGGTTACGCGTTTTCCGGTCAAGACCGGTGTGTTCGGCCGGCTCACGGGCCGCGTGCATGCGGTCGAAAAAGTCAGCTTCGATCTGCGGCCGGGCGAAACGCTCGCGCTGGTCGGTGAGTCGGGCTGCGGCAAATCGACCACGGGTCGCTCGCTGCTGCGTCTGGTCGAAAGTCAGAGTGGCTCGATCGAGTTCGCCGGCAAGGAAATCAGTTCACTGACGGGGCCCGCGTTGCAGGCGCTGCGCCGCGATATCCAGTTCATTTTCCAGGACCCGTTCGCGTCGTTGAATCCGCGTTTGACGGTCGGCTTCTCGATCATGGAGCCGCTGCTCGTGCATGGCGTCGCGCAGGGCGCCGAAGCGCAGGCGCGCGTCGCGTGGCTGCTCGATAAGGTCGGTTTGCCGCCCGAAGCCGCGCGCCGTTATCCGCATGAATTCTCCGGTGGCCAGCGGCAACGGATCGCGATTGCCCGTGCGCTGGCGTTGAACCCCAAAGTCGTGATCGCCGACGAATCCGTCTCCGCGCTCGACGTGTCGGTGCAGGCGCAAATCGTCAACCTGATGCTCGATCTGCAGCGCGAACTCGGTGTGGCCTATCTGTTCATTTCGCACGATATGGCCGTGGTGGAGCGCGTCAGCCATCGCGTGGCGGTGATGTATCTCGGCCAGATCGTCGAAATCGGTCCGCGCCGCGCGGTGTTCGAAGCGCCGCAGCATCCGTACACGAAGAAGCTGATGGGCGCGGTGCCGGTTGCCGATCCCGCGCGCCGTCACGCCAAACGCATGCTCGCCGCCGATGAAATTCCAAGCCCGATCCGCGCGCTGAACGACGAGCCGACGGTCGCGCCGCTGGTGGCGGTGGGCCCGGATCACTTCGTCGCGCAGCACCGCGTTGGCGGCGCTTACTAGACCGACAAGCCAAAGAAAAAAACCGTTTCCTCTCGCAGCCCCTTAACCCGTTTTCATTTCGCAGCCTGGAGCCAACCTCATGAACCTGCTGGTCCCGTCTTCTCCGTTTCGTTTGCGCGCGCTGGTCAGCGGCGGCGCGGTGGTGTTCGCGATGCTCGCGGGCAATGTGGCGCATGCCGAGACCACGGCCGTGATGGCCGTCGCATCGACCTTCACGACGCTCGATCCGTACGATGCGAACGACACGCTGTCGCAAGCTGTCGCGAAGTCGTTCTATCAAGGGCTGTTCGGTTTCGACAAGGACATGAAGCTGGTCAACGTGCTGGCCGACAGCGTTGAAGCCAGCCCGGATGCGAAGGTTTATACGTTCAAGCTGCGCCACGGCGTCAAGTTCCAGGACGGCACCGACTTCAATGCGGCAGCGGTGAAAGCGAACTTCGACCGCGTGACCGATCCGGCCAACAAGCTGAAACGCTACAACATGTTCAGCCGTATCGAGAAGACCGAAGTGGTCGATCCGTACACGGTGAAGATCACGCTGAAGGCGCCGTTCTCGGCCTTCGTCAACGTACTGGCGCATCCGTCGGCGGTGATGATTTCGCCGGACGCGCTGAAGAAGTACGGCAAGGACATCGCGTTTCATCCGGTGGGCACGGGGCCGTTCGAACTGGTCAAGTGGGATCCGGCCGGCGACCTGACGGTGAAGAAGTTCGCGGGTTACTGGAAGAAGGGCTATCCGAAGGTCGACGCGATCGACTGGAAGCCGGTGGTCGACAACAACACGCGCGCCGCGCTGATGCGCACCGGCGAAGCCGATTTCGCGTTCCAGGTGCCGTTCGAACAGGCCGCGCAATTGCAGGCGAGCCCGAAGGTCGATCTGATCGCGTCGCCGTCCATTATTCAGCGCTATATCAGCCTGAACATGAACCAGAAGCCGTTCGACAACCCGAAGGTGCGTGAGGCGCTGAACTACGCGGTCAACAAGGACGCGCTGACCAAGGTCGCGTTCGCCGGTTATGCGACGCCGGCCGACGGCGTGGTGCCGCAAGGCGTCGACTACGCGGTGAAGCTCGGGCCGTGGCCGTACGATCCGGCGAAGGCGCGTGAACTGCTGAAGGAAGCGGGCTATCCGAACGGTTTCGAAACCACGCTGTGGTCCGCGTATAACTACTCGACCGCGCAGAAGGTGATCCAGTTCGTGCAGCAGCAACTCGCGCAAGTGGGCATCAAGGCGCAGGTCGAAGCGCTCGAAGCAGGGCAGCGCGTCGCCAAGGTGGAAAGCGCGCAGGACCCGGCCACCGCGCCGGTGCGCATGTATTACGCGGGCTGGTCGTCGTCGACGGGTGAAGCCGACTGGGCGATCACGCCGTTGCTCGGCTCAGTATCGTTCCCGCCGAAGATGGTCAATACCGCGTACTACAAGAACGACACGGTCGACAACGATCTGAAGCAGGCGCTCGAAACCACCGACCGCACGCAGAAGGCCGCGCTCTACACCGACGCGCAAAAGCGCATCTGGGCCGACGCGCCGTGGATCTTCCTCGTCAAGGAGAAGGTCGTGTACGCGCGCAGCAAGCGTCTGTCGGGTGCGTACGTGGCGCCGGACGGTTCGTTCAATTTCGACGAGATCGCGATCAAGTGATCGGCTGACCGTTCGTGCTCCGGCGTGTTCGATGAATACGCCGGAGTGTGAACAGTCCTGCCTCACGGGCCGCACCGGATCATTCGTTACCCGCATCATTGCCGGATTGGGTTTCATGCTGAACTTCCTCGTCAAACGTCTCTTTGGCCTGCTGCCGACGCTCTTTATCGTCGCCGTGCTGGTGTTCCTGTTCGTGCATCTGTTGCCGGGCGATCCGGCGCGGCTCGCCGCCGGTCCCGAAGCGGACGAGGCGACCGTCGCGCTGGTGCGCACGGATCTCGGTCTCGACAAACCGATGCCGCAGCAGTTCGTCAACTTTTTCGTGAAGATCGCGCACGGCGATTTCGGTGTCTCGACGCGCAGCAAGCGGCCGGTCAGCGAGGAAATCGGTGAGCGCTTCATGCCGACACTGCTGCTCACGCTCGCCAGCATGGTGTGGGCGGTCGTGCTGGGTATGGGCATCGGCATTGTCTCGGCGGTGTGGCGCAACCGCTGGCCCGACCGGCTCGGCATGACGCTCGCGGTGTCGGGCATTTCGTTTCCGGCCTTCGCGCTCGGCATGGTGCTGATGGAAATTTTCTCGGTGAAGCTCGGCTGGCTGCCGGTGGTCGGCGACGGTTCGTGGCAGAGCTACGTGCTGCCTTCGCTGACGCTCGGCGCGGCGGTCGCGGCGGTGATGGCGCGCTTCACGCGGGCTTCGTTCGTCGAGGTGCTGAACGAGGACTTCGTGCGGACCGCGCGCGCCAAGGGCGTGCCCGAACGTCTCGTGATCCTCAAACACTGTCTGCGTAACGCGCTGATTCCCGTCATCACGATGATGGGGCTGCAATTCGGTTTTCTGCTGGGCGGCTCGATCGTGGTCGAGGTGGTGTTCAACTGGCCGGGCCTCGGACGCCTGCTGGTGGACGCTGTGTCGATGCGCGACTATCCGGTGATTCAGGCTGAGGTACTGTTGTTCTCGCTTGAATTCATCATCATCAATCTGATCGTGGACGTGTTGTACGCCGTGATCAATCCGACCATCCGTTTCAAGTGAGGCCCGCATGAGCATCTCCGCAACCGAGGCGAATGCGGCCAAGGCCGCTATCGTCGAGAAAACGATCCGCACGCCGTGGAGCGAGTTCTGGCGCAAATTCCGTAAGCAGCATGTGGCGCTCGGCGCCGGCATTTTCGTGCTGCTGCTGATCGTGGTCGCGATCGCCGCACCGCATCTGGTGCCGTACGACCCGGAGAATTTCTTCGACTACGACGCGTTGAACGCGGGGCCTTCGGCGGCGCACTGGTTCGGCGTCGATTCGCTGGGCCGCGATATTTTCAGCCGCATTCTGGCGGGCTCGCGCATTTCGCTCGCGGCCGGGTTTCTCTCGGTCGCGATCGGCGCGCTGATCGGCACGTTCTTCGGCCTGCTGGCCGGCTATTACGAAGGCTGGTGGGATCGCGTCGTGATGCGGGTGGCCGACGTGCTGTTCGCGTTCCCCGGCATTCTGCTCGCCATCGGCGTGGTGGCGATTCTCGGCAACGGCATGATCAACGTGATCTGCGCGGTGGCGATCTTCAGCATTCCGGCGTTCGCGCGGCTCGTGCGCGGCAACACGCTGATGCTCAAGCAGCTCACGTATATCGAAGCGGCGCGCAGTATCGGCGCGTCGGACTGGACCATCATCGTGCGCCATATTTTGCCGGGGACGATTTCGTCGGTCGTGGTGTACTTCACGATGCGTATCGGCACTTCGATCATTACCGCCGCGAGTCTGTCGTTTCTCGGACTCGGTGCGCAACCGCCCACTCCCGAGTGGGGCGCGATGCTCAACGAAGCGCGCGCCGATATGGTCACCGCACCGCATATCGCGCTGTTTCCGAGTCTGGCGATCTTCGTGACCGTGCTTGCGTTCAACCTGCTCGGCGACGGTTTGCGCGATGCGCTCGATCCGAAGCTCGACCGCGCATGAGCGTGTCCTCTGCTGAAAACGCGCCGCATATCGGCGCTTTGCCGCGCGGTCCGCTCGGCACGATTGCCGATGTGCCGGGCGTAACCGTCGGACATTGCACGCTCGACGAAGGCGCGCTGCAAACCGGCGTGACCGTGATTCGCCCGCATGGCGGCGATCCGTTTCGCGACAAGGTGCCCGCCGCGGTGTCGGTGATCAACGGCTTTGGCAAGAGTATCGGGCTCGTGCAGGTCGAGGAACTCGGCACGCTGGAAACGCCGATTGCGTTGACCAATACGTTCGGCGCCGCCGCCGTTGCACAGGCGCAGATTCGCGCGGCGATTCGTGCGAATCCGCGAATCGGGCGCGAGTGGTCGACGGTCAGTCCGTTGGTGTTCGAGTGCAACGACGGCTATCTGAACGATATCCAGGCAATGGCGGTTGGCCCGCAACATTTCGACGACGCGTACGCGGCCGCGAGCGCCGAGGTTGCCAGCGGTTCGGTGGGGGCGGGGCGCGGTATGTCGTGCTTCGATCTGAAGGGCGGTATGGGCAACGCGTCGCGCGTGGTGGAGGCCGCAGGGCAACGTTATACCGTCGGCGCGCTGGTGCTGGCGAACTTTGGCCGCTTGCCGATGCTGACGCTCGACGGCGTGCCGCTCGGCCGCATGCTGAGCGAACGCGCGGCTGCAACTGCGAACGCTTCGACCACGACGAAGCCCGAGCAAGGCTCGATCATCATGATCGTCGCCACCGATGCGCCGCTCGACGCACGTCAACTCAAGCGTCTCTCGCTACGCGCGGCAGCCGGTCTTGCGCGCACCGGCTCCGTGTACGGCCACGGCAGCGGCGATATCGCGCTGGCGTTTTCGACCGCGTACACCGTGCCGCACGAAGCGCAATTCGTCACGCTGCCGCCGCTACTCGCCGATGAACGTCTGGACCCGCTGTTTCGCGCCTGCGCGGACAGCGTCGAGCAGGCCATCGTCGACGCGTTGTGGAACGCTGTGTCGGTGACCGGACGCGACGGTCATCGACGTCTGTCGCTCCACGACAGCGCGCCCGATCTTTCCCAACTACTCAACTCCGCTCGCTGATGAAAGTCCTCATTTCCGCCGACATCGAAGGCGTGGCCGGCGTGTTTCATCCCGAGCAAACGCGCGCGGGCAACGGCGAATACGAAGCCGCGCGCCGCTGGATGACGCTCGAAGCCAACGCCGCGATCGAAGGTGCGTTCGCCGGCGGCGCCACGCAAGTGTGGGTCAACGACTCGCACGGCGGCTTCCGCAATCTGCTGCCCGATCTGCTCGATCCGCGCGCGCTGGTGGTGCTCGGCAAACCGCGCACGCTGGGCATGATGGCCGGCCTTGAATATGGCGCGGCGCTGGTCTTCATGATCGGCTATCACGCCAAGTCGCAAACGCGCGGCATCCTCGCGCATACGATCAACAGCTTCGCGTTCGCGCGCGTGTCGCTGAACGGCGTGGAAGTCGGCGAGGCGGGTATTTATGGCGCGCTGGCGGAAGAATATGGGGCACAGGTAGCGCTTTTATCCGGCGACGATGTGTTCGCCGAGGAAACTGCGCCGCGTTTTCCCGGCGCACGTTTTGTCGTCACCAAGAGCGCGACGGGCCAGTCGAGCGGTGTCACGCAGTCGCCGGCGAATGCGCGCGAGGCGATCGAAACGGCGGCGCGCGAAGTGGTCCGTCAACATCTCGACGGTGGCCGCGCGCCGCAGGCCACGCGTGCGGCGGTGCAGCCGGTTGCGTGCGAACTGCGCGTGCAGACCAGCGCGCTCGCCGATCTGTTCTGCCAATGGCCGACGCTTACACGCGTCGACGCGGTCACGTTGCGTTTCGACGCGGCGTCGGCGGAGCACACAGTGCGTATGCTGAACTGCCTGTCCGCGATGTCGTTCATGCTGCGCTAGCCGGGCAGCCCGCGCTACGGTTGCGCGCAAATCACGTGCGGCCATTTTCAACTCGTTTACGGATTGCTGCCGACTGTAAAGAAGTACACGCAGCGCACACGTTCGGTGAGGACGCGGTACTCTCTGTTTTCCAAAAAGTACCGTCTTTCTCACTGAGCGGAGTACAGCATGGGTAAGCAGACTATCGCGGATTATCTGGCCAAAACCCTGGCGGCAGCAGATGTCGAGCGGATCTGGGGCGTGACGGGCGACAGCCTGAATGGCCTGTCGGACAGCTTGCAGCGGGTCGGTTCGATTCGCTGGATGCACACGCGTCACGAAGAGGTCGCGGCCTTCGCCGCCGGCGCCGATGCCGCGGCGACCGGCAAGCTCGCCGTCTGCGCGGGCAGTTGCGGTCCCGGCAACCTGCATCTGATCAACGGTCTCTACGACTGTCACCGTAATCATCAACCTGTGCTCGCGATCGCCGCGCACATTCCTTCGTCGGAAATCGGTCTCGGCTACTTTCAGGAAACGCATCCGCAAGAGTTGTTCAAGGAGTGCAGCCACTTCGTGGAGCTCGTGACGAATCCGTCGCAGTTTCCGCGCGTGCTGGAGCGCGCCATGCGCACCGCGATCGAAGAGCGCGGCGTCGCGGTGATCGTGCTGCCGGGAGATGTTGCGCTCAGCGACGCACCCGACATCACGCCGGCATGGTCCGGCACGCTGGAACGTTCGACGCTGACGCCATCCGAGCCCGATCTCGCCCGTCTCGCCGATCTGCTGAATCAGGCCGGCGCGGTGACGCTGCTGTGCGGCAGCGGCTGCGAGGGCGCGCACGACGAAGTGGTCGCGTTCGCCGATCAGCTCGGCGCGCCGACCGTGCATGCGTTGCGCGGCAAGCAGTTCGTGGAGTGGGACAACCCGTTCGACGTCGGCATGACGGGGTTGATCGGCTTCAGCTCCGGCTATCACGCGATGATGTCGTGCGACACGCTCGTGATGCTCGGCACCGACTTCCCGTATCGCAACTTCTATCCGTCGCACGGCTCCGTGGTGCAGATCGACCGGAACGGCTCCGCGCTCGGCAAGCGCACGCCGTTGAAGCTGGGTCTGGTCGGCGACGTCAAGGCGACCTTGCAGGCGTTGCTGCCGAAGCTCCAGCGCAAGACCGACCGGGGCTTCCTCGATAACGCGCGCAAACACTATACGGAAGCACGCAAAGGGCTCGACGATCTGGCGCGTCCGTCCGCGCCGGGGCGCGCGATTCATCCGCAGTACCTCGCCAGCATCATCGACAAGGTCGCGAACGAAGACGCCGTGCTGACCGCCGACGTCGGCACGCCGACGCTCTGGGCCGCGCGCTATCTGACCATGAACGGCAAGCGCAGTCTGCACGGCTCGTTCAATCACGGCTCGATGGCGAACGCGATGCCGCAGGCACTCGGTGCGCAAGCCGCCGAGCCGGGCCGTCAGGTAATTTCGCTATCCGGCGACGGCGGGCTGTCGATGCTGCTCGGCGATCTGCTCACCGCGCGTCAGCTCAATCTGCCGATCAAGGTCGTGGTGTTCAACAACAGCGTGCTCGGTTTCGTCGCGATGGAGATGAAGGCCGGCGGCTATCTGGAAGCTGGCACCGATCTCGCGACCACCGACTTCGCGGCGATTGCGCGCGGCGCGGGCATTTACGGTGTTCGTATCGAACTGTCGGAGAACATCGAACCGGCGCTGCGCGAAGCCTTCGCGCATCCGGGACCGGCGGTGATCGACGTGACGACCGCGAAGCACGAACTCGCGATGCCGCCGAAGATTCAATGGGCGCAGGCGAAGGGCTTCAGTCTTTATATGCTGAAGGCGGTGCTGAACGGACGCGGTGACGAGATCGTCGAATTGGCGACGACGAATCTGCGCTGAGGTGGTGAGGCGCTGAGTTGCTGAGTTGCTGAAGTGCTTTGCGACCGCTAATGCGCGGTCGGATTGCGAAAGAAGTTAGCGTATGCACGGCCACGCTGCCGCGCATACGCACGCACCACGCGTTAGCCGCTACTGCTGCCGGCTCAATTCCCGCGCCGCGCGATCGATCACGTCGGCAATCGCACCCGCATGCGACACCGGCGCGAGATGGCTCGACGCCATCGGCACGATCTTCGCGCCCATCCGGTCGGCCATGAATTTTTCGACGTCCGGCGACACGGCGCGGTCTTTCGTCGTCAACACATACCACGACGGTTTTTCTCTCCACGCGACATGACTGACCGTTTCGCTGAACGCCTTTGCGGCGATCGGCACTTGCGCGGTGGCGAGTACGCGCGTGAGATTCTCGGGTACGTCGGCGGCAAAGTCCGCATGATATTTGGTGCGATCGAGCCACAGAAAACCGCTCGCATCCGGAATGATGGCCTGCGCCGCCGGCATCGGCTGGGCGCGCTTCATCAGGTCCTGGGTCGATTCGTGAAGGTCCGGCGCAATCGCCGCGATGTACACGAGACCCGCTACATTCGGCGCATTCGCGCCCGCCTCGGTGATCACGACGCCGCCCCACGAATGGCCCACCAGCATGGTCGGTCCGTCCTGACGCGCGAGCACGCGGCGGGTCGCGGCGACGTCATCCGCTAGGGACGTCAGCGGGTTTTGCACCGAACTCACGTGATAACCCTTCTGCTGCAATTTGGCGACCACGCCATTCCAGCTCGACCCGTCGACGAACGCGCCGTGCACCAGCACGATGTTGCGCACGGGGCCGGTCATCGGCGCGGCGGGCGGCGTGGGCGCAGCGGCGGTGGGTGTGGGAGCAGGGGCTTGCGCCGCAGGCGTGGGCGGCGTCATGGGGGGCTGGGCTGCGGGCAAAGCGGGCGCTTCGGGCGCGCTGGCTTCCATGCCGGGCTCGTCGGCGGGTTCGGGAGAGGGCGCCATGTTGGGTGTCGCCATGGGCGCCTCGGCAGGCGCCGCGGTTTGGGCGAGTACGCCCGTCCCCGTGAAACAGAGACACAAAGCAGCGGCGCAAAGCAGGCGTTTGGGCAACATGTTGAATCTCCGGAGGCGGGAACCTCGACTAGGCGACCATACAGAAGCCCCAGGCCAGTGACAATCCCTAACCGCGCCGTTAAGTGCGGCGCTGAACGAAGCGCGGGTTGGTCCCAGTATTTGACTTATATCGGCCACGGTAAAATTTCCGGTTCTGCCCGGCAGGGACCATAAGTCCGATCGGGCGATCGATATCCATACACTGGGGCGCAATGTTGAATAGTGCACAGCAGCAAGACGGCCTGAAGCGCGGGCTGAAGAATCGCCATATCCAGTTGATCGCGCTGGGCGGCGCGATCGGCACCGGCTTGTTTCTCGGCTCCGCCAGCGTGTTGCAGGCAGCGGGCCCGTCGATGATTCTCGGCTACGCGATCGGCGGCATCATCGCGTTCATGATCATGCGGCAGCTCGGCGAAATGGTGGCGCAGGAACCGGTGGCCGGCTCGTTCAGCCACTTCGCGTACAAGTATTGGGGCGATTTTCCCGGCTTTCTGTCGGGCTGGAATTACTGGGTGCTGTACGTGCTCGTGAGCATGGCCGAGCTGACCGCGGTCGGCACCTACGTGCATTACTGGTGGCCAGGTGTGCCGTCGTGGATCTCGGCGCTGGTGTGTTTCGTCGCGATCAACGCGATCAATCTTGCCAACGTCAAGGCGTATGGCGAGACCGAATTCTGGTTCGCGATCATCAAGGTGGTCGCGGTGATCGGCATGATCGTGTTCGGCGGCTATCTGCTGTTCAGCGGTCACGGCGGCCCGCAAGCGTCGATCACCAATCTGTGGAGCCATGGCGGCTTCTTCCCACACGGCTTTCACGGCCTCTTCATGATGCTCGCGGTCATCATGTTCTCGTTCGGCGGGCTGGAGTTGATCGGTATCACGGCAGCCGAGGCCGATCAGCCGCAAAAGAGCATTCCGAAAGCGGTGAATCAGGTGATCTACCGGATCCTGATTTTCTACATCTGCTCGCTGACGGTGTTGCTCTCGCTGTATCCGTGGAATGAAGTGGCGGCCGGCGGCAGCCCGTTCGTGATGATCTTCTCGCAGATCGGTTCGACGCTGACTGCGAACGTGCTCAACGTGGTGGTGCTGACGGCGGCGCTGTCGGTGTACAACAGCGGCGTGTATGCGAATAGCCGCATGCTCTACGGTCTCGCGGAGCAGGGCAATGCGCCGCGCTCGCTGATGAAAGTCGACCGTCGCGGCGTGCCGTATATGGCGATCGGTTTGTCGGCGCTCGCCACGTTCACCTGCGTGATCGTCAACTATCTGATTCCCGCCGAAGCGCTCGGTCTGCTGATGGCGCTGGTCGTTGCCGCGTTGGTGCTGAACTGGGCGCTGATCAGCCTGACGCATCTGAAGTCGCGCAAGGCGATGGTGGCGGCGGGCGAGACGCTGGTGTTCAAGTCGATCTGGTTCCCGGTTAGCAACTACATCTGCCTCGCGTTCATGGCGCTGGTGCTCGTGATTCTGGCGATGACGCCGGGGCTGTCGGTATCGGTGTGGCTCGTGCCGGCGTGGCTGGTGGCGATGTGGGTCGGCTATCTGTTCAAGCGTCGGCGCGCGGCGCTGCAGGGCGGGGCGCGAGTGGCCGGGCAATAAGGCAATAAGGAGCAGAGCGATGGAAGCGAGCCGAGATCTCGAACAGTTGCTGCGTGACATGACGCCGGTCGTTGCTGCACCGGCTTATGTTTTCTGTAGCTTTGCCGATCGCCGTCTGCCGGCGGGCGTCAATGCGGTCTGTCTGTTCAACGAAGCCGAAGGTCTGACGGCGATTCTCGATCAGTCGGATGCCGATCGCCTCGGCATCGCCTACGACTTCACCGCGCGCATGATTACGTTGACGGTTCATTCGGATCTTGCCGCGGTGGGTTTTCTGGCCGTTATCTCGACGAAGCTGGCGCAAGCGCGAATCGCGTGCAACGTGGTGTCGGCCTTCTATCACGACCATCTGTTCGTGCCGGCCGAGCGTGTCGATGACGCGATGAACATATTGCGTGCGTTGTCGGCGCCGTTGGGCGCGGCAGAAGCATAAACACGCGCGCATAAAAAAACCCGCGAAGCTTTATGCTCTCGCGGGTTTTACTCAAACTAGCTGGTCAAACTCGAATTCGATTTGGTGCCCAGGGCCGGAATCGAACCGGCACGCCTTGCGGCGGGGGATTTTGAGTCCCCTGCGTCTACCAATTTCACCACCTGGGCAGGTCTTGCAGCACACGCGTCAGAAACATGGCGCGCGGCGAAGACGCAGATTATGGCAAAAAATCGGACGACGGGCAAGCCGGTTGCTCGATTCGAGCCGCGATGCCGTCAAACCGTCCGCGAAAATCGTTCGAGTGTCTGCTGGCCGAGGTAGCGATCGAACACCATCGCGATGTTGCGCACCAGCATGCGTCCGGCCATTCGCACTTCGAGCTTGCCGGCGCCGAGCGTGACCAGTCCATCGTCCTCGAAACCGCGCAGACGCTCCAGCTCGGGCTCGAACGTGTCGGCGAAGCGAATGCCGTAGGCCGCTTCGAATTCGTCGAAGCGGAGTTCCAGATTGCACATCAGTTGCGTTATTACGTCGCGGCGCAGACGGTCGTCGGCAGTGAGGCGCACGCCGCGTGTGATCGCGAGCCGGCCTGCGTCGATCGCCGCGGCGTAGCCGGGCAGGTCCTTGATGTTCTGCGCGTAGACATCGCCGACCTTGCCGATCGACGACGCACCGAAGCCGATCAGATCGCATTCCGCGCGCGTGCTGTAGCCCTGGAAATTGCGGTGCAAGGTACGCTGCGCCTGGGCGCGCGCGAGCTCGTCGGTGGGTAGCGCGAAGTGATCCATGCCGATGTACACATACCCTGCGCCGGTCAGGCGCTCGACCACCCGCTGCAGGATCGCGAGCCGCGCTGTCGGTGACGGCAGCGTGGCCGGGTCCATCTGCCGTTGCATCTTGAAGATCTGCGGCATATGCGCGTAAGCGAACACCGAGAGGCGATCCGGCGCAAGTTCGAGCATCGTGTCGAGCGTGCGGCTGAAGCTCTCGACCGTTTGATGCGGCAGGCCGTAGATCAGATCGACGCCGATCGAATGAAAGCCGGTTTCGCGCGCGGCTTGCATGACCGACGCGGTCATGTCGAGCGGCTGAATGCGGTTGATGGCCTGCTGCACGACCGGATCGAAATCCTGCACGCCGAGGCTGAGCCGGTTGAAGCCGAGCTGGCGCAAATGCGCGATCGTATCGGGCGATGCCTCACGCGGATCGACTTCGATCGAATACTCGCCTTCGGCTTCGGGCAGCAGCGCGAAGTGTTCGCGCGCGGCGGCCATCAGCTCCGCCATTTCGTCGTGCGACAGGAAGGTCGGCGTGCCGCCGCCTAAATGCAGTTGCGACACCGGACGTCGCGTGTCGAAACAGGCGGCTTGTAACGCCATCTCGCGCTTCAACTGGTCGAGGTAGGGCCGCGCGTGGGCGCGGTTTTTTGTCGCGACCTTGTTGCAGCCGCAGTAGAAGCACACGGTGTCGCAGAACGGGATGTGGAAGTACAGCGAGAGGTCCGTCGTGGCGGCGCCCGGGTCGGCGGCGGCGCGCAGGTAGTCGGCGGGATCGAACTCGTCGCGGAACTGCAGCGCGGTCGGATAGGACGTATACCGTGGACCGTTCGCGCTGTATTTGGCGAGCAGGTCGGGGCGAAACAGCGTCTCGGCGGTGGTCATGAGGGGCTCGGGTTGGTTGGCCACCTTGGAAGAGGCATGCTCGGGCGCACTTTGCCTGAGCGGATCGGGATCGGACACCACCGGTCTGTGCCTCTTGAGCGTGGCCTTTGTGATCCTCTGAGTTTACGTGAGCGGCCGTTTGCTGGATTGCGTAAAAAGGTCGCATGGAATGCGATGGCACAATGCGGGTCTACGGGATGTTGGCGGTGGGTGAGTTTAGGGAAATGGTGTGAGTGCGGCGGTGGATGAGGTTGTCGATGACGCGACGAATGACGTGGTGGGCGAAGCGGTGAACGAAGTGAAAGATCAAGTGCGAAACGAAGGGCAAAACGAAGGGCAGATCGACGTGCGGAACCCGGCGCAAAACGCCGTGGCGGGCAGCGCGGGGAAACGCGAGTCGCCGTTTCGCGTCGCGGGTCACGCGTGCCGGCCCGATTGCGGCGCGTGCTGTATCGCGCCGTCGATTTCGAGTCCGATTCCCGGCATGCCTGACGGTAAGCCGGCAGGCGTGCGTTGCGTGCAACTCGGCGACGATCTGCGCTGCGCGATCTTCGGTCAACCGGAGCGGCCGGCGTGCTGTTCCGGTCTGCAACCGCAGATGGACATGTGCGGCACGGAGCGCGACGAAGCCCTCGCCTGGCTGACGCAACTCGAAGTGCAAACCCGGCCGCGTAATGACGCAACCGCCCCGACTCCTACCGCGTGAACAACCAACCTTCTTCAGGAGATTCCGCATGATTGAACCCACCGCGCCGGCCCGGCGCCGTTTTCTGCTCGCCGCGCTGACAAGCTGTAGCGCGCTGGGCATCACCATCTCGCTGGCCGCCTGCGCGACGCCGACTTTCCCGTTCATCCCCTCGCACTACACGTTCTCGCAGCAGCAGGTGCAGGACGCGGTGCAGCGCAAATTCCCGTATCAGCGCACGGTTTCGCAAGTGTTCGACGTCGCGCTATCCAACCCGGTGGTCGGCTTCCTGCCGGACGCGAACCGCATCTCGGTGAAGCTCGACGCGCGTTTCGCAAGCCCGTTCATGCCGCAGCCGGTCGACGGCGTCTTCACGCTATCGAGCGAACTCGCCTACGACGCCGCCAGCAAGTCGGTCGTGCTGAAGTCGCCGAACGTCGACAACGTCAGCGTGAGCGGCCAGGCGCAGGTCTATACGCAACAGATCAGCGCCGCGGCGGCGGTGCTCGCCACCCAATTGCTGACCAACTATCCGATTTACACCTTCAAGCCCGAACAGTTGCAATTTGCCGGCGTGAATTACGAACCCGGTACAATCACGATCCTTACAAACGGCATACGTGTGCAGATCGTCGAGAAATGACGTGGCGCGCGGCCGTCAGGGCCGCGCCTGACCGTGCAGGCCCTGTCGTTCCGACTATTTACCGCGATGAGGGTCACGGATGGACTGGCTAATGGCTTGCAAGGCGCTGATTCTGGGCGTCGTCGAAGGGTTGACGGAATTTTTGCCGGTGTCGAGCACCGGGCATCTGATCGTCGTGGGCAGCCTGCTGAATTTCACGGACGCGCACGCGAAAACCTTCGATGTCGTGATCCAGCTCGGCGCGATTCTCGCTGTGTGCTGGGAATTCCGGCGGCGTATCGGCAGTGTGGTGACCGGCTTGCCGAGCCGTCCCGACGCGCGCCGCTTCACGCTGAACGTGATCATTGCGACGATTCCGGCGATCGTGCTCGGCTTGCTGTTCGAGAAGTCGATCAAGGCGGCGCTGTTTTCGCCGGTGCCGGTCGCGTTCGCGCTGGTGGCGGGCGGTGTGGTGATTCTGTGGGCAGAAGCGCGGCAGCGCGCGCGTGGCAATGCGCCGGCGCGCGTGCAAAACGTCGACGAACTGAGCCCGCTCGACGCGTTGAAAGTCGGCCTCGCGCAGTGTTTCGCGCTGATTCCGGGCATGTCGCGCTCGGGCTCGACGATCATCGGCGGGATGTTGTTCGGTCTCGAACGGCGCGTCGCCACCGAATTTTCGTTCTTCCTCGCGATTCCGATCATTTTCGGCGCAACCGCTTACGAGCTCTATAAAGACTGGCACCTGCTTTCCGTCGATGCGCTCGGCAGCTTCGCGCTCGGCTTCGTGGCGGCCTTTGTCAGTGCGTTCGCGTGCGTGCGCTGGTTGCTGCGCTATATCGCCGCGCACGATTTCACGGTGTTTGCGTGGTATCGGATCGGCTTCGGTTTGTTGATTCTGCTGGTTGGTTATAGCGGCGCGTTGAGTTGGGCGGATTGAGTTTTCTCGCGCCTTGCTTTTAGCCTCAACCATGAAAAAAGGTCCGCGTTTGCGGACCTTTTTGCTTGGCGACGGCGGTTTTAGCGCCCTGTCTGAGACGTTGCCGTCAGCCGCGTTTGCGGAATACGAGATCCCATACACCGTGGCCGAGCCGCAGCCCGCGGCGCTCGAACTTCGTCACCGGACGATAGTCGGGACGTGGCGCATAACCGTCGGCGGTATTGGCCAGCGCCGGTTCGGCGCCGAGTACTTCGAGCATCTGCTCGGCGTAGTTTTGCCAGTCGGTCGCGCAGTGCAGATACGCGCCCGGTTTCAGCCGCGACACCAGCAACGCGACGAACTTCGGCTGGATCAGCCGGCGTTTGTGATGACGCGCCTTGTGCCACGGATCCGGAAAGAAGATGTGCACGCCGTCGAGGCTGTCCGGCGCGATCATCTGCTCGAGCACTTCCACCGCGTCGTGCTGAATGATGCGGATGTTCGACACGTTCTGCTCGCCCATCAGTTTCAGCAGCGCACCGACGCCAGGCTCGTGTACTTCAACGCCGAGGAAATCGTCGTCAGGCCGGTGCGAGGCGATCTCCGCCGTGGTCGCGCCCATGCCGAAGCCGATTTCCAGTACGCGCGGCGCGGCACGACCGAACACGCTGTTCCAGTCGGGTTGTTGCGGCGTGTACGGCACCAGGTAGCGCGGGCCAAGTTCGTCCATTGCGCGGCGCTGGCCGGTCGAGACGCGGCCGGCGCGCGTCACGAAGCTGCGGATGCGGCGCAGGTGCAGGGCTTCGCCTTGCGGCGCGGCGGCGTCGCCGGTGGCGGGGTGGTCGTCGGCTGCGCTGGATGGCGTAGGGAGGTCGTCCGGCAGGCCGGCGTCGTTGGGATCGTGGATCATTGTCGATGCTGCTACAAGGGTCAGGGCTGCGCGGCTCGGGCGGCGTATCGCTACGCGGCGCTCCGCGCTCGCGGTGTATTGCGCGTGACATGGGCCATGGGCCGCCGTGGTTCGCACGCGCGGTTTGTCAGCACCGTGCGCGGCGAATCGCGCCGCCGGGCCGCCGCCACTACAAAAAAGCCGCCTTCGTGGAGGCGGCTCGTGCTGGATTCTGCTGAGGTTCAGCAGCAAGGTGGAGCGGGCGTTGCAAGTGCGCGTAAGGTAGCACAACCGAAAAGGGTGCGTCCAGACGGACAGGAGCTTGCTTTGCGCATGGAAAACGTCGGGCACATTGCATTTTAATAACCATGATGCGTTGTGCGATGCGCCGTGGTTCTAGATGGTACGGCGCAATTCGTGTTCGAGCTTCGCGCTGGCAATCTCGTTCAAAGGCCGAATGGCTTGCTCGAGAATCCGGATGAGCGACGGGGTCGCGCCCTGGGCTTCGAAGACGGTCTTCCAGCTTCGAACCGCGCCCCAGACGCGGCGGATAACGCCGAGGGCGGCGGGGCGATCCGGCACGAAGGCCGCGAATTCGCTCATGGCGTTGTCCAGTGTGGCCAGTTTTCCCTGGGTTCCAACGCTCAGATGCAAGCGCCTCTCCTGTGATGCGGACGGTCGCGGGACCACGTCGTACAAGGGGCTCAGCCGCCAGCCCTGTAACTGCGCGTCGTAGGAGAACGCGTGATTGCGCAAGTGGTCGTCGTCGTTGGTCACGAAGATGTTGAGCACCATCCGGGCGAACAGCTCTTCGTTGTCGCGCGCAATGCACTGGGGATGAACCTGCTCGCGGATGGTCTGCGCGAGATCCTTGTAGCCCTTGGCGATCGATTCCATCTCCGGGCAAGCCATCAAGGTCAGCGCGCTGACTTGCGGAATGCGTCCTTCGGTGAATCCCTCCTGCGGCTCGGTGTCGTAGCCGCGCGCCATGGCCGTGAGCGGCTGGCCCGCCGGCGCCCAGAAACGGTCGAACCGGCGAATCAGCAGAACCGGATGGTCGCCCACGGCGATGATCCGCACCGGCGGCACCGTCAGACCGGCCGCACGGGCCAGTTCCAGAGCGCCTGCCTCGACAATCGCCAGGTTGTAGGCGTCGTTTTTTGCCGGAAATTTGGCGAGCCACAGCACGCCTTGTTCGTCGCGTACAGACGCTTTGGGACGCGCGCCGCCGGCCGACGGTGCGCCGCCCAGGTAGGGCAGGAGATTCGCCGGAATCGGTTCGCCTGCTTCGACGGCCGCCGCTGCCTGGAGCAGATACGGCAAGCCCAGCATATTGCCGGCGGCCTGTCGGGGCGGTGTGTCGAGGCGTTCGCGAACGTCGAGCGCGCCGACCCGATCGCTGCCGGCTTCCAGCAGATAGGTGAATTCGTCGAGGCTATTCGGCGCGGCATGGAGCTGGGCCTCGATGACGCGCCGGCCCCAGGCGTCCGGAGCGGCGTCGCGAATGCCGCCAAATTCTCCGACCGCCGGCAGTGGATACCGCCGTGTGCCCGGATTTTCGCGAGCCTTTGCCAGGTTTAGCGCGAGCGGGTCCACCTCGAAGGCTTCCGGGCGTTTTACGTAGCGCGTGCCGTAAGCAAAACTGACCGTCCGCTGGTCGGTCGCGGCTTTC